>NZ_JAGPXP010000024.1:0-97177 GCF_018070485.1 Micromonospora sp. C41 | reverse complement strand
CAAGCCTGACCGCCCGGAGCCGGACACGGTCGCCCCCGGCCCTCAACCGCAACCGACCTCTCAGACAGGCTCGGTGACGAAGTCGATCAACCGCTCCATCGCGTTGATCAGCGGCGTCTCCACGTCGGCGAAACTGTCCACGCGCGACAGGATGTGCCGCCACATGTCAGCCGGCTCGGCCACCCCGAGCGCCGCGCAGACGCCCTCCTTCCAGGGCTGCCCCGGCGGCACCACCGGCCAGGCCGCGATGCCCAGGGCGTCCGGGCGTACCGCCTGCCACACGTCGACGTACGGGTGCCCGGTGACCAGCACGTGCGGCGAGTTCACCCGGGCCACGATCCGGCTCTCCTTCGAGCCGGGCACGAGATGGTCGACCAGCACGCCGAGGCGGCGGCCGGGGCCGGGCGCGAACGCGCGTACCTCGTCGGCGAGCGCGTCGATGCCGTCCAGCGGTTCCACCACGACGCCTTCGATGCGCAGGTCGTCGCCCCAGATCCGCTCGACCAGCGCGGCGTCGTGCACGCCCTCGACCCAGATCCGGCTGGCCTTGGCGACCTGCGCCCGTACGCCGTCCACAGCGATCGAGCCGGACGCGGTACGGCGGCGCGCGGCGGGCACCGGGGCGCGGGCCGGCCGCCGCAGCGTGACCGGCCGGCCGTCGAGCAGGAACGCGGCGGGCAGCAGCGGGAAGTTTCGCCGTCGCCCGTGCCGGTCCTCCAGCACCACCGCGCCGGTGTCGAAGCCGACCACCGCGCCGCAGAACCCGGAGTCGGCGTCCTCGACCACCAGGTCCGGCTCGGCGTCGACCTCGGGGGTCACCTTCCGTCGCCGCCAGTCGCCGGCCAGCACGTCGCCGTCGTATCGCCCCGCCATGCCGGAGACGCTAGCCACGACCTCGGCGTGTCGCTCGCCGACGCGCCGACCGGGGCGTCATCCGTCGGCACGAAACGGTGCGAAGGGGTTAGTTGGGGGCAGGTCGCGCCACCGGAGCGGCAGCCGAGACAGCAGCGGCGCGGAGCACGTACCCTTTCGGCATGTCCTCCCCCGCAGCGGGCGCGGCCACACTGGCTCCGCGCCGGTCGAGCCGGTTCGTCGCCTGGGTGCGTGCCTGGCGAGCCGGCCTGGTGCCGTTCGACGAGGTGGCCGACGCGGTCGCCGGCGACGAGGAGCACCTGGTCGCCGACGCACCCGGCACCTGGACCGACGTGTCCCTGCGGGAGGCGCTGCCCAGCCTGGCCAAGCACTCCCCGGACGACATCCGCCTGGTGCTGCCCGCGCCGGGCGACCCGCGCGGCCTGCCCGGCCCGGGCGCGTTCGCCGGGGCGGCGCTGGTGGCCGGCGAGGCGGTGGTGGCCAGCGGCATGGGGTTGGTGCCGGAGGTCCGCACGCACACCTCCGGGTCGGGGATGACCTGGGAGACAGTGCTGTGGCGGGTCCACCCGCTGCCGGCGGACGCGCCGAAGGCGTCCCTGTCCACGCCCGGCGCGGCGGAGGCCGAGGCGGAACTCTCCGCGGTGCTCGCCGAGACGACAGCCACGCTGACCCGCCTCGACGTCGCGCAGTGGCGGCCCGAGCTGGCCGGTGCGCTCGCCGCGTTGCGTCGCCCGGACGGAGGCACCGACCTGCCGCCCGGCTTCGATCCGCGGGCCCGCCGGCTGTTCGCGCGCGCCGCCGTACTCGATCGGGTGCTGGCGCTGGCCGGGGAGAGCGCGCCCGGCGGCGCGGTGAACACCTACGAGGCGCAGCAGCGCGATGCGGCGCTTCGGCCGCTGACCACCGCCTGCCGGCAGGCCCTGGTGGCCGCCTGCAACGCGCCGTTGCGGCTGTAGAACCCGGGCTCAGACCTCGTCGATCAGGTCGGCCACCGAGTCGACGATCCGCGACGGACGGTACGGGTACCGCTCGGCCTCGGCCCGGCTGCTGATGCCGGTGAGCACCAGGATCGTCTCCAGGCCGGCCTCCAGGCCGCACAGGATGTCGGTGTCCATCCGGTCGCCGATCATCGCGGTCGACTCGGAGTGGGCGTCGATGGTGTTCAGCGCCGAGCGCATCATCATCGGGTTGGGCTTGCCGACGAAGTACGGGTCGACGCCCGTCGCCTTGGAGATCATCGCCGCCACCGAACCGGCCGCCGGCAGCGCGCCCTCCATCGACGGGCCGGTGGCGTCCGGGTTGGTGCAGATGAACCGGGCGCCGTCGTTGATCAGCCGGATCGCCTTGGTTATCGCCTCGAAGCTGTAGGTGCGCGTCTCCCCCAGCACCACGTAGTCCGGGGCGAAGTCGCTGAGCACGTACCCCACCGCGTGCAGCGCCGTGGTCAGCCCGGCCTCACCGATGACGTACGCGGTCCCGCCCGGCCGCTGGTCGGCCAGGAACTGGGCGGTGGCCAGGGCGGACGACCAGATCGCCTCCTCCGGCACGTCCAGCCCCATCCGGGCCAGCCGGGCCTGGAGGTCACGCGGGGTGTAGATGGAGTTGTTCGTCAGCACCAGGAACGGCTTGCCGGAGGCACGCAGCTTCTTGACGAACTCCGGCGCGCCCGGCACCGGCTGCCCCTCGTGCACCAGCACGCCGTCCATGTCGGTGAGCCAGCTCTGCACCGGCTTGCGGTCAAGCATCGTGTCGTCCCCAGGGGTGTCGTCGGGTCGGGCTCAGGGCCGGCGGGCCGGGGGTACGCAGCACAACGCCGGGCAGGTGTCCCAGGCCGGCAGTTCGCCGAGCCGGCGGCGCAGCCGCTCGCCGTCCGGGGCGGTGCGTTCCAGCACCAGCTCGCGGACCATCGCGACGAACCGCGGGTCGACGCCCGGGGTGCCGGCGCGGACGAAGTCCAGGCCGAGCTGCTTGGCCGTCTCCAGCGCCTCGGTGTCCAGGTCCCACACCACCTCCAGGTGGTCGGAGACGAAGCCGATCGGGCTGACCACGACGCTCGTCACGCCCTGCTCGGGCAGCGTGGCTAGGTGGTCGTTGACGTCCGGCTCCAGCCACGGCACCTGCGGCGGGCCGGACCGGCTCTGCCAGACCAGGTCGTACGCGAGGTCCGGCGCGGCCGCAGCGTGCACCAGCCGGGCGACCTCCTCGAGCTGGGCGGTGTACCGGCCGCCGTGCGGGCCGGCGCTGGCGGCCGCCGACATCGGGACCGAGTGCGCGGTGAAGACCAGCCGGGTGCTGTCCCGCTTCGCGGGGTCGAGCTGGGCGAGCGCGGCGCGGACCGCGTCGGCGTGCGGCTCGATGAAGCCGGGGTGGTCCCAGAACTGGCGCAGCTTCTCGATCAGCGGAGCGTCCGGGCCGACCGCGGCGCGGGCCGAGGCGATGTCCTCCTGGTACTGCCGGCAGGAGGAGTAGCCGCCGTACGCGCTGGTGACGAACGCCAGCGCCCGGGTGATCCCGTCGTCGCGCATCCGCGCCACCGTGTCGGCGAGCATCGGATCCCAGTTGCGGTTGCCCCAGTAGACCGGCAGGTCGACGCCGTTGGCGGCGAAGTCCGCGCGGATCGCCGCGAGCAGGTCACGGCACTGCTGGTTGATCGGCGACACCCCGCCGAAGTGCAGGTAGTGCTCGGCGACCTCGGCCAGCCGCTCCGGCGGCACCCCCCGCCCCCGGGTGACGTTCTGCAGGAACGGGAGAACGTCCTCGGGCCGCTCCGGGCCGCCGAAGGAGACCAGCACCAACGCGTCGTACGCCATGGGGTCCATTCTTCCTCGCCCGCCGTGACGGTGTGGCGACGCCCCCTGGTCGGCGCGGTGACCACCCGGGCATGGGGTGTTAAGAAGGGCCCCTTCCTATGCGCGAGGCGTTAAGAAGGGGCCCTTCCTTACATCTCAGGCGCCGATGGCGTGGTAGCCGCCGTCGACGTGGACGATCTCGCCGGTGGTGGCCGGGAACCAGTCCGACAGCAGCGCCAGGCAGGCCCGTGCGGCCGGCTCCTGGTCGGTGAGGCTCCAGCCCAGCGGGGCCCGCTCGGTCCAGGCGTCCTCGAACTGGTCGAAGCCGGGGATGGACTTGGCGGCGATGGTGCGCAGCGGGCCGGCCGCGACCAGGTTGCTGCGGATGCCCTGCTTGCCCAGGTGCAGCGCCAGGTAGCGGGAGGCGGACTCCAGCCCGGCCTTGGCCACGCCCATCCAGTCGTAGACCGGCCACGCCTTGGTGGCGTCGAAGGTGAGGCCCACCACGGCACCGCCGGAGGACATCAGCGGCAGCGCGGCCATGGCCAGGGACTTGTACGAGTAGGTGGAGACCTGGAGCGCGGTGGCCACGTCCGCCCACGGGGCGTCGAGGAAGCCGCCGCCGAGGCAGCTCTGCGGGGCGAACCCGATCGAGTGCACCACCCCGTCCAGGCCGTCGACGTGCTCGCGTACCTTGTCGGCCAGCCCGGCCAGGTGCTCCTCGCTGGTGACGTCCAGCTCGATCACCGGCGCGGGTTCGGGCAGCCGCTTGGCGATCCGCTCCACCAGGGAGAGCCGGCCGTAGCCGGTGAGCACGACCTGGGCGCCGTTCTCCTGGGCGAGTTTCGCCACCGAGAAGGCGATCGAGGCGTCGGTGATGACGCCGGTGACCAGCAGTCGCTTACCGGCGAGAAGTCCGGACATTGCGTGTCTCCTCCGTGCTCTGCTCAGTGACCCATGCCGAGGCCGCCGTCGACCGGGATGACGGCGCCGGTGACGTAGCCGGCCGCGTCCGAGGCGAGCCAGGTGACGACGCCCGCGACCTCGTCCGGGGTGGCCATCCGCCCGGCCGGGATCGCCTTGCGCAGCTCCGCCTTGCGTTCCTCGGGCAGCCCGGCGGTCATGTCGGTGTCGATGAAGCCGGGCGCCACCACGTTCGCGGTGATGTTGCGGCTGCCCAGCTCGCGGGTGATCGAGCGGGCCACACCGACCAGGCCGGCCTTGCTGGCCGCGTAGTTGACCTGGCCCGCGCCACCGAAGAGGCCGACCACCGAGGAGATGAAGATCATCCGGCCCCACCGGTTCCGGAGCATCTTCGTCGAGGCCCGCTTGGCGACCCGGAACGAGCCGCTCAGGTTGGTGTCGAGCACACGGGTGAACTGTTCCTCGGACATCCGCATGAGCAGCGTGTCGTCGGTGATGCCGGCGTTGGCGACGAGCACCTCCACTGGGCCCAGCTCGGCCTCGACCGCGGTGAACGCGGCGTCGACCGACTCGGCGTCGGTCACGTCACACCGCACCCCGAACAGGCCCTCCGGGGCCTCGCCGCTCCGGTACGTGACGGCCACCCGGTCGCCCTGCTTGGCGAAGGCCTGCGCGATGGCCAGGCCGATCCCCCGGTTGCCGCCGGTCACCAGCACCGTACGGGCCACGGATCCCCCTCTGCTCCAGTGATCTCTCGGTCCGGTCGGAGCCTAGGGGTTACCGGTAGGTAAGCGCTAACCCGAGCAGGTCACACGCCGGCGCCGCCGGGGTCGGCGGCCGCGCGCGCGACACCCGCACACACCGGTGTACGATCACCGGGTCTGCGGGCCGGTCTGCGCCCGCGTTCCGGGCCCCGCCGACCGTAGGAGGTGATCGCTGTGCGAGATAGCGATCCTCCCAGTCGTGGCCGGGCCCACCGTCAGCCCCGCTGAGCCACGGCTCGGTCGACGCGGCTGACCCGCTTCCCGCCCTCCGCACCGCATCCGCTCTCCGGCGCCCACGCCGGGGCGGCCCTGCCGCGCGGCGGAGCACCCGGTCACGACTTCGTGCGCGTACGCCCCGACCCCCCACGGCCCGCACCGGGCCGACTGTCGCCACGGAGCACACCCATGAGCCGTTACGTCGCCCCCCTGGGTTTCACCCTCGCCGCCGTCTGGGTGGCGGTCCTGTTCGTGCTGGCCGGCGGCGGTCACTGACCACCGCCGGCCGGGCCCGGCTCAGACCAGCCGGGACGTCCAGAGCAGACTCAGCCCGCCCGCGCACAGCGCCAGCAGCAGGGCGACGCCCGCGTACCACTGGGTGATCTCGCGCGGCTCGGTCCGGTAGCCGATCGAGCTGCCCATGTCCTGGTAGACCTGCTTCAGCTCGCTGGCCGACGCGGCCTCGTAGAAGAAGCCCTGGGTGGTCTCCGCGAGCTGGGACAGCGCGGTGCGGTCCACCGGCACCCGCTGGAGCTGCCCGCCGATGTCGACCTGGCCCGAGTCGGTGCCGAACGCGATGGTGGACACCGGCACGTTCGCCGCCTGCGCCGCCGCGGCGGCCTCCTCCACCGACCGGCCGGAGGTCCGGTAGCCGTCGGACAGCAGCACGATCCGGGCCGGCGGGATGCCGGCGGCGCCGTCGGCCGGCACCGACCGGATCGCCTCCAGGCAGGTGAAGACCGCCTCGCCGGTGGCTGTCGCCTCGGCCAGCACCAGCCCGTCGATGGCGGTGTTCACCGCCGCCCGGTCCTTGGTCGGCGGCACCAGCACGTTCGCGGACTTCGCGAACGACACGAGCCCTAGGTTGTAGCTCTCCGGCAGCTCGCCGACGAACTGCTTGGCCGCCTCCTGCGCCGCCTCCAGGCGGTTCGGTGACACGTCGTCGGCCTGCATCGACAGCGACACGTCGATGGCGAGCATGACGGTGGCCCGCTCCAGCGGCTCGCGGGTGTCGATCGCCGGGCGGGCCAGCCCGGTCGCCAGCACCAGCAGGCAGAGCAGGAACGCGGTGGCCGCCACGTGCCGCCGCCAGCCCAGTCCCTTGGGCGCGACGGTACGCAGCAGGTCGACGTTTGTGAACCGCAGCGCGTACTGCCGGCGGTGCAGTTGCCGCCAGACGTACGCGGCGGCGAGGGCGAGCACCGGCAGCACGGCCAGCAGCCACCACGGTTGCAGAAAACGGATCATCGCGTCGTCCCTCGGGTGCGGGCGTGCCGCTGCGCGGCGACGAAACGCACCATGTCCAGCAGCCAGTCTCGGTCGGTACGCAGGCGCAGGTGGGCCGCGCCCGCGGCGCGCAGCTCGGCGGCGATCGCCCCGCGCTGGGCGGCCGCCGCCTCGGCGTACCGGCGGCGCAGTCCCGGGTCGGCGGTCTGCACCTCGTGCAGTTCCCCGCTCTCCGGGTCGACCACCGGCAGCACCCCCACGTCGGGCAGTTCCAGTTCCCGCGGGTCGACCACCTCCACGGCCAGCACGTCGTGGCGGACCCGCAGCTTACGCAGCGGCCGGCCCCACTGCTGCGGCGGCGCGAGGAGGTCGGAGATGACCACCGCCACGCCGCGCCGCCGGGGCGGCCGGTTGAGCATGTCGACGAGCGCGCCGAGGTCGCTGCGACCGGGCCGGATCTCGGCGCCGGCCACCGCCCGCAGCAGCCCCTGGGCCTCCTTGCGGCCGGACCGGGCGGGCAGCCGCAGCATCGTCCCCGGCCCACCGGCCCCGCCGGTGCCGACGACGGCGCCGATCCGGTTGCCGCCCCGCACGGTGAGGTGGGCCAGCGCGGCGACGGCGGCGACCGCCACGTCCCGCTTGAGCCACCGCCCGGTGCCGAAGTCCAGGCTGGCCGACATGTCCACAGCCAGCCAGGTCTCCAGCTCGCGGTCGGCGACCGTACGCCGCACGTGCGGCATGGTGGTGCGGGCGGTGACCGGCCAGTCCATCCGGCGCACGTCGTCGCCGGGCCGGTACTCCCGGGACTCCCCCGCCTCGCTGCCCGGGCCGGGCAGCAGCCCGGCGTAGTCGCCCTGGAGCAGCCCGTCCAGCTTGCGGGTGACCATGAGCTGGAGCCGGGCCAGCACGGCTCCGGAGCGGTCGCCGGTGGCGAGCCGGGTGGGCGGGGTCACGGCCGCTGCCCGGGCCATCCGTTGTGCGGCACCGCCGGCGGCGGCGCGGCCTGCTGACGGGGCGCGACGGCGGGCAGCGGGATGGTCGACATCACCCGGTGCACGATGTGGTCGGCCGGCACGTCGTCGGCGAGCGCGTCGTAGCTGAGCACCAGCCGGTGCCGCAGGATGTCCGGCGCGATGTCCTGCACGTCCTGCGGCAGCGCGTAGTCGCGCCCGCGCAGCAGCGCCAGCGCGCGGGTGGCCCGGACCAGGCCGAGCGAGGCGCGCGGGCTGGCGCCGTACTGGATGAGCTGGGCGACGTCGGGCATGCCGTGCTCGGCCGGCGCCCGGGTGGCGAGCACCAGCCGGACCGCGTAGTCGACGAGCGCGTTGTGCACGAAGACCTGGTCGGCCTTGCGCTGCAGGGCGATCAGGTCGGGGGTGTCGAACACCCGGGCCGGCTCCGGCGGGGCGACGCCCATCCGGTAGACGATCTCGCGTTCCTCGGCATCGGTCGGGTAGCCCACGACGATTTTCATGAGGAAGCGGTCCCGCTGCGCCTCCGGCAGCGGGTAGACGCCCTCCTGCTCGATCGGGTTCTGGGTGGCCATCACCAGGAACGGGTCCGGCACCCGGTGACTCTCGCCACCGATGGAGACCTGCCGCTCGCTCATCACCTCCAGCAGCGCCGACTGCACCTTGGCCGGCGCGCGGTTGATCTCGTCGGCGAGCAGGAAGTTGACGAAGACCGGACCCAGCTCGACGTCGAACTTCTCGCTGGACTGCCGGTAGATCCGGGTGCCCATGATGTCGGCGGGCACCAGGTCCGGCGTGAACTGGACCCGGGCGAACGATCCGCCGACGACCCGGGCCAGCGTCTCCACGGCGAGCGTCTTGGCCACGCCCGGTACGCCCTCCAGCAGGCAGTGCCCCCGGGCCAGCAGCGCGACGAACATCCGCTCGACCATCCGGTCCTGGCCGACGATCACCCGCTTGGTCTCGAACAGCGCCCGCTCCAGCAGCGTGGCGTCCTGCGCCGGGGTGGTGGCCGCCGGGGGCGGGGCGTCCGGCGGCGCCTCGGTCGGGTTCGGCACGTCGGGTGTGGTCGGCTGGGCCACCGGTCCTCCACAGCAGGGTCGTCGTCGCGGCGTGGTGCGTATCAAGACTGTCATGCCTCGCTGAGAGCCGAGGGTGGGAGAGGCACGATTTTCGCCGCGCCGTCCGGCCACGCCGTACCGCCGCACGAAAACGCTGAACACGGGTGGACAAAAAGGGGTCCGCAGTGTGTACGATTCACCCCGTCGCCGGGCGGCTCCCCCCGTGGCCGCCCGGCGCTAAAACTCCCGGCGTGCGACGCCTAGACTCGCCCCGGTGACGACTCCCAACGCCCCCGAAGACGAGCTGATCTGCTCGGCGCGGGGGTGTCGCGCTCCCGCCGCCTACCAGCTTCGCTGGCACAATCCCCGCCTGCACGCGCCCGACCGGCGCAAGACCTGGCTCGCCTGCCCGGCGCACCGGGACTCCCTCGGGGACTTCCTCGACGCACGCGGCTTCCTCCGCGAGGTGGTCCCGCTTCCCTGATCGCCTACGCTCGAAGCGTGAGCGAGCAGACGACCCGAGCCCGTACCGGCGGCGAGCACGGCAGGTCCTCCCGGTGAGCGGTGACGGCCACACCGGCCTCCCGCCCGCGTCGCGCAGCGCGCTGGAGCCCTGGCCGGACACCGTCGACTGGCGGCCGATCTCCCGCGACCTGATCTGGGTGGAGCTGATCCGGCTCGGCATCGGGCTGGCGGTGGCGCTCGTGGTGCTCGGCGTGGCCTGGGCGCTGTCCGGGCACTGGCTGCTCGGCGCCGCCGTCGGCGTGGCCCTGCTGATCGGCGTCTGGCGGGCGATCACCATCGTGCGTGCGGTCCGCGCCTGGGGGTACGCCGAGCGCGACGACGACCTGCTGGTGCGGCACGGTCTGCTGGTGCGGCGGCTCTCCATCGTGCCGTACTCCCGGATGCAGTTCGTCGACGTGAGCGCCGGTCCGCTGGAGCGTGCCTTCGACCTCGCCACTGTGCAGTTGCACACGGCGGCGGCCGCCAGCGACGCCCGGGTGCCGGGGCTGCGTCCGGCCGAGGCGTCCCGGCTGCGCGACCGGCTCACCGCGCTGGGCGAGGACCGGGCGGAGGGCCTGTGAGCGACCGGAGCGATCCCGGCGCGCCGCGGCCCCACGACGACCGGCCCGGGGCGGCGCCCGGTCCCCCACCGCCGGCCGGTCCGGAACAGCCGCCCGGGCCGGGTTACGGGCCGTCCGCCGCGCCGCCCGGCTACGGACCACCGCCCGGATACGCGCCACCACCCGGTTACGGGCCCCCGCCCGGATACGGGACGGCAGCCGACGCGACGCCCGGGCCGTGGCCCGCGCCCGCGCCGCCGTACCCGGGACCCTGGGGTCCGGCCGCCGCGCCCTCGTCCGACGGGGAGGAACCGCGGCAGCGGCTGCATCCGCTGAGCCCCGCGCTGCACGGCGCGAAGTCACTCGTCGTCGTGATCGCCGGTCTGTCCTGGTCGACGCTGTCGCGGGTCGGGTTCGGCTGGTTCGCCCTGCTGGTCACGGTCTTCGTGCTCGGGGCCACCGTGCTGTCCGTGGTGAGCTGGTGGAACACCGGTTACCACCTGGTGGGCCGGGAGCTGCGCGTGTACGAGGGCCTGCTGTGGCGGCGCACGCGCGCCATCCCGCTGGAGCGGTTGCAGGCGGTGGAGGTGGTCCGGCCGCTGCTGGCCCAGCTCACCGGCCTGGCCGAGCTGCGGCTCGAGGTGGTCGGCGGGGGCAAGACCGAGGCGCCGCTGGCCTACCTCAGCGTGGCCGAGGCCACCGCGCTGCGGCAGCGGCTGCTCGCTGTCGCCGGCCGGGCCCCGTCCGCCGTGGCCGAGCCGGGCGTGCCGGCCGCCCCGGGTACGCCGGTCGCGTCCGCGCCGGCCGGCCGCCGGCTGCACGTCGTCCGCAACCAGGACCTGCTGGTCAGCCAGTTGCTCACGCCGCAGGCGTTCCTGCTGCCGGTCGGCGTGGTGTTCGTGGGCGCCCAGTTCCTCTCCGAGGGCTCGTGGTCGTTCATCGCGGTGGCGAGCACGCTCACCGCTATGGCGGGTGTGGTGCTGCAACCGGTCCGGCGGGTGCTCGACGACTGGAGTTTCCGGCTCGACCGGGACGACGGCACGCTGCGTGTGCACAACGGGCTGCTGGAGACGCGGGTGCAGACGGTGCCACTGCACCGGGTGCAGACCGTGCGGGCGACCTGGCCGCTGCTCTGGCGGATGAAGGGCTGGCTGCGGCTGCGGCTGGAGGTGGCCGGCTACTCGGCCGGTGAGCCGGACGACCGCAACCGCCCGGACCGGCTGCTGCCGGTCGGCGACGCCGGCACCGGCGCGATGGTGGTGGCGGAGGTGCTGCCCGGCGTGCGGCTGGACGAGCTGCCCGGCACGCCGCCCCCGTCCCGGGCCCGCTGGCTGCGCCCGCTGAGCCGCAAGGTGGTCGGCGCCGGCCTCGACGAGCGGGTGTTCGTGGCCCGGTCCGGGCTGCTGACCCGCCAGCTGACGCTGGTGCCGTACGCCCGGATCCAGAGCGTGCGCGTCACGCAGGGGCCGGCGCAGCGGTTGCTGCGGTTGGCCACCGTGCACGCGGACACCGCGGGCGGGGCCGGGGCGGCGGCGGTCGACCGGGACCTGGCCGACGCCTGGGAGCTGGCCGCGGAGCTGACCGAGCGGTCGCGGGCCGCGCGCCGGGCCGACCACCGCCGCTGACCCGCCAGCGGGGCTAGCGTCGCTCGGCCGGCACCGCGTCCCGGTCGTCGGCGGGGGCGTCGGCCTCGGCCGCGGTGGCGGGCTGCGGCACGCCGGCCGCGCCGGCGGGCTCACCGGCACGCCGGGCCCGCCGCGCCGCCCACCAGCGCTCGGCCAGGCCGACCACCAGGAACGTCATGCCCACGTACGCCCAGCCGACCAGCACGTCGATCAGGTAGTGCTCGCCGCTGTACATCAGCGTGAACGTCATGGCCAGCGGATACGCCAGCATCAGCGGCCACCAGCGCTTGCGCACCGACCGCATGAAGAACAGCACCACGAACAGCGCGAACGCGGTGTGCAGCGACGGCATCGCGGCCACCGGGTTGGAGGCGATCTGCCCGGCGTTGAGCAGATTGCCCGCGCCGTGCATGCCGATCTCCTTCCACCCCCGGGTGGAGATCCGCGCGACCTCGGTCAGCAGGCCGTTCTGCGCCGCCCACCACGGCGGCGCGGCCGGGTAGGCGAAGTAGGTGACCAGGCCGGCCGCGCACAGGAAGCCCCAGCGGGACATGTACGCGATCCAGCGCCGCCGGTTGCGCATCCACAGCACGGCCGCGGCGGCGAACGTCGCCACGAAGTGCGAGAAGTAGATCCAGCTCACCAGCACGTCCCACCAGCGCACCTCGGACGGGTCGTACAGGCGCTCCTGCAGCCAGATCGTCGGCACCTCACCGCCGGTGAGCCAGCCGGTGAGGAACCGGTCGGCGACGATCAGCTCCATCGCGTGCGGGGTGGCGCCGTTGTCGGCGAAGCCCCGGGACAGGTTGTACGCGGCGAGCAGCAGCACCACCGGGATCCAGTCCCGGGCGAAGCGCAGGTGGCTGCGCCACGGGCGGGCCGAGTTCCAGGCGACGGTGCCGGCCCAGATCCACAGGAACGCGTACGCCGGGTCGGTGGGCAGGCCGATGACGAGCCAGCCCGCCACGAAGGCGACGCCCCAGATGGTCATCGCGATCACACGGCGGCGCCCGCCGTCGGGCGACTCGGTGGTCGCGTCGGGGGCGGGGGTCGGAGATTGTGTCTGCTCGGCCATCGCGGACAAGGTTAACGGCGGGCGACGGGCGGGCCTGCGGGCGGGCGGGGACGACACGGGCGCGGCGGCTCGGACGCCGGACGGCCCCCGTTCATCTGCACTAGGCTCGGCCGCATGCAGGAGCAGCCGGAGTCGCCCTTCACGCCGGGCCTGACCGCCCGCGTCGAGCTGACAGTGACCGACGCCGACACCGCGCAGGCGGTGGGCTCCGGGGACGTGCCGGTGCTCGGCACCCCGCGCGTGCTGGCGCTGGCCGAGGCGGCGACGGTGGCCGCCACCGCGACCCGGATGCCGTCCGGGTCGACCACCGTCGGCGTACGGGTGGAGCTGGAGCACCGCGCGGCCACCCCGGTCGGGCGTACCGTGGCCGCCCACACCGAGCTGGTGAAGGTCGACGGGAAGCGGCTCGTCTTCGAGGTGACTGTCACCGACGGTCCGACGGTGGCGGCGCAGGGCCGGGTCGAGCGGGCGCTGGTCGACCGGCAGCGCTTCGTCGAGCGGGCCCTCGGCCCGTCATGACCGCCGGCTTCACCGAGGTCGCCCCCGGTGTGCACGTGCGACGTGAGCCGCTGCTGGCGGTGAACGTGGTGCTCGTGGTCGGCGACGGCGCGGCGCTGCTGGTCGACACGCTCTCCACGGCCGGGCAGGCGCGGGAACTGGCGGCGGCGGCGCGGGCGGTGACGCCGTACCCGTGGACGATCGTGAACACGCACCACCACTTCGACCACTGTTTCGGCAACGCCACGCTGGCCGGGCCGGACACCGCGATCTACGCGCACCCGCAGGCCGTGGCGGCGCTGCGGGACCGGCCGGACGCGCTGCGCCGCGCCGCGTACGAGGAGATGCGCGCCGAGGATCCGGCGCTGGCCGAGGAGCTGGCGCGTACCGAGCTGCGGGCGCCGACGCACGAGGTGGTCGAGGAGACGGTGCTCGACGTCGGTGGCCGCCGGGTGGTGCTGCGCCATCCCGGGCACGGGCACACCGACGCCGACCTGGTGGTGCACGTGCCCGATGCGGACGTGCTGGTGGCCGGCGATCTGGTGGAGCAGAGCGGGCCGCCGGCGTTCGAGGAGTCGTACCCGTTGCGGTGGCCGGACGCGCTGGCCGACCTGCTGCGGCTGACCACGCCCGCGACGGTGGTGGTGCCGGGCCACGGCGAGCCGGTCGGCGCGGATTTCGTCCGCGAGCAGCACGCGCAGCTCGCGCGGCAGGCGTGGCTGATCCGCGCCGGGCACACCGGCAGCGCGCCGCCGGAGCGGGTGGCGGCCGAGTCGCCGTTCGGCGCCCGGCCGGGCCTGATCGCCGCCCGCCGCGGCTACGCCGAACTCGACGGCACCGCCTGAGCGGCGGCCCGGGCTCAGCCGGCGTCGGCGAGGATCTCGCGGAGACGGTTGCGGCACTCGGCGACGAACGCCGGGAACGTGTGCCAGTAGTAGGAGACGCCGCTGGCCGCCACCCCGAGCGCCCAGGCGCGGGCCCGTACCCAGGTCACGTCGTCGACACCGAGCGCCTCCCGGTAGGCGTGCCGGGCCGGCGGCGGCAGGTCCCAGATCGGCGCGTGTTCCGCGTCCGGGAACCCGACGGTCAGCCCGCCGAAGTCGATCACCGCGCACAGCCGGCCGTCGCGTGCCAGCACATTGGTGGGCTTGAGGTCGCTGTGCAGCCAGACGTGCCGGCCGGTGGGTTCGGGCAGGGTGAGGGCGTCGCGCCAGAGCCGGTGCAGGGTGTCGACGTCGGTCTCGTCGCCGATCCTGCGCCGGCAGTCGTCGAGCGCCGCGCTGACCCAGGTGTCACAGGGGTGCAGGCTGCCGCCGCGGTATCCGCTCAGCGCGTCCGCGCGGGTCGCGCCGAGCAGGTCGGCCGCGTGCAGGTGACGCACGAACACCGCCAGGTCGGCCCCGAGGGCGGCCCAGTCCCGGACCGTGCCGGGTCCGACCTCGTCGCCGTGGATCCACCGCTGCACCGACCACGGCAGCGGGAAGGCGGCGGTCGGCGTCCCGGCGTGGAGCGGTTCCGGCACCGGGTACGGCAGCAGTGGCGCGAGCCGGGGCAGCCACAGCTGTTCCTTGCGCAGCGCGCCGGCTTTCTCCGCGGTGCGGGGCAGCCGGACGAGCAGGTCGTCGCCGAGCCGGTACATGGTGTTGTCGGTCCCGGCGCCGGCCGGGGTCAACGGCAGCGCGGCCCACTCGGGGCGCTGGTCGGTCAGCAGCGCCCGGACGATCCCCTCGTCCACAGGTGTCTCGTCCTGGTGCAGCATCACCGGGCGATCATCCGGTGCCGGGCGGCGCGGCGGCCACCGGGTTTCCGGACGTACGGGGGTCCCGTTCCGGGCGGGTGTGTGCCCGCAGCGTGGTGAGCAGCGTGTCGAGGTGCGGGGCGGCGGCCAGGATCGCGTCGCGCGCCGCCGGGTCGAGGTCGGCCAGCGCCTCGGTGAGCAGCGCGGTGCGGTGCCGTTGGTGGTCGGCCATCCGCCGGTGGGCGGCCTCGGTGACGCGCAGCCGGACCACGCGGCGGTCGGCGGGGTCGCGGTCGCGGGCCAGCAGCCCGGCGTCGGTGAGGTCGCGGACCAGCGTGCTCACCGTGTTGGGCGCCGTGCCGAGGCGCCGGGCCACGTCCTTGCCGCTGATGCCCGGCGTGTCCCGGACGAGCAGGAGCAGTTCCACCTGAGCTTCGGGCAGCGGGTCCCGCCCGGCGCGCGCCGTGGACCGGCGGCGCACGAGCCGGTGCAGCTCCCCGAGGACCGCGCCGAACCGCGCGACCTGCTCGTTCGTCGACACGGGGTCACCCGCCTCACATCGCAATAGTTCTGACTACAGAGGTAAGGTACCCGAGCACATCGGATTTCAGGGGGTACCCGCTCGTGAGTCAAGCCGCGCCGCCCGCCGCCCGCCCGACCGGTGCCGGCGCCACCGCGTCCACCGGGGGCGCGAGCCTGCTGGTGCTGCTCGGCACGCTCACCGCGATCGGCCCGCTCTCGCTGGACATGTACCTGCCCGCGTTCCCGGCCATGACCCGCGACCTCGGCGCCGACCAGGCCGGCATCCAGCTCTCGCTGACCACCTGCCTGATCGGCCTGGCGTTCGGCCAGCTCGTCACCGGGCCGCTCAGCGACCGCTGGGGGCGCCGCCGCCCGGTGCTGGTGGGCGTGGTCGCGTACACCGTGCTGGCGCTGGCGTGCGCGGCGGCGCCGAACGCCCCGCTGCTGGCCGCCGTCCGGTTCGCCCAGGGCCTGGCCGGCGGCATGGGCGTGGTGGTCGCCCGCGCCGTGGTCCGCGACCTCTACTCGGGCCGGGACGCCGCGAAGTACTTCTCCCGGCTCACCCTGGTCTTCGGGGTCGCGCCGATCGCGGCGCCGGGCGTGGGCAGCCTGGTGCTCCGGTTCGGCTCCTGGCGGTCCGTCTTCCTGGTGCTGGCCGCCATCGGCGCGGTGCTGGCCGTCGCGGTCGCGCTGCGCCTGCCGGAGACGCTGCCGGCCGAGCGCCGCAGCACCGGCGGGCTGGGGGCCACCGCCCGGACCATGCGGTCGCTGCTCGCCGACCGGGTCTACCTCGGGTACGCGCTGACCCAGGGCTTCGCCTTCGCCGGGCTGTTCGCGTACATCTCGGGGTCGTCGTTCGTGTTCCAGGACGTCTTCGGCGTCTCCGCGGCGGTGTTCAGCGTCATCTTCGGCGTCAACGCGCTCGGCCTGGTGGCCGTCGGGCAGCTGAACGCCCGGCTGCTCGACCGGTTCCCGCCACGCCGGCTGCTGGTCACCGCGCTGGCGGTCGGCCTGGTCGCCGCGGCCGGCGTGCTGAGCGGCGCGCTGACCGACGGCCTCGCGCTGACCGCGGTGGCGCTGTTCGGGTACGTCGGCGCGCTGGGCATGGTGACGCCGAACAGCACGGCGCTGGCGCTGGACGCGCACGCCCGCCACGCCGGCACCGCCGCCGCGCTGATGGGCGGCATCCAGTCGGTCGTCGGCGCGCTGGCCGCGCCCCTGGTCGGGCTCGGCGGCGAGGGCAGCGCGCTGCCGATGGCCACGGTCCTGGCCGGCGCCGCCGTTCTCACCCTGGTCACCGTCCTGACGATGACCCGCACGCGGGCTGAGCGCTGAGCGCGTTAAGAAGGGGCCCCTTCTCTACCTGAGGCGTTAACAAGGGGCCCTTCCTTTCACGCGAAGCGGGCGGTCACCTCGGCGCGGGTGGGCATGGCGGTGGCGCCACCCGGGGACTCGCAGACCACTGCGGCCACCCGCAGCGCGAACGCCACCCGGTCCCGCCACCCGGCCGGGTCGGCCGGCTCACCGGCGGCCAGCAGCTCGGCCACCAGCGCGCCCATCACCGAGTCCCCCGCGCCGGTCGCGTCCACCGCGTCCACCTTCGGCGCGGGCACGCGCACCACGTCGTCGCCAGCGGCGACCAGCGCGCCGTCCGCGCCGAGCGTGACCACGACCGTGCTCGCGCCCAGTTCCCGCAGGTACGCGGCCACGCCCTCGACCGGCTCGTGCGGGTAGAGCACCCGCGCGTCGGCGCTGCTGAGTTTGACCAGGTGCGCGGCGGCGGCGAACTCGGCGACCACCGCGCGCAGCCCGTCCAGCGCGTCCGGGGCGGTGAGCAGCCGGGGCCGCACGTTCGGGTCGAACACCCGCAGCGCGCCCGCGATCGACCAGGCGCGGCGGGCGGCGGCGAGCACCGGCGGGTCGAGCAGCACGATCGAGCCGCAGTAGAGCACGTCCGCGCCCTCGACCAGCGCCACGTCCAGGTCGTCCGGGCCGAGCAGCGCGTACGAGCGGGGCTCGCCGTAGAAGCGGAAGTCCGGCTCGGGGCCGGCGAAGGTGGCCACCGCGAGCGCTGTCGGGGCCGGCACGGTCACCGTCCCGCTCACGTCCACACCGGCGTCGGTGAGGAAGGCGCGGATCCGTCCGGCCAGCGCGTCGTCGCCGAGCGACCCGACGAACCGCGCGTCTCCGCCGAGCCGAGCGGTCGCCACCGCCACGTTGAGCGGTCCCCCGCCGATCGCCTGCCGATAGACGGGCTCTCCGTCGCGCTCGGCGTCGAGCAGGTCCACCAGCGCCTCGCCGAGCACCACCGCGTACCCCATCCTGGCTCCCCTCGTCGTCCTACCCCGATCCTGGCGCATACCGGCGCCACCGCGCGCCGGGACCCTGGCATCGAACGGCGCCTATTGCGGGCCGCGCCCGGACGTGGTGGGATGGCGGTGCCGGGTGACGACGCGGGGGCTGCCGCGTCACCGGCCGCCGGGTCGATCCGACGCGAGGGCATCCACGGTCCGTTGGGCAACGGACCGCAGACGGTGCGCGCCCGTCGACGGCCACGGCCGCACTCCGACCGGGCGCGGGCACCGCGATCGTCGCATCCGCTCGTCGCAGCGGGGCGGGCCGAACCGGGCCACGCTCCGCGAGTCAGGAGATCCCCGTGCACCGATCCCGATCCCGTACGGCCGCGTTGCTCACCGCGGCCGCCACCCTGACCCTGGGCGCGTTCGCCCTG
The DNA here is from genome assembly GCF_018070485.1 of Micromonospora sp. C41. Classification (NCBI taxonomy): domain Bacteria; kingdom Bacillati; phylum Actinomycetota; class Actinomycetes; order Micromonosporales; family Micromonosporaceae; genus Micromonospora; species Micromonospora sp. C41. The sequence continues at coordinate 79,099 of NZ_JAGPXP010000024.1, read as the reverse complement.
GTCACCAACTCCGGACCGGCGGCCGCGCACGGCGCGGCCATGACGCCGGGCGCCCGCACCTACCTGTGCTGGAAGGACGGCCTCACCGGGACCGGTGAGATCCGGCCGAACAACCCCGCCTGCTCGTCGGCGGTGGCCGAGAGCGGCGCGAACTCGCTGTACAACTGGTTCAGCGTGCTGCGCTCCGACGCCGGCGGGCGGACCGTCGGGTTCATCCCCGACGGCAAGCTGTGCAGCGGCGGCAACCCCGGCTTCAGCGGGTACGACGCGGCGCGCAACGACTGGCCGATCACCCACCTGACGGCGGGCCGGTCGATGGAGTTCCGGTACAGCAACTGGGCCCACCACCCGGGCACGTTCTACTTCTACGTGACCAAGGACAGCTGGAGCCCGAACCGGCCGCTGGCCTGGAGCGACCTGGAGGAGCAGCCGTTCCTGCAGGTGACCAACCCGCCGCAGCGCGGCGCGGTCGGCACCAACGACGGTCACTACTACTTCACCGGCAACCTGCCGTCGAACAAGAGCGGCCGGCACATCATCTACTCGCGCTGGGTCCGCTCGGACAGCCAGGAGAACTTCTTCGGCTGCTCGGACGTGACGTTCGACGGCGGTAACGGCGAGGTGACCGGGATCGGCTCGGGCGGCAGCAACCCCCCGACGACCGCGCCGCCGACCACCGCGCCGCCGACCACCGCGCCCCCGACGACCGCGCCGCCGACCTCGCCTCCGCCGGTGACGACCAGCCCGACCATGCCGGCCGGCTCCTGCATGGCGGTGTACAAGGTGGTCACCGCCTGGGGTGGCGGCTTCCAGGGCGAAGTGACGATCATGAACCACAGCACCCGGACGTACTCCGGGTGGACCGCGAACTGGACCTGGCCCAGCGGCCAGACCATCAACCAGGTGTGGAACGGCACGTTGAGCGGCAGCGGGGCGTCGGTGAGCGTCTCCAACGCCGCCTACAACGGCAGCGTCCCGCCGGAGGGCACCACCACGTTCGGCTTCACCGCGAACTTCTCCGGCACCAACACCCTGCCGACGGTCACCTGCACCGGCAGGTGACCCCGTAACGGGAAGGGCCCTCGGGGAACACCCCGGGGGCCCTTCCTCGTCACGCTCGGGTCAGCGGACCATGCTGCCGACGACCGGCTTGGTGAGCAGCGCGGACTGGTTGCGCTGGATGCCCGGGTCGAGCGTCTTGGCCACGAAGATGGCGTGCCAGATGCAGAAGATCAGCACGGTCCACACCTTGCGGGAGTGGTCCGCCTCCTCCCGCTTGTGCTCCTCCAGCAGGCGCATCGCGTACGACAGGTCGATCAGGTCGCCCGCGCCCGAGGTGGACAGCACGTGCCGCGCCCACTCGTACATCTCGCCGCGCAGCCAGACCCGGGTCGGGGTCGGGAAGCCCAGCTTCTTGCGGTTGACGATGGCCGGCGGCACGACGCCCTGCAGCGCCTGGCGCATCGCGTACTTGGTGGCCTCGGAGCGGGGCGGCAGCTTCAGGTCGACCGGGATGCCGGCGGCGACGTTGAACACCTCCCGGTCCAGGAACGGCACCCGCACCTCCAGCGAGTGCGCCATCGAGATCCGGTCGGCCTTGACCAGGATGTCGCCGCGCAGCCAGGTGTAGAGGTCGACGTACTGCATCTTGGTGACGTCGTCCAGCTCGGTGCACTCGGCGTAGATCGGGGCGGTCACGTCGGTGTAGCGCACCGAGGGGTCGTAGCGGCGCAGCAGGTGCTGCTTCTCCTCCTCGGTGAACATCCGGGCGTTGCCGTAGTAGCGCTGCTCGATCGGGGTGGTGCCGCGCTCCAGGAAGCTCTTGCCCTTGACCCCCTGCGGAATGGCCTTGGACACCGCGCGCAGGCCCTTCTGCACACCGTCGGGCAGGCTGTTCACCGAGTTGAGCGACAGCGGCTCCCGGTAGATCGTGTAGCCGCCGAAGAACTCGTCCGCGCCCTCGCCGGAGAGCACCACCGTGACGTGCTCGGCGGCCTTCTTCGCCACGAAGTACAGCGGCACCAGCGCCGGGTCGGCGACCGGGTCGTCCAGGTGCCAGACGATCTTCGGCAGCGCGTCGATCATGTCCTGCGGCCCGATCTTGGTCGGGATGGTGGTCACGTCGAGGTGCCGGGCCGAGTCCTGGGCCACGTCGATCTCGGAGTAGCCGGGCACGTCGTAGCCGACGGTGAAGGTGAGGATGTTCGGGTTGAACTCGCGGGCCAGCGCCACCACGGCGGTGGAGTCGATGCCGCTGGACAGGAACGAGCCGACCGGCACGTCCGAGCGCATGTGCATCCGGACGCTCTCCCGCAGCGTCTCCCGGATGTCGTGGTAGAGCCGCTGCTCGTCGGAGACCGGGGCCGGCCGGAACACCGGGCGGTACCAGCGGCGCACCTCGATCCGGCCACCAGGGGTCCAGTTCAGGTACTCCCCCGAGCCGATCCGGCTGATCCCCTTGTGCAGCGTGCCCGGCTCCGGCACGTACTGCAGCGTCAGGTAATGGCTCAGGTTGGCGGTGTCGATGCCCGCGTCGCCCTGGTACGCCGAGTGCGCGAACGGCAGCAGCGCCTTCTTCTCCGACGCGAGGTAGAGGCCGTCCTGGGTCTCCAGGTAGTGCAGCGGCTTGATGCCGAAGTAGTCCCGGGCGCCGAAGGCCCGCCGCTCCTGCCGGTCCCAGATGACGAACGCGAACATGCCGCGCAGCTTGGTGAGCACCTGCTCACCCCAGTAGTGGTAGCCGGCGACGATCACCTCGCCGTCGCCGTTGGTGGCGAACTGGGCGCCGTAGTCGCGGATCAGCTCCTCGCGCAGCTCGATGTAGTTGTAGATCTCGCCGTTGAAGGTGAGCAGGTACCGCCCGCCCGCGTACGGCAGGGGCTCGTGGCTCAGCGCCACGTCGATGATCGCCAGGCGCTTGTGCGCGAACACACCGTCCGCGTACCGGCCGGAGGCGTCGCCGACCACCTCGACCCCGGTCTCGTCCGGGCCACGGTGGTGCAGGCACTCCAGTGCGCCGGCGATGTTGTCGCGGTGGGCGGCGGCGTCGCCGCGCGCGCTGAAGAAGGCCAGGAGTCCGCACATGGCCGCCATCTTTCCACGCGCCGGAAGCCTCCGTCGCGGCACCGCAGGCACCTCCCGCTGTCGTGCGCGCGGTACCGTCTGGACCAGCGACGAGGCTCAGGGAGGGACGGATCATGGCCGAGGAGCGGACGCGACAGGGCAAACCGGCGGACGGTACGGAGTCGCACGACCCGGACTTCCCGGAGGCGTTCCTGTCGTTCATGCGCCAGGGCTGGCGGGACACCGAACTGCCGGTCGCCCCGCGCCCGGAGGCGCCCAACCACGCCAAGCGGCGGGCCGCGCTGGCCGAGGCCTTCCCGGGCGAGACGCTGGTCATCCCCACGGGCAACGAGAAGGTACGCGCCAACGACACCGAGCACCGGTTCCGTCCGGGCAGCGACTTCGCGTACCTGACCGGCGACCTGGAGCCGGACAGCGTCCTCGTGCTGCGCCCGGGTGGCGAGTCCACGCTGTTCATGCGGCCCCGGTCGTCGCGGGTGACCGACGAGTTCTTCCGCAGCCGGCACGGTGAGCTGTGGGTGGGCCGCCGGCCGACGCTGCGGGAGAAGTCCACCGAGCTGGGCCTGCCGACGGCCGACCTGAGCGAGCTGGACGCGACGCTGGCCGAGCTGGCGCCGGGGCGTACCCGGGTGCTGCGCGGCTTCGACGCCCGGGTGGACGCGGCGGTGCGTCAGTACGACGGCGCGCGCGCCGACGGTCAGCCCGGCCGCGACCGGGAACTGGCCATCGCGATCGCCGAGCTGAAGCTGGTCAAGGACGAGTGGGAGATCGCGCAGCTCCAGGAGGCGTGCGACGCCACGGTGCGCGGCTTCGAGGACGTGGCACGGGCGCTGCCGGCCGACCGCGGCGTCTCCGAGCGGCTGCTGGAGGGCGTCTTCGCGCTGCGCGCCCGGCACGACGGCAACGACGTCGGGTACGGCTCGATCGTCGGGGCCGGCGAGCACGCCACTGTCCTGCACTGGGTGCACAACCACGGCGCCACCCGTCCGGGTGACCTGCTGCTGATGGACATGGGCGTGGAGAACCGCAACCTCTACACCGCCGACGTCACCCGGGTGCTGCCGGTCGACGGCCGGTTCACGCCGCTGCAGCGCCAGGTCTACGACGCCGTGTACGCCGCCCAGCAGGCCGGCATCGAGATGTGCCGGCCGGGCGTGGCGTTCCGGGACGTGCACCTGGCCTCGATGCGGGTGCTGGCCGAGGCGCTGAAGGATCTCGGGCTGCTGCCGGTGAGCGTGGACGAGGCGATGGACCCGGCCTCCACGGTCTACCGGCGGTGGACGCTGCACGGCACCAGCCACATGCTCGGCATCGACGTGCACGACTGCGCCAACGCGCGCAAGGAGAACTACCGGGAGGGTCCGCTCGGCGAGGGGTACGTGCTGACCGTCGAGCCGGGGCTCTACTTCCAGCCGGAGGACGAGATGGTCCCCGAGGAGCTGCGGGGCATCGGCGTGCGGATCGAGGACGACATCCTGGTCACCGCGGACGGTCCGGTGAACCTGTCGGCCGGTCTGCCGCGGCGCTCCGACGAGGTGGAGACCTGGCTGGCCGAGCAGCGTGAGGCGGGCCCCCGCCTGCCCGGCTGAGTCCTGCGGGCCGCGATCTTCCGGCGGGCCCCACCACCGCGCCTTCACGGCAGGTGGTGGGGCCCGCCGCCGTCTGGGGGAGTTGCGGTCCGCTCACGTGGTTGGTCACCGACCGCCGATCGTGGGAGGAATGCGGGCTTTTTTCGGATACGTCTTCCTCGCGAGGAACCTTCTCATACGGTGCTGATCAGAGGCTACAACCGGTTTGTAGCTGGTCGCCCGGCCTGGGGCGGCGCGACCCGTTTGGGAAGAACCGAAAGGGCTCTCATCTCATGTCGAACGATGTAACGACACCCGACGGTGGAGCGCCGATGGCGCCTGCCCCGCGGACGAGCAAGCGGCGGGCGCTCTGGGTCGCCACCGGCGTGGCCGGGCTGACCGGCGTCGTCGGGCTGGCGGCGCTGGGCGGTCTCGCCGCCCGCGACGACAAGTCCGGCACCGAGCCGGTGGCGGACAACCACGCCGCCGCTCCCCAGAACGCCGGCAACGACTCCGACGACAAGGACGGCAAGGACGGCAAGGACCGTGGCCAGGAAGGCCGTGACCGCGGCGAGTGGGGCCCGGACAAGGGCGACTGGGGCAAGGACGACCACGGCAAGACCCGCGAGGTCGCCTGCGACGACGACGCCCTGATCGACGCCCTCGAACTCGCCAACCGCGACCACGGCGGCACCCTCAAGCTCGCCGAGAACTGCACCTACGAACTCGGCGTCAAGGACCGCAAGTTCGGCTCCGCCCTGCCCGAGATCAAGCAGGACGTCACCATCAAGGGCAACGGCTCCACCATCAAGCGCGACGCCGAAGACACCTTCCGCATCTTCCGCGTCCGCGACGGCGGCGACCTCACCCTCAAGGACCTCACAATCAAGGGCGGCAACGCCAACGAGTTCAAGTACCCCGGGCCGTCCGTGCCGAAGGCGGCCGACCCGGCCGAGCTGGATGCCAAGCGGGTCGAGGGCGACGGCGGCGCGCTGCTGGTCGAGCGCGGCGGCAGCGCGCACCTGGACAACGTGAAGCTGACCGACAACAACGCCGAGGGCGACGGCGGCGCCGTCGCCAACTACGGCCGCACCTGGCTCAAGGAGAGCAAGGTCGTCAACAACCACGCCCAGGGCGACGGCGGCGGCATCTTCAACGAGGGCATCCTCAAGGTCGAGGAAACCCACGTCGACGACAACACCGCCGGCGGCAACGGCGGCGGCATCGCCAACGGCAGCGGTGAGCACCACGACGGGCCGGTCGACCTGGCCTCGGCGGCGAAGGCCGACAAGGGTGAGCACGGCAAGCACCGCGCCGGCACGGTCGAGATCACCGGGGCGTACGAGGGCAAGGACGCCTCGTTGAGCACCCTGAGCCGCAACCGGGCGGGCCACAACGGTGGCGGCCTGTTCAGCAGCGGCGGCTGGGTCACCGTCTCGTTCACCGCGATCGGCGGCAACGTCGCCTGCGACAACGGTGGCGGCGTCTACGCCGAGAACACCGACCTGCTCCTGGAGAAGGTCCACGTGGCGGGTAACCACGCCGACGGCAACGGCGGCGGCGTGGTGACGACCGGCGGGCGCGACTGGGCCGGCAACGGCGCCGAGAAGGACGGCCTCGCGGGCAGCGCCACGATCGCCGACAGCGCGGTCGTGGACAACACGGCCGGCCGCTTCGGCGGCGGCATCTACAACGGTGAGTGGCTCATCAAGATCGAGGACGGCTTCCTCACCCGCGAGCACGACAAGGACGACAACGCCACCCTCACCATCCGCGACACCGAGATCAAGGCCAACACCGCCCTCAACGGCGGCGGCATCTTCAACAACAAGGCCAAGATCACCCTCACCAAGACCCACGTCACCAAGAACACCGCCACCGACTCCAGCAAGCTCCACCGGGTCGCCGGCGGCGTCCTCAACAACGAAGGACGCGTCAAGCTCGACGACAAGTCCCTCATCAGCAACAACGACCCCACCAACTGCGCCAACACCGTCGAGGACTGCTTCAACTGATTCGCTCCACCACATAACCCGGGGTGCCCTCCTTCCGCCGCGACGGCGGGAGGAGGGCTCCCGACCTCGGAGCGACCCGGCTGGCCGTGGTGTCCCCCACCGGGGCGTCCGGACCGCACTGCGCCCGCCCATCCCACCCGCACCCTTATGCGGGTTTTTTTCGTATATGGCCACGAGGCGAAGAAGGTTCTCATACGGTCGTTCTCAGCAGCTACAACCGATTTGTAGCGAAGGCCGCCTCGCCAGGGCGAAGCGACCTTGTCAGGTACAAGGAGAGGGCAGAGAGCTCCGATGTCCAACTACCTTCGCAATAACAATGACGCCACCAGCAAGACCATCTCCCCGCTCCGGCGTCGCCGGATGTGGCTCGCCACGGGCGTCGTGGGCCTGACCGGAGCGGTCAGCCTCGCCGGCGTGGCCTACGCGACCACCGGGGCCACCGGCCCGCACCGGCTCGCCGACGTCAAGTGGTCGACCACGCAGCAGCTCAGCGACGACGACCACGGCGACAAGGGCGAGTACGGCCGGGACGGGTACGACAAGGACGGCAAGGACGGCAAGGACCGTGGCCAGGAAGGCCGTGACCGCGGCGAGTGGGGCCCGGACAAGGGCGACTGGGGCAAGGACGACCACGGCAAGACCCGCGAGGTCGCCTGCGACGACGACGCCCTGATCGACGCCCTCGAACTCGCCAACCGCGACCACGGCGGCACCCTCAAGCTCGCCGAGAACTGCACCTACGAACTCGGCGTCAAGGACCGCAAGTTCGGCTCCGCCCTGCCCGAGATCAAGCAGGACGTCACCATCAAGGGCAACGGCTCCACCATCAAGCGCGACGCCGAAGACACCTTCCGCATCTTCCGCGTCCGCGACGGCGGCGACCTCACCCTCAAGGACCTCACAATCAAGGGCGGCAACGCCAACGAGTTCAAGTACCCGGGTGGCGGCGGCCAGCCGCCGGCCGCTGCTCCGGCGGCCGCCCCGGCGGTGGCGGCCCCGGCCGCTCCGGCTGTCGCGGCTCCGGCCGCGGCGACCACGGCCGCCGCTGCCACGCCCGTCGCCGACGGCATGAACGGCGGCAAGGACGACGACAAGCGGGTCGAGGGTGACGGCGGCGCGCTGCTGGTCGAGCGCGGCGGCAGCGCCTACCTGGACAATGTGAAGCTCGTCGACAACAACGCCGAGGGCGACGGTGGCGCCGTCGCCAACTACGGCCGCACCTGGCTCAAGGAGAGCAAGGTCGTCAACAACCACGCCCAGGGCGACGGCGGCGGCATCTTCAACGAGGGCATCCTCAAGGTCGAGGAAACCCACGTCGACGACAACACCGCCGGCGGCAACGGCGGCGGCATCGCCAACGGCGGCGGCTTCTCCGGCGAGCACGGCCCGGCGGCCTCGGCCGCGCCGAAGGGCTACGACAAGAAGGAGAAGCACCACGAGGCCGGGATCGTCGAGATCTTCGGTTCCGACCACGGCAAGGACGGCATCAAGTCCAGCCTGTCGGACAACCGCGCCGGCAAGAACGGCGGCGGTCTGTTCAGCAGCGGCGGCACCGTCACGGTCTCCTTCACCGCGATCACGGGCAACACCGCCTGCGAGAACGGTGGCGGCGTCTACGCCGAGAACACCGACCTGGACCTGGACAAGGTGCACGTGGCCAAGAACCACGCCGACGGCAACGGCGGCGGCGTGGTGGTCACCGGCGGCAAGCACTGGGGCTACCCGAACGACAAGGAGCACGCCAGCGCCACGATCGCCGACAGCAAGATCGTCGACAACACCGCCAACCGCTTCGGTGGCGGCATCTACAACGGTGAGTGGCTCATCAAGATCGAGGACGGCTTCCTCACCCGCGAGCACGACAAGGACGACAACGCCACCCTCACCATCCGCGACACCGAGATCAAGGCCAACACCGCCCTCAACGGCGGCGGCATCTTCAACAACAAGGCCAAGATCACCCTCACCAAGACCCACGTCACCAAGAACACCGCCACCGACTCCAGCAAGCTCCACCGCGTCGCCGGCGGCGTCCTCAACAACGAAGGACGCGTCAAGCTCGACGACAAGTCCCTCATCAGCAACAACGACCCCACCAACTGCGCCAACACCGTCGAGGACTGCTTCAACTGACCTGACGGTCCCGGGGTACGCGACCGGCCCCCTGCCACGTGACGTGGCAGGGGGCCGGTCGGCCGTGCCGGTCAGCTCTGGACGAACACCGCCACGCTGCGCGCGGGCACGGTGAACGTGCCGGCGGCCCGGTCGAACGAGGCGGTACGCAGCGCCGGGTCGGCCGAGTTCCGCAGCACCGGATGCAGCGTCACGTTCGCCCCGCGCAGCCCGGTGACCGTCTGCTTCGCCGTCTCCGGCGTGGCGTTGAAGACGACGGTCACCGACTTCCACGTCCCGTCCAGCCCGCGCGCGTCGAGGGTCATGGTGAGCACGCCCGGCGTCTCCTTCGGTCCGGACAGCGGGAACGCCACCCGCTTCTGCACCTGCTCGGCGCTGCTGAGCCCGAACACCGGCGAGGATCGGCGGACGCGCAGCAGCTCCGCGTACCGGGCGTCGGCCAGTTCGACCGCCGCGCAGTCCGGCACCAGCAACGGGTCGGCCAGCAGCGGCTTCGCGTACGACCACTTGTCGCGGTTGTCGGCCTCCGGCGGCAGGCCGGCGCCGAACCCGTTGCCCTGGGCGCAGTCCCAGCGGATCTGGTTGAACCAGTCCCCCGAGTTGTACGAGTTGCGGTCCAGCGACTTCGAGCGCAGCCGCTCCGAGCCGGTGGTGACGAACCCGGCGCCCTGCCCGAGCGCTGTGGTCGCCAGCGCGAGCACCTGCATCCGGGCCCGGTCCTGCGCCGAGGTCCCCTGCGGCAGCTTGTACGCCAGCGCGTCGTACAGGATCTCGTTGTCGTGCGCGTCGACGTAGGTGACCGACTCGCCCGGCGCGGCCGTGTATCCGGCCGGCGCGCCCTTGTAGTCGACCTGCGCGCCGGTGACCCGCTTCCCGGAGGAGTCGGTGAACCGGTAGTCGCGCAGGTTACCGGTCAGGCCCACCTTGATCAGGTCGTGCTGGTGCAGCAGCCGGGCCCGCTGCTCGGCCGCCGTGCCGTTGACCTCGTCGCCGTTCGGGTCGGTGTAGAGGCCGGAGGCGAAGCCCTGCGCGCGCGGGTTCGCGTCGAACGGGCCGCCGCCGCGCACCGCGTCGCGGAGCCGGTCGTTGAACGTGCCGATGCCGGTGCCGGCCATGTTGATCTGGGTGGCCTGGGTGAACCGGGCGTCGTCGGCGACCTCGCCGAAGTTCCAGCCCTCGCCGTAGAGCAGGATCTTCCGGCCGTCGACGCCGTCGCGGGCGAGCGTGAGCTTGTCCAGCGCGGCCCGTACGGCCAGGATGTTCGCCTTCGGGTGGTGGCCCATCAGGTCGAACCGGAAGCCGTCGACCTTGTACGCCTTGGCCCAGGTGACGATCGACTCCACCACGAGCTTGCCCATCATGGCGTGCTCCGGGGCGGTGTTGGCGCAGCAGGTCGAGTTGGCCACCGACCCGTCGTCGAGGAGCCGGTGGTAGTAGCCCGGCACCACCTGGTCGAGCACCGACTTCGGGTCGGCGCCGGCGGCCGAGGTGTGGTTGTAGACCACGTCCATGACCACCCGCAGGCCGGCCTTGTTCACCCCGGCGACCATCTGCCGGAACTCGGTGGTGCGCTTGGCGCCGTTCGGGTCGGTGGCGTACCCGCCCTCCGGCACCGTGTAGTGCAGCGGGTCGTACCCCCAGTTGTAGCCGTCGGTGTCGGCGACCGCCGCGACGCACTTCTGCTGCTGGTCGGAGTCCGGCGGCAGCGCGGCCAGGTCGCAGGCCGGCTGGGCCTGGTCGGCCCGCTTCTCCGGGATGGTGGCGAAGTCGAACGCGGGCAGCAGGTGCAGGTAGTTGACCCCGGCGTCGCCGAGCGCCCGCAGGTGCTTCATGCCCGCCGTCTGCGGGTCGGTGAACGCCAGGTAGGTGCCGCGCCGCTCGGCCGGAACCGTGTTGTCGGCGATGGAGAAGTCCCGCACCGACAGCTCGGTGATCTGGGCCTTCGACGCCGGCGGGGCGGCCGGCTTGCGCAGGTTCGCCCAGCCGGCCGGCGCGAGCGCCGGGTCGGTCAGGTCGACGATCTGGCTGTGCGTGGAGTTCGGCGCGAGCGCCACCGAGTACGGGTCGGTCACCGACGCGGTGACCACCTTCTGTGTCGCCGGCTGCCACGCCTGCACCTGGTAGCGGTAGTAGCGGCCGGTCCACGCCTTCGTCCCGCGCACCGACCAGACACCGGTGCGGTCGTCGCGTCGCATCGCCACAGTGGTCGGCTCGGCCGTGGGCGAGTCGAACAGCTCCAGCGCCACCTTCTGCGCGGTGGGCGCCCACACGGCCAGCGTGGGTACCCGCCCGGCGAACGTCGGGCCGAGTTTCGCGCCGGTCGCGGCCGCGTAGACGTCGTCGAGCACGCCGGGGATCTGCACGCCGGTGGCGGCGAGCAGGGCGCCCTCGGCGTCCCGCTCGGTCACCACGAGCTGCCCGCGCAGCGCCGCCGGCACCTTGGCCAGGTCGCCGCGCGCGAGCGTGAAGGCGCGACGGTCCCAGAGATGGGGGTACGCCTGTCGTTGCGCCTCGGTCAGCCCGTTGCGCTGCGCCCGCAGCGGCAACTCGGTGTACGTGCCGGTCAGCTCGCCGTCGGCGACGCCGATCCCACCGGCCGGGGCGACCGCGAGCGCGTACCGCCTGCCGTCGGTCGGGCCGGTGGCCCAGGCGACTGTGGACCTGTCGATCCAGTTCGCCTTCTGCCTGGTGATGTCGATGTCGGTCGCGGCGCCGGACGTGGTGGTCGGCAGCAGCCGGCCCTTGACGCCGGCGAGCAGCCACACCTCGCGCCCGGCGGTGGCGAAGTCGAGCCGCTGGTCCTCGGGGTGGTCCTTCTGGTCGCCGGAGTGCACGATGTAGCTCAGCCCGGTCGCGCCGGCGCTCAGCGGCACGCGGAACACCGCGCCGTAGGCGTCGATCTTCTCCGGCTTGAGCGGCGTGGCCCAGTCGGTCGGGCTGGCGGCGCCGTCCCACAGGTGCAGGCCCCAGCCGTCGTAGTTGCCGTCGGCCTTGCGCCAGTGGATCAGCGCCGTGTCCGGCGCCACCGGCGGGTCGGGCTCGCCGGTGGCGGCCTGCCGCGTCGGGTACACCTCGGCGTCGCCCTGCTTGACCCAGACCTCCCCGGTCCGGGTCACGTCGATGAAGCGGTCGGCCGCGACGTCCTTGTTGCCGCCGGAGTCGACCACGACGAAGCCGACCGACTTCGCGCCCGGCTTGAGCTTCACCCAGGCGAACCGGCCGTACGAGTCCTCGCCGGCGAACGGCTGCCCGGCGGGCCACTCGGTGACGTACGCCGGGTCGATGTCACCCCAGGCGTAGAGCCGCCAGTCGTCGTACCCGCCGGCCGGGCGCTTGTAGTGCACGATCGCCCAGTCCCGCGACTCGCCCCGGTCCGGGGTGCCGACGGTGCCGGTGGCGCGGGCGGTGGCGGTGCGGCCCTTGCCGTCGCGGACCACTGCCTTGTACTCGACAGTGGTGCCGCCGGGCAGGCCGGTGAGGTCGTGGTGCACGGTGTACGGGGCGCGGTGCGCGCTGCCCAGCAGCGTCCACTTCCCGCCGTCGACGCGGGCGGCGAACGTGACGGTGGCGAGCGGGTCGCCGGTGACCTGGGCGGTGACGGTGGCCTTGCCGGGGGCGGGCTCGTCACCCGGCTCGGTGATCGTGATCTTCGGAGCGGCCCCGGGGTGCGGGATGGCCCGGTCGGCCTTGAGCACCACCGCCGACATCGCCGGCACGGTGAGGCTCAGCTTGCCGTCGGCGGCGGCCGTCACGTCTGCGGCGCCGCCGTACACGCCGGTGAAGCGGGCGCCGGCCGACCAGGTGTCCACCGTGACAGTCTGCGGGGTGGCGGCGTTGTTCACCGCCGCCACGTACTCGATCCGGTCGGCGGGCAGGACGCGGGAGAACGCGAAGACGCCGGGGCCGTCGGCGGCGTGCCGGGTGACCTGGACGCCGTCGCGCAGCGCCGGGTGCGCGGCCCGCAGGCCGCCCAGCTCGGCGATGGTCCGGTAGAGCGGGTGGCGGGTGTCGTACTGGTCGACGGCGTGGGTGCGGGTGGTGCCGATCAGGTCGTCGTCGAGGTAGTCGGCGGTCCGGGAGGCGAACATGTCCTGCCGGGCGTCCTTGTCCCCGCCCGGGCCGGTGAAGCCCTGCTCGTCGCCGGAGTAGACGACCGGCTGGCCACGGGTGAGGAACATGAGCTGGTGGGCGAGCCGGCTGCGCGTCAGCTGGGCGGCGTCGTCCCCGCCGCCGGCGGCGACGAACGAGCCGATCCGGCCCATGTCGTGGTTGCCGAGGAACGTGGTGAGCCGGTTGGCGTTCGTGTCCCGCGCGGTGTAGAGGTCGTCCTTGGCGTACACGTCGGCGAGGGCCTTGGCCGAGCCGTCGGCGGCGGCGTAGCCACGTGCCGCCTCCTGGAAGGAGAAGTCGAGCGTGGCGGGGAGGCCGCCGCGCCGCACGTAGGTGGACTGGATCTCCTGTTCGGCGCTGTAGACCTCGCCGAACATGAAGAAGTCCTTCTTGCCGGCCTTCGCCGCGGCGGCGTCGATGCCACGGGCGAACTGCGGCCAGAACTCGAGGTTCGAGTGCTTGACGGTGTCGAGGCGGAACCCGTCCACGCCGGCCTTGCCGATCCACTCGGCGTAGATGTCGGTCATGCCGCGCACCACTTCGGGCCGCTCGGTCCACAGGTCGTCCAGGCGGGAGAAGTCGCCGTACTCGCTGTTCTCCCCGGCGAAGGTGGAGTCACCGCGGTTGTGGTACATGGTCGGGTCGTTCAGCCACGCCGGTACCTTGACCTTCGCGTCGGCGGGGGTGGCGAACACCGGGGTGTACGGGAACGACTTCTCGTTGACGGCGGGGAACTTACGGGTGCCGTCGGCGTAGTTCCGGTCCTCGAAGGGTCGTCCCTGCGCGTCGCGGTAGGGCGCGGTCTTCTTGTCCACGTAGCCGTACTTGTCCTCGGCGTACCGGATGACGTCGGCGGTGTGGTTCACGATGATGTCGAGGTAGACCTTGATGCCCCGCCGGTGGGCGAGGTCGACCAGCTTCTTCAGCTCCGCGTTCGTGCCGAAGTGCGGGTCGACCTGGGTGAAGTCGGTGATCCAGTAGCCGTGGTAGCCGGCCGAGACGTCGGCGCCGGTGCCCTGCACGGGCCGGTTCTTGAAGATCGGGGCGAGCCAGATGGCAGTGGTGCCGAGCCCTTGGATGTAGTCCATCCGGTCGATCAGGCCCTTGAGGTCGCCGCCGTGGTAGAAGCCCTTGTCGGTCGGGTCGTGGCCGGTGGTGAGCCGGCCGCCGGTGAGGCCGCCGTTGTCGTTGCGCTTGTCGCCGTTGGCGAAGCGGTCCGGCAGGACGAAGTAGAACTGCTCGGCCTTGGCGGTGTTGCGGCTCGCCGCGAGCAGCGCGTCGGGCGAGGGCTCGTGGTTCCACTGGGGAGCGTTGCCGGCGGCGAGGACGTCGGGGGTGGCGGCGCGCTCGGGAGCGTCGTCGCCGAGCTGATGGAGGGCCACCGGAACGCCGACGACGGCGAGCACGAGGGAGGTGACCAGGGCGAGCAGCGCCTTGGGGGATATCGGCGGCGGTTTCATCGACGGCCTTTCTCTGGTCGCTGATTCGCCCGCACGCTAGCCCTTGCCGAAATATTCTGCAATACCTTGCAAACCATGCTGCAACAAAGCAGTTACCTTGCAAGAGAGTGCACGCGTGTCGCCCCGATCCCGGGGCGCGGGTTCTACCGAGCGACGCAGGGCGTGCCGTCGACGGTGCAGCTCGCCGGCCGGGTGCCCGCCCGCTCGATGTGGAACCGCACCGCCAGGGACTGCCCGGGGGCCAGGTCGAATCCGCTGCGGTAGGTGAAGACGCCGTCGTCGAAACGGAACACGCCCTGCTCGGCGCCCTCGACCCAGGCGGTGACCAGCCTTCCGCCGGGGAAGACCGCGCGCACCGTCCAGCCCCGGTGCGAACGCGCGGTGTTGACGAGCAGCACCTCGCCGATGAAGCCGCCGTCGAAGGCGCTCTGCACGCTGTACCTGCCGGTCACCGCGGACGGCGGCGCCACCGGCGGCGGAGACGACGGGGGCGGCACCGGCCGGGCGACGCCCCGGGGGCTGGGCGTCGACGCGGCCGGCGTCGGCCGGGCGGGCAGCTCCGTGGAGCGGGGCGACAGGCCCGGCAACACCGGAGCGGTGGCGGAGACCGGCGACGGACCGCTGGCGCTGACCGCCGTGGGGGTCGGCGGCACGTGCGGCAGCGGCATCAGCGGATCGGGCGGATCGGCCGCCGGGAACGTGCTCCGTCCCCGCACCGAACCGAGCGCCACCGCCAACAGGACCACCATCACGACCACGCCGGCGGCGACGAGGATCCAGGGGGACGAGGTCATGGCGGCCCCGGGCTGCGGGCCGGAGCGACGCGTGTGGGACATGGTCCTCCTGTCGGGGTCCGGGCCAGCGTAGCCACCGGGACCGGGCCGCGGCGAGCGGCCGGAATCGGGCCTGCCGCACGGCGCGGACTCCTGATACCTTGCACGCCGATCAATGACCACAATGGCTCGTCGAGCCGGTAGGACGGATGGCCAGTGACTGAGTGGCAGGGCAACATCCGGCGGGCGTCCACGGCGGACGCCGCCGTCGTGACCGCGATTCTCGCCGAGGCGTTCATGCGGGATCCGGTGAGCGGCTGGGTCTTCCCGGCCGACGACCACCGCGCGCGGGTCCATCCCGCCTTCTTCGGGCCGTTCGTCGCGCTGGCGCTGCGCACCGGCGAGGTCCACCTCGCGGGCGACGGCCTGGGCGCCACGCTCTGGCTGCCCACCGGCGACGGCCACGAGGCCGAGGAGGGCGACGAGTTCGCCGGAATGGAGGCCGCGATCGGCGCCGAGGCCATGAAGCGGTTCGGCATGCTCGACGAGATGATGGGCGCCCGCCACCCGAGCGAGCCGCACTGGTACCTGCCCTTCATCGCGGTACACCCGGACCATCACGGCAAGGGCGTCGGGTCGGCGCTGCTGCGTAACAAGCTGGCCGAGCTGGATCAGGCCGGCTCCGCCGCGTACCTGGAAGCCAGCTCGCCGCGCAACGCCGCGCTCTACGAGCGGCTCGGGTTCCGGCGCCGCCCGGTCACGCTCGACCTGCCGGACGGGCCCAGCCTCTACCCGATGTGGCGCGACCCGGCCTGACCGGGATCGTCCCGCCCCGGCCTCACCCGGGGCGGGACGTCATCGCCGTACCGTCGTGGTGCTGACGTCGAGCGCGCCCACGACGGCGGCGAGCAGTCCGTCGAGCTGCCCCGGCAGGAACCGCCGGCAGTCCCGCATCCGGACGCCGACCTGCGGGTCGAAGATGTTCGCGGCCAGCCCGACCGCCTCGGCGAGGCTGGCCAGCAGCAGCGTGCCCGGGTCCAGTTCGGCCGGGGACGAGTGCATCAGCATGGCGGTCAGCCGTACCCGCGGCGAGGCCGCCTGGTTCGGGTCGTTGGCCGGCCAGCGCACCGTCCGGCCGATCAGCTTGCCCTGCTCCCGGCGGAGCACGCCGGCGGTGACCAGCCGGGTGCCGACACGCTCGTTGATGTTGAGCTGGGTCCGCAGATAACGGATCCACAGCCGGGCCGGGTGCGCGCCCTCCCGACGCAGAATCTCGGTAATGAGCAGATCGGTGAGCGGCTCCTGCCACAGTCGCGGATCGACAGCGGCGATTCCGCCGCCGTCGAGGGCGATCCGGCCCTCGAACATCAATTCGGCGAGCGCGGCGCCGGCCAGCCCACACTCCAGCCGGTCGACGGCGACATGCGGCTTGCCGGTGAACTCGTCGTGTCCGATAAGGAACAGCGCATCCGCAAGCCGGTAGGTGGCCTGCGCCCCGGGGTAGGTCATGGTCCATCCTCGAACGGTGGCCGTGAACGTCGACACGGGACGGTACGGCATGACCACGCACAGCTCAATTCCGGTCGATCAGGAGCCCCCCAAATCGATATCGAGACGGGGTTGTGACGATCAGTGATCACCAATACCCTGCTTCAGGTTGTTCCGAAGTAGACAGCTGAACCCCCTCACTTCCCTCCCCTGGAGAAGCCTTGTCCTCCGATCCGTTTTTCTCTGACGGTGGGCTGCGCCGCGGTCGTCTCGGCACCGCTCACCTCGTCTTCTTCACCGTCGCCGCGTCGGCCCCGCTGACCGTTCTCGGCGGTGGCGTCACCACCATGTACGCGGTCAGCGGCAACATCGGCGCCGCGCTCGGATACGTGCTGCTCGCGGCAGTGCTCGCCGTTTTCGCCACCGGCTACGCCGCGATGAGCCGGTACGTCGCCAACGCGGGCGCGTTCTACGCGTACATCGCCAACGGCCTCGGTCGAGCCGGCGGGGTGGCCGGCTCGGCCGTCGCGCTGGCCGCGTACAACGCCATTCAGATCGGGCTCTACGGCCTGCTCGGCGCGATCCTCGGCGACTTCATGGACGCCAAGACCGGCATCAGCCTCGACTGGTGGGTCTGGGCGCTGCTGGCCTGGGTCTTCATCGGCGCGCTCGGCGTCCTGCGCATCGACCTGAACGCCACCGTGCTGGCGGTGCTGCTCATCCTCGAGTGCATCGCCGTGCTGATCTTCGACCTGGTCGCCTTCGCGAACCCGGCCGGCGGCGCCGTCACCACCGCCGGCATCAGCCCCGGCCACCTGTTCGGCGCCGGCTTCGGCGCGGTGCTCGCGTTCACCATCGCCTCCTTCACCGGCTTCGAGAGCGGCGCCATCTACAGCGAGGAGGTCAAGGACCCGCGGCGCACGGTGGCCCGGGCCACCTACATCGCCGTCGCGTTCACCGGCCTGTTCTACGCCTTCTCCGCGTGGGCGCTGACCGTGCTGACCGGCCCGGAGAACGCGCCGGCGGCCAGCGCCGAGGCGGGGCCCGGCGTCATCTTCGGCGCGCTCGACCAGTACACCGGCGCGGTCGTCGCGGACATCGCCAACGTCCTGTTCATCACCAGCGTGCTCGCCGCCCTGCTGTCGTTCCACAACGGCGTGGCGCGGTACCTGTTCGCGCTGGGCCGCGAGCGGGTCCTGCCGGGCTTCCTCGGCGCGACCTCCAGCCGCAGCGGCGCCCCGGTGGCGGGCTCGCTGGTGCAGAGCATCCTCGCCGTAGTGGTGTTCCTGGCGTTCGCGATGACCGGCCGTGACCCGGTCATCGACCTGTTCACCTGGCTGTCCGGCGCGGCGGCGGTCGGCGTCGTGCTGCTGATGACGCTCACCTCGGCCTCCGTCGTGGGCTTCTTCCGGGGCCGTCCCGGCCCGGAGAGCGCGTGGCAGCGGGCGATCGCCCCGGGGCTCGGCACGATCCTGCTCACCGCCGTGCTGCTGGTGCTGCTGTTCAACTTCGACGCGCTGCTCGCGCCCGACACCGCGAGCTACCTGAAGTGGCTGCTGCCGGCGATTCCGGTGGCGGCGGGCGTGCTCGGCCTGATCTGGGGCGCGGTGCTGCGCACCAGCCGGCCCGAGACGTACCGCCGGATCGGCCAGGTCACCGAGGAGGGCCTGCACGAGCCCGGCCTGCACCCGGCCCCCGAGGCCGACCGCTGGGCCGGCGCCCACCACCGCTGACGTCCGTCGGTGCGGCGGCCGGCCCCCGTGGCCGGCCGCCGCACCACCACGATCAGGCGGTACGGATGACAGTGCAGATGACCGGACCGTCCTCGGTGGTACGCAGCAGGTAGCGGTAACGCTCGCCGGGCACCGCGCCGCCCTGGCTGTCCAGGAACTCCCAGCGCACCGCCACCTCGGTGAGCAACGCCGAGACCTGTTGCACGTCCTCGATCTGCGCGTTCGCGGCCACCAGTTCCCGCTCCTGGTAGTCGGGGGCGGCGCCGACGAAGCTGAGCGCCACCGCCGCCGGCGAGGTGAACGAGAAGCTGTAGGTGTCGGCGACCACCAGCCCGGGCAGGGCGTAGCAGCCGGCGATGGCCGGCACGTCGGCGGTGGTCAGCGCCACGCCGTACCGGTCGAAGAAGTCGGTGAGCGTGTCGAGGTCGGTGGAAGCCGTCACGACGCTCCTCATTACCGGCCCGGCGCGGCGGCAAACCTTCCTCAGCGCGGCGGGATCCGCACCTCGATCTCGGCTCCGAGGCGCGCGCCGCCGCTGAGGGCCAGGTCGTCGCCGCTCCAGAACCGTCCCGGGTCGTACCAGTTGGGCCGCCGCCCGGCGGGCAGCAGCCCCATCGCCTCGTACGTCACCGCCACCACCTCGGCGCAGTACGCCGTCTCCAACGCGTTGTCGCTGCTCTGCCCGCCGTCCGTGCTTTCGTCTCCGCTCCTGGTCCGGCCCCGGCCGCCGATCCGGCCCTTGATGCCGTCGAGGCTCAGGCGGCGCGGGTGCGGCACCCGGCCCCGGGCCCACCGCCAGGCGAGTTGCGCGGTGGACGGGAACGGCGTGCCGTCGAGACGGGCCACGGTACGCAGCACCGCCTCCTCCATCGCCGGGTCGGCCGGCGGTTCGAGCTGACGCAGCCAGCCCCGTTGGCCGTACCGGTTGGCCCAGACGCAGACCGCGTCGCGCAGGTCGTGCAGCTGCACGCCACGCTGGTGCGTGCCGGTCCACATGTCCGGCAGCGAACGGCCCAGCTCGGCGTGCCACATCAGCGGCGGCATGTCGTCGAGCACCACCGCCATGCCCACATGGTTGACCGGGCTGTTGGTGGTGAGCTGAATGGCGCGGTCCGGCACGCTGCGCCCGCGGAACACCCACAGATCGCCGGTGCGGGTCAGCTCCACGGCCTCGTCCAGGCTGATGCTCATGGAGGACTACCCTAAGCGGATGCGGCAACGGATGCGGTGGTGGAAGGTACTCGGACTCGCGGGTCTCGCCGGCGTCGCGGCGACCGGAGTGGTCGTGGCGCGCGCGGAACGGCGACGCCGCGCGTACACCCCGGAGGAGATCCGGGACCGGCTGCGCGAGCGGCACGCGAAGGCGTCGTCGTCCTCCTGAACGGACAGTCACGGGGCGGCGGGGCCGGGCGGGTTCTCCTAGCATCGGCGTGATGGGAACCAGTTTCTGGGAAAGCCCGTTCGTCCTCGACCCCCGGCCCGCCGCAGTGGAGCGGCACGGCGACGTCGACCTGCACGTCCCCACCGGCGACGGCCGGCATCCCGCAGTCGTGATCGTGCACGGCGTGCCGGGCCCGCCCGACGCGCCGGACGCGCGCGACTGGCCGCTCTACCGCGGTTACGGCGCGCTGCTCGCCGAGCGGGGCGTGCTGGCCGCGATTCCCCAGCTCACCGTGGCCGGCCCCGACGACCTGTACGCCGTCGCCGCGCGGGTCGCCGCCGCCGCCGAACTGCTCCGCGCCGATTCGCGCGTCGACGCCGACCGGCTCGGCCTCTGGTTCTTCTCCGGCGCCGGCCTGCTGCTCGGCGACTGGCTCCGCGACCCGCCCCGCTGGCTGCGCGGCCTGGCCGCGACCTATCCGCTGCTGGCCCCGCTGCCCGGGTGGCCCCCGGTGGATCCGCGCTTCCGCCCGATCGACGCGCTCGACCTGCCCGCCCCCACCGGCGACGCCACCGCCACCCCGGCGCTGCCGGACGACACCACGACGCCGGGCAGCGTGGACTCCGGCGGCACGGGCATCGCCGCCGCGCGGCCGGCCGAGCCGGCTCGGCCGACGCTGGTGCTGACCAGGGCGGGCCGGGAACGGCCCGAGGTCGCACCCACCATCGAGGCGTTCACGGTGGTCGCCCGGCGGCGCGGCATCCCGCTGCACGTGGTGGACGTGCCGAACGGTCAGCACGGATTCGACGCGCTGGACCACACCGAGGAGTCCCGGGCCGCCGTACGCACCGCCCGCGACACCCTGCTCGACCTGCTGACCGCCCCCTGACCACCGGCCATCGCACCACCAGATCTCCCCACGCCCTCACCCCGCCTCGTTGATCATGAGGTTGGCCGGGACAAAGCAGACACAAACTGCCGCCAACCTCATGATCAACGGGGCGGGCGGCGCACCGGAATCCCGCACCCGCGCTTGAGCACCCGTTCCCGCTCGCCCCGCCCGTTCTCGCTTTCCCGGCCTACAGCCCACCAGCCAGCGCCCACGCCGGACGATCAAGGAGTTTTGGTCCTCTGGCGGGCCGAATCCGTACACAAACTCCTTGATCACCTCGGCGGCGGCGCCCGGGGGGAGGCAGCTAGGCGAGGCGGAGACCGGAGCAGGGCCGGGGACCGGAGCAGGGGCCATGGCCCAGGGCGGGGACCGGAGTGCGGGCGGGGTGGGTCAGCGGTCGGCTGCGGGGACCGGGTCGGGGGTGTCGGGGCTGTCCAGGGGCTGCAGGCGCTTGGCTCGGCGGCGCAGCCACGCGGTGCTCACCACGCCGGCCAGCACGGCCAGCACCAGCCCGGCCCAGGAGATGTCCTTGAGCCAGTGCTCGGCGGCCTGCCCCAGATAGAACAACAGGTAGGTGGTGCCGAACGCCCAGACCAGCCCGCCCGCGGCGTTGGCGATCAGGAACCGGCGGTACGGCACGCGCAGCGCTCCGGCGAGCGGCCCGGCGAGGATGCGCAGCAGCGCGACGAACCGCCCGAAGAACACCGCCCAGACACCGTGCCGGGCGAAGCTCAACTCGGCGCGGGCCAGGTGCGCGGGGCCGAGGTGTTTCGGGAAGCGCCGGCCGAGCCGCTCCAAGAGGGGACGGCCACCGCGGCGGCCGACGGCGTACCCGACGGAGTCGCCGAGGATCGCGCCGGTGGCTGCGGCGGCGGCCACCCACTCGGGCCCGACGGCGCCGGTGGCGGCGAGCAGGGCGGCGCTGACCAGCACGATCTCGCCGGGCAGCGGGATGCCCATGCTCTCGACGCCGATCACCACGCCCACGAGCAGGCAGATCAGGCCCGGTGGGAGGGCGGCGAGCCAGTGCTGTACGTCGACCACCCCGCCGACCCTACCCGCGCCCGGTCACCCGGCGGGGGCCAAGAACTCCAGCCGGTTGCCGTGCGGGTCGTGCGTGTGGAACCGCCGCATGCCGGGAATCTCCTCGTCGCCCCAGGTCACGGCGTGGCCGGCGGCGTCCAGGCGGGCGGCCAGCTCGTCGAGGTCGGGGCGCACCAGGGCCGGGTGGGCCTTGCGGGCGGGGCGGAAGTCGTCCTCGACGCCCAGGTGCAGTTCGGCGTCGTACCCGGTGAACCAGCAACCACCGCGGGCGGCGAGGGCCGGGGGTTTGGGCTTCTCGGTGAGGCCGAGCAGGCCGGTGTAGAAGGAGCGGGAGAGATCCTCGGAGCCGCGGGGGCAGGCGAGCAGGACGTGATGGATCATGGTGGCACCTCCTCGTCCCGCAGCGTGGCACGAGGTTGCGTGAATAGCAAGACGGACGTACGGTTTTGTAGAGACCGACGCAGGTAAGTGTTGCCTAAGCACGGCGGCGCTCCGGTCGGTGCGACAAACTGCTCAGGACTACTCACGGTCGCTGGTGTGAAGGAGTACGACGTGGCGAGCCTCGACACCTTCGGTGCGAAGACCCAGCTACGCGTCGGAGACGCGAGCTACGAGATTTTCAAGATCGACAAGGTGGAGGGCCACGAGCGACTGCCCTACAGCTTGAAGATCCTGCTGGAGAACCTGCTGCGGACCGAGGACGGCGCGAACATCACCGCCGACCACATCCAGCAGCTCGGCGCGTGGGACGCCACCGCCGACCCGAGCGTGGAGATCCAGTTCACCCCGGCGCGGGTGCTGATGCAGGACTTCACCGGCGTGCCCTGCGTGGTCGACCTGGCCACCATGCGCGAGGCGGTACGCGACCTCGGCGGCGACGCCACGAAGGTCAACCCGCTGGCCCCGGCCGAGCTGGTCATCGACCACTCGGTCATCGCCGACCTGTTCGGCCGCGAGGACGCCTTCGAGCGCAACGTCGAGCTGGAGTACGAGCGCAACAAGGAGCGCTACCAGTTCCTGCGCTGGGGCCAGACCGCGTTCAACGAGTTCAAGGTCGTCCCGCCGGGCACCGGCATCGTGCACCAGGTCAACATCGAGTACCTGGCTCGTACGATCATGGAGCGCAACGGCCAGGCGTACCCGGACACGGTCGTCGGCACCGACTCGCACACCACCATGGTCAACGGCCTGGGCGTGCTGGGCTGGGGCGTCGGCGGCATCGAGGCCGAGGCCGCGATGCTCGGCCAGCCGGTCAGCATGCTGATCCCCCGCGTCGTCGGCTTCAAGCTCTCCGGCGAGATGCCGGCCGGCACCACCGCCACCGACCTGGTGCTGACCATCACCGAGATGCTGCGCAAGCACGGCGTGGTCGGCAAGTTCGTCGAGTTCTACGGCCCCGGCGTGAGCGCCGTGCCGCTGGCCAACCGCGCCACCATCGGCAACATGTCGCCGGAGTACGGCTCCACCGTGGCGATCTTCCCGATCGACGCCGAGACCGTCCGCTACCTGGAGCTGACCGGCCGCGACGCACAGCAGGTGGCGCTGGTCGAGGCGTACGCCAAGGAGCAGGGCCTCTGGCACGACCCGGAGCGCGAGCCGGAGTACTCCGAGCGCCTCGAGCTGGACCTGAGCACCATCGAGCCGTCGCTGGCCGGCCCGAAGCGCCCGCAGGACCGGGTGCCGCTGGGCAGCGCCAAGACGCTGTTCCGCTCCGCGCTCAGCGACTACGTGGCCGCCGACGAGACCGGCGGCGACCCGGGCCGCAAGCCGGGCGTGCCGCAGCAGGAGAAGCCGTTCGGCGCCGACGGCCCGGCCGACGAGGCGTCCGCCGAGTCCTTCCCGGCCAGCGACTCCCCCGCCAACGGCGTGAACGACCCGGCGGACGCGCCGCGCGACCTGGAGACCGCCGCCGTGGGCGCGGGCGGCCGGGCCAGCAATCCGGTACGCGTGACCGGCGCCGACGGCGTCGAGTACGAGCTGGACCACGGCGCCGTGGTGATCGCCGCGATCACCTCCTGCACCAACACCTCGAACCCGCAGGTCATGATCGGCGCCGCGCTGCTGGCCCGTAACGCGGTGGAGAAGGGCCTGGCCCGCAAGCCGTGGGTGAAGACCACCCTCGCGCCGGGCTCGAAGGTCGTCATGGACTACTACGACCGCGCCGGCCTCACCCCGTACCTGGAGAAGCTCGGCTTCAACCTGGTCGGCTACGGATGCACCACCTGCATCGGCAACTCCGGCCCGCTGCCGGAGGAGGTCTCCGCCGCCGTCAACGAGGGCGACCTCGCCGTCGTGTCGGTGCTGTCCGGCAACCGCAACTTCGAGGGCCGGATCAACCCGGACGTCAAGATGAACTACCTGGCGTCCCCGCCGCTGGTGGTCGCGTACGCGCTCGCCGGCACCATGGACATCGACCTGGCCAACGAGCCGATCGGTGAGGACGCCCAGGGCAACCCGGTGTACCTGCGGGAGATCTGGCCGAACAGCGCCGAGATCCAGGACGTCATCGCCTCCGCGATCGGCGCGACCGGCTTCAGCGCCGCGTACGCCGACGTGTTCGCCGGTGACGAGCGCTGGCAGTCGCTGCCGACCCCGACCGGCGACACGTTCTCCTGGGACGGCGAGTCGACGTACGTGCGCAAGCCCCCGTACTTCGAGGGCATGCAGCAGGAGCCGGCCCCGGTGCAGGACATCGCCGACGCGCGCGTGCTGGCGAAGCTGGGCGACTCGGTGACCACCGACCACATCTCCCCGGCCGGCTCGATCAAGGCGGACTCCCCCGCCGGCAAGTACCTGGCCGAGCACGGCGTGGCCCGGCACGAGTTCAACTCGTACGGCTCCCGCCGGGGCAACCACGAGGTGATGATCCGGGGCACGTTCGCCAACATCCGGCTGCGCAACCAGCTCGTCCCGGGTGTCGAGGGCGGCTTCACCGTCAACCACCTGACCGGTGAGCAGACCTCGATCTACGACGCCTCGATGGCGTACCAGGAGGCGGGCGTCCCGCTGGTCATCCTGGCCGGCAAGGAGTACGGCTCCGGCTCGTCGCGTGACTGGGCTGCCAAGGGCACGATGCTGCTGGGCGTGAAGGCGGTCATCGCCGAGTCGTACGAGCGGATCCACCGCTCGAACCTGATCGGCATGGGCGTGCTGCCGCTGCAGTTCCCGGGCGGGGAGACCGCCGAGTCGCTGGGCCTGACCGGCACGGAGACGTTCTCGATCAGCGGCGTCACCGCGCTGAACGACGGCGACACCCCGCGTACGGTCAAGGTCACCACCGACACCGGCGTGGAGTTCGACGCCGTGGTCCGCATCGACACCCCGGGTGAGGCGGACTACTACCGGCACGGCGGCATCCTGCAGTACGTGCTGCGCCGCATGATCGCCAGCTGACCTTGGATGTAAGGAAGGGCCCCTTCTTAACAGACGTCTGTTAAGAAGGGGCCCTTCCTTACATCTCAGCGCAGGCGGAGCGCGACGGCGCGTGCCTCGGCGTCGGTGAGCGGCAGGAACCACAGGAAGCGCCGCACGATCGCGATCGGGTCCGGGCCGTCGGGGTGGCCGCGCAGGTCGCGGATGGCCTGCCGGGTGAGCCGGGAGAACTCGGGGATCATCGTGGCGCGGCGGGCCGCGTCGGTGGGCGCGGCCCGCAGGGTCGGGCACGGCCAGGGCTCGCCGCAGCGGTCGCAGCGCCAGGCCGGACCGCACGCGCGGTGGCCGGTGAGCGGCAGCACCACCCGGGGGTACGCCGATGTGGGTGTCGGTTCGGTCATGCCTCCACCGTGCCGAGGGTGCCCGAACAATCACACAGCGTTGTGTAATCTCCTCCGGACGGTTCTTTTGCTCCGGGGAGGAATGGGCATGAACCATGCCTTCGTCACCGCGCTGGCCGGCGCCGGCCACACCGCCGAGAGCCTGGCGGAGCGACTCGGCCTGCACCCGAAGACGGTGGCCCGGTGGGCGAACCCCGGGCACATCCCGCAGAGCCGGCACCGCGCGACTGTGGCGAACCTGCTGGGCCAGCCGATCGAGGCGCTCTGGCCGGACGCGGTCCGCCGCCGCGAGCCCGTCTGGTTCCGCCCATGGGTGGACATCGAACGCGAGGCGGTCGCGCTGCGAGCCTTCCAACTGGCGTGGGTGCCGGGGCTGCTGCAGACCGAGGCGTACGCCCGGGCCACGTTCATCGGCCAGCCGCTGACCGCCGACGAGATCACCGACCTGGTCACCGCCCGGCTGGACCGGCAGGGCATCCTCACCCGGCCGCGCGGGCCGCTGTACGTCGTGGTGCTCGACGAGCAGGTGCTGCGCCGCGCCGCCGCCGGTGACCGGGCGCTGATGACCGCGCAGGTGGCCCACCTGCTGGCCTGCGCCGAGCTGCCGAACGTGCAGCTCCACGTGGTGCCGGCCGACACGCCGACCTATCCCGGGCTGGACGGGCCGTTCGTCATCGCGGAGCTGCGCGACGGCAGCCGGGTGGCGCATGTGGACAGCCAGGCCCGCGCGCAGATCATCGAGCAGCCCTCGGAGATTGCTACCCTGGAGCGTCGGTGGGAACGCATCCGGGGCGAGGCGCTGCCCCGCGCGCGGACCCTGGAACTGCTGAGGGAAGTGGCGAAGGCATGGACCTGAGCGGCGCCCGGTGGCGCAAGAGCACCCGCAGCGGCGGCAACGGCGGCGACTGCGTCGAGGTCGCCGGCAACCTGCCCGGTGTGGTCGGCGTCCGCGACTCGAAGGACCCGGCCGGGCCGGTGCTCACCTTCACCCCGGCCGCGTGGACCCGGTTCCTGACGTCGACCCGCCGCTGAGCCGGTCAGGCCAGCCGCGCGGCGTACACGTGCACCGGATCCCCCGATCCGGACGTCGTCGCACGCTCGAAGCTCAGCCCGATCCGCTCCGCGACCCGCTGCGAGGGCGTGTTGTCCGGGTGGACGATCGCGACGAGGGGGTCGACGCCCAGCCGGTCGCGCGCGTGGTCGCGACACACGGCCGCCGCCTCCGCGGCGAATCCGCGACCCTGCATCCCGGTCCGCAGGTGGTAGCCGACCTCGACCTCCATCACCCCGTCCACCGGCTGCGGAGTGAGACCGCAGTCGCCGACGAACTCGCCTGTCGCCCGTGACCTGAGCACCCACAGTCCGAAGCCGTGGCTGCGGTAGAGGCCCTCGCTCCAGCGGATCCAGTCCAGTGCCTCCGCCCGGGTCTTCGGCCGCGGGTAGTAGCGCATCACGAGCGGGTCGCCGAGCATGGCGGCCATGTCGTCGAGGTCGTCGACGGTCATTTCGGCAAAGATCAGTCGTTCGGCGGCAGGCGGCGGATCAGCAGTCATCGTGGCCCCGGTCGCTTCGTCACGGCTTCGAGGCTACCGAGGTCGAGCGCCGCTCACGGACCCGGAATTGCAATTCGATGATGTCCCCGCCCCCCCGATCGCACATCCGACACCGCAAACAATCGACGTCCATAATTCATTGACACGCTCCGAATCCCGTCGATACGTTGCCGACATCGCGATGAACAACGGGGCGCTCCAGTTTCGATCCGGGAATCGAAAACTGGGAAGGATTTCATGAAGACGACGATCAGACTTCTGGCCCTGCCGGCCCTGATCCTGCCGACGATCCTCGCCGGCACTCCGGCTCAGGCCGCCACCGACACCACCTCCGGCACCGCTGCTCCGGCCGCGGTGACCTCGATCGAGCGCAAGGTGGGGTCGTCGGCCGGGCAGGCCAGGGCATACTGGACGGCCGAGCGGATGGCGGCGGCCACTCCCGCCGACGAGGTGGAGAAGGCCGCCGGCCCGGTCACCCAGAGCCCCACGGCGGAGCGGGTACGGCGCTTCGCGGAGGCGGTGGCGCCGAAGGACGGCAGCGGCTTCGGCGCCCAGCTCAACGAGTCGATCACGGTGGGGAAGATCTTCTACACCAGCTCGACCGACGGCCTGGGCCATTACTGCTCGGCGAGCGTGGTGAACAGCCCGGCGCGCAACATGGTCTTCACCGCCGCGCACTGCGTGCACGACGGGCCGGGCCGGGACTGGCACACCGCGAACTGGATGTTCGTGCCGTCCTACCGCAACGGCGCGCAGCCGTACGGCACCTGGGACTGGTCCACGCTCGCGGTGCCCAGCGGCTGGATCAGCACCCGCGAGCGGCAGTACGACGTGGCGGTCGCGCTCGTCTACGGCAGCCGGTCGATCGTGGACGCGGTCGGCGCGAACGGCCTGCTCACCGGCGGTGGGCGCGCGTACCACTACGACGTCTTCGGCTACCCGAGCAACAAGGACAGCGGCGAGATCCAGTGGGTCTGCTCGGGCACGTCGCGGGACGCGGGCAGCAACCGGATCGAGATGAACTGCGGCTTCGGGGGCGGTTCGAGCGGCGGCCCGTGGTACTACAGCTACGACAACACCACCAGGCGCGGTGACGTGCACGGGGTGATGAGCTACTCGAGCGGCACGAACACGAACGGCTCGCCGTACTTCTCCGCCGCGGTGGTGGGGACGCTCTACGACACGTACGCGAACGACACCTGGTGAACGACGGTCCGCCTGGTGTGCCGCAGGCGCACCAGGCGGACCGGCACCGGTCGACCGGTCCGGAGGAGGCGACATGTCACATCGTGTACTGCTCGGCGCGGCCGCCGTCGCGGCGCTCGCCGTGGCTGTGGCCGTCGTGGTCGTCGCGGCGCGCGACGGCGGCGCGGCGCGGCCGGCGCCGCCCGGCCCGGTGGTCGCTACCCACAATCCGAGCCCGGGTGCCACCGACCCGTCCGAATACTGGACGAGGGAACGAATGCGGGACGCGATCGGCGACTGAATCAAGAATTGCATTCAGCGCCCAGGTGCGTCGAATTTCGTCCCGCTCACGATCACCGGCCGAGCCCGGCGCGCAATTCCCATTTCAGGGGCGTGAGTGCCGCGTGCGTTCACGGGACGGTATCGGAGTAGACCTCGACGTCGTAGAGCAGTTGCACGTTGCGGCGTCCGTTGGTGATGCCGACGAAGACCGGGTCACCGGCCGGGGTGCGGCCCTGGCGCCACACCTGCTCCCGGGCCGCTTCCCGCGACTCGTGATGCACGCCGCCCTCGCGATGCGTCTGCAGGACGCGGCGGGCGGTGGTCGGGTCGCTGTCGAGGTGGATCCGCAGCAGGGGCATGACGCGCCCTCCTTGCCACTGTCGGGGCCGGACTGCCGACTGACCACGCGCGCCTCTCAGCCGGCGGCGCTCTCCAGCACGGCCTTGAGCCGGGCCAGATCCGCCTCGACCAGCGCGGTGTCCCGGTCGAAGTCCGTGTCGCTCATGCCGGGCATCCGGCGCAGGCTGAACACCACCTCGGTGGCGCTGCCGTCGGCGATGGCGCGCAACGGCACGTACACCGTCTCGCCCGACGGCGTCCGCACCTCGTGGTCGAGCACGCCGTACTCGTTGGCCGGGGCGAACGTGAGCCGCGCCCGCCCTTCGGGTGTGTCCACGAACCACTGGCCGTCGATGAGGTTCACCGAACCGCCGAGGCCCGGCGCCCAGCGGGGCAGGTTCGCCGGGTCGGCGGCGAAGGCGTAGACCTCCGCGACCGGACGGTCGATGTGGACGGCGAGGTGGCGGGTGTCAGTGGCCATGAGCCGATGGTGCCATGCCTGTCGCAAGCGCACGCTACGCTGCCGCCGATTCCGACCGGCACCCCCGAGAGGCACCCCGTGGGCATGATCTTCAACGCACGCCGGCTGTCCGCCGAGGAGCTGGCGGCGGTCCTCGCCGACCCGGAGAAGGTCGACACCCTGTTCCAGGGTGGCCCGGACGAGCTCGACCTCGACAAGGCGTGGCACGGGCTGCACTACCTACTGACCGGCGACACGTACGAGATCCGGGGCGACGCCGGGCCGGCCGTCCTGGGTGGTGACCCGATCGGGCCGGACCTGGGGATGGGCCCGGCCCGGCTGCTGATGCCCGACGCCGTCCGCGCTGTGGCCGGCGGGCTCGACGCGATCGACGAGGCGACGCTGCGGGCCCGCTTCGACCCGGCAGCCTTGTCGGAGGCCGAGATCTACCCGCACATCTGGGACGACGGCGTCGACGAGTTCGACGCCTACCTGCTGCCGAACTTCACCGCGCTGCGTGACTTCTACCGCGCCGCGGCCGAACAGGGGGACGGCATGCTGCTCGCCATCACGTGACCCGCCGGAAGCGTGCCTACGGAAGCGGGCCGGCGGAAACGGGTACGCGCCGACGATCGGGCGCCGGTAGCGTGCCGGCGTGGGACTCGACGCGTTCGTGTACTGCCGGTGCTGGCAGGACGGCCTCACCACGCCGTGCCCGGTCGAACCGGTCGGCATCGACGAGGACGGCTGTCTCGCGCTGTTGCGGCAGTGGGAGGGCAACGAGGCCGCGCACCGCACGTTCGACGCCTGGCTGGCGGAGGCGTGCCCGCACAAGGCCATGGAGCAGGCGAGCGAGCACGTTTCCAACTGGGCCGGCGTACGGCTGTTCCAGCAGGCGCTACGCGCCGCCGGCCCGGAGCGCTTCCCGACGCTCGCCACCGCGCTGCCGAACCTCAACGGCGGCTCGCTGCCGGCCGACCGGGCGGCGGTGGCGCTCGCCGAGCTGGACGCGTTCGCGCGCACCGATCGGATCACCGACGGGGTCGAACTGATCGACGAGGCGACCGGCCGGGTGCTGATGCAGTACGTCGAGAGCTACCACGGGGTGTTCATGCTCGGCCCGGACTTCCGGGCCGGGGTAGATCCGGACGGCTTCTTCGTCGTCGACACCGCCGACCCGCCGGTGACGCTGTTCCGGGCCGTCCGGTTCGGCCAGCGGCCGCTGCCCGGCGACCGGGTGGAGCTCACCGCCGGCGGGACACGGACGGTGCTGGCGATGCGACCCGTGGGCGAGCACGGCGAGCCGCCGCCCGAACGGCTCGCGGTGCGGACCCGGAGCCGGTCGGGCAACGACTTCGCCTACATCGTGGAGCCGCTGCGCCGGCTGTGCGCGGCGTCGGTGGCCACCGGCAACCCGGTGATGTGGTTCTGACGGGCCACCCTCGACAGCCGGTCCGCACCGCGCTCTGATGGACCACCGCATGTCCGGGCGTGTCGTCCGGGGAAGGTGACGTCACCTGAGAGCGGTATACCCCGCCGTGAGCGTCACGCTCAGTCACGTCTAGACGCTGACCGGAGTCACCACGGGATCGTGCCCGCGTCCTCGAAGTAGCCGCCGGTCGGCCCGTCGTCGGGCAGCGTCGCGAGCCGGATCGCGATCGCCGCGCCCTGCTGCGGGGTCCGCACACCGCGGAAGCTGTTGAGGTCGGTCGCGGTGAAACCCGGGCAGGCGGCGTTGATCAGGATGCCGGTGTCCGCCAGCGCCCGCGCGTACTGGATGGTCACCGCGTTGAGCATGCTCTTCGACGGTGAGTAAGCCACCGACAGCGGCCCGGTCTGGTCCTCTCCGGTGGAGGCGCTCTGCCGGGTCAGCGAGCCGACACCGCTGGACATGTTGACGATCCGGGGCGACGCCGAGCGGCGCAGCAGCGGCAGCATCGCCTCGGTCACCCGGACCACCCCGATCACGTTGACCTCGACGGCGGTCCGGATGGTCGCGAGGTCGACGTCGCCCGGGTGCTGCGGCACGCCACCTGTCACGCCCGCGTTGTTGACGAGCACGTCCAGACCGCCGGCCTCCGTCTCCAGCAGCCGGGCGGCGGCGGTCACGCTCGCGTCGTCGGTGACGTCCAGCGGTACGCCGAACGCGTCCACGCCGCCCGCGCGCAGCTTCGCCACCGCCTCGGCGAGCCGCCGCTCGTCCCGGGCGCCGACGCCCACCCGCCAGCCGAGCGCGCCCAGGCCGGCCGCGATCTCGTACCCGATTCCCTTGTTCGCGCCGGTCACCAGCGCGATCGTCCGTTCGCTCATGCCCTCGATCCTGTCCGCGGGCCGCGCGGGCCTCCAACACCGCTTCGGTGGCGCGCGATACCTGGCAGGTATCGATACGGCGGTACGGTGGCGGGATGGAGACGCGGGAGCTTCGCTACTTCGTGGCGGTCGCCGAGGAGCTGCACTTCGGCCGCGCCGCGCGCCGCCTGGGCATCGCCCAGCCGCCGCTGTCGCGAGCGATCCGGCAGCTCGAACGCCGTCTCGGCGTGACTCTGCTGGAGCGGGACAGCCGCAGCGTCGCGCTCACCGCGGCCGGGTCGGTGCTGCTGCGGGAGGGCCGGGCCGCACTCGACGCCGTGGCCGCCGCCGACCGCCGCACCCGACGCGCCGGGCAGGCCGCTACCGGTGGCCCCGGGCTGGTGCTGGCGACCAAGACCGGGGCGTCGAGCGAGCTGCTGCCGAAACTGCTCGGCGCGTACGCCGCCGAGCCGGACGCGGTCCCGGTCGAGGTTCTGCTGTGCGGCATCGGCGAGCAGGAACGGCTGCTGCGCGACGGGCGGGCCGACGTGGCGCTGCTGCACCTGCCGTACGACTCGACGACCGGGCTGGACACCGAAGAGCTGATCACCGAGCCGCAGGTGGCGATCCTGCCGGCCGGGCATCCGCTGGCCCGGCGACCGCACCTGCTGATGGCCGAGGTGGAGGCGCTGCCGGGCCTGCCCATGCCGCGCTGGCCCCGGGCCGACGGGTCGTATCCGGACGGGCCCGGCCCCGAGGTCCGGGACCACGCCCAGTTGTTCCAGCTCATCGCGCTCGGCCGGACCGTGGTGGTGCTGCCGGAGTCGGCCCGGTCGCTGCTGCTCGCCGACCTGGCCACCGTGCCGGTGCCGGACGCGCCGGCGGTGACCACAGTCATCGCGTGGCCACCGCACAGCCGGTCCCGGGCGCTGGCCGGCCTGATCCGGACCGCCACCCGCCTCTGACGCCCGCGCCTAGGCGGGCAGGTCCTTGCGCATCTGCTGGGTGACCACCCGGTATCCCGACGTCTCGTACAGCTTGCGCGCCGTCTCGTTGGTGCCGAAGACGTTCAGCTCCAGCGCCTGGGCGCCGTGCTCCCGGGCCGCCCGCTCCCCCGCCGCGAGCAGCGCCCGCCCGAGCCCCCGGCCCCGGTGCCCGGCGGCCACCTCGATGTCGTAGAGGAACGCGCAGTCGGCGAGACCGCGCGGGTGGGTCAGGCCGATCCACAGCCAGCCGACCGGTGAGCCGTCGGCAAGCTCGCCGACCAGGAACAGCATGCCGGGCGTGGCCATGCCCTGCGGCAGGAAGCCGGCGGTGGCCTCCCGGGCCCGGTCGAGCGCCTCCTCGGGCGTCCAGTTGCCGGCCGTGACGTGCTCGCGCGCGTACCCGGCGGCCAGCTCGTCCTGCCAGCTGTCGAACTCCTCCGGTGACATCGCCCGGACACTCAGCTCGGTCATGCGGCGCAGCCTCAGTCGCCGGCGGCGCGGCGGCGCGCCTCGCGCAGCTTCATGGCGTGTTCCAGCAGCGTGATCAGCACCTCCTTGGCCGACTCACGCTTGCGCGCGTCGCACAGCACCACCGGTACGCCCGGGTCCAGGTCGAGCGCCGCCTGCACCTCGTCGAGCCGGAACTTCTTGGCCCCCTCGAAGCAGTTCACCGCCACCACGAACGGCGTGCCGCGCCCCTCGAAGTAGTCGATCGACGGGAAGCAGTCCGCCAGGCGGCGCGTGTCGGCGAGCACCACCGCCCCGAGCGCGCCGAGCGCCAGCTCGTCCCAGACGAACCAGAACCGGTCCTGCCCGGGCGTGCCGAACAGGTAGAGCACCAGGTCGTCGCTGATGGTGATCCGGCCGAAGTCCATCGCCACGGTGGTGGTCGACTTCTCCTCCACGCCGGACAGGTCGTCGATGCCGATCCCGGTTTCGGTCAGCACCTCCTCGGTGCGCAGCGGCTTGGTCTCGCTGACCGCGCCCACCATGGTGGTCTTGCCGACGCCGAACCCGCCCGCGATCAGGATCTTGATCGCGGTGGGCAGCGGCCCGGCGCCCGCCGGCCGCTCAGAGCGCCCGTAGTCCATTGATAACCGCCTCGAAAACGTGCTCGTCGGGAAGGCCGGCGGTGGTCGCGCGCGGCTCGCGTACCTGCACCAGACTGCGGGCGGCCAGGTCTCCGAGGAGGACCCGGACCGTGCCCACCGGCAGGTCGAGATGGGCGGCGATCTCGGCCACGGAGAGAATCCGCTGGCAGAGGCCGACTATCGCCACGTGCTCCGGGCCCAGCCCGGACTCCGACCCGACATCCGTGCGGGTCGCGGTGACCAGCGAGATCAGGTCGAACGTGCCGGTCACCGGGCGGGCCCGGCCGCCGGTGACCGCGTACGGGCGCACCACCGGGCCGGCGTGGTCGTCCACCCACTCCTGCTCCGCGGACTCCCCCCGGCCGGTCATCGTGCCGCGTTCTCGCCGAGGGGCTGTTCCCGGGTCGGTGACGCGACGAACCGGCCGACCCGGGTGACGAGCATGGCCATCTCGTACGCGATCAGGCCGACATCCGCGTCCTCCGAGGCCAGCACCGCCAGGCAGGCGTTACGCCCAGCCGCTGTGACGAACAGGAAGGAGGACTGCATCTCGATGATGGTCTGCTGCACCTGCCCGCCGCCGAACCGCTTGCCCGCGCCACGGGCCAGGCTCTGGATGCCCGCCGCCATGGCGGCCAGGTGCTCGCCGTCGTCCCGGCTCAATCCGCGGGACGAGGCCATCAGCAGTCCGTCGGTGGAGAGCGCCACGGCGTGCTCCGCCTGCTTGACCCGGCCGACCAGGTCATCCAGCAGCCACGTCAGATCCGCGCTCGAAGCCGTCTTCTGCGCCACTCGTCGTCCTCTTCTTTCCGGCTGTGTGCCGTCAGCTTCCGGTTTCCGTCGCGTCGACGTCCCGGTCAGGTAACCTGCTCGTCCGCGTCGGCCGGCGCACCGCCGGCCCCCTGAGCCCCGCCGAGCAGGCGCGCGGCATCGGTACGGCCGCGTCGGGTGCCGCTCTGGTAGGAGCTCATCATCCGGCGCACCTGCTCCGGTGCACGCGCCGTGTCATCGTCGGCGTCGTCGTCGTCCGCCTCGGTCTGGTCGTGCCGCAGTTCCGGCGCGAGGCTGGCCTGGCGTACCCGGACCGGCAGTCCCGCGTCGGTGACCGGCGTCGTCTCCGCCTCGGTCTCCGGCTCCGTCGCCGGCGACGCCTCCGCCGCGGCGGTCGTGGCGGCGGGCCGCCGCTCCACCACCGCCAGCTCCGTGGTGGGCCCGGCCACCGCGGGCTGCCGCTTGCGGGTACGCGCCGGCAGCCCGGACGGGGTCAGCCGGGGCGCCCGCGTCACCGGCTCCGGCACCTGCGGGGCGGGATCGGCCGGCTGGTCCGGTTCGGCGGCGCCGTCCGGGCCGGACGGGATCGCCGGCCCGTCGCCGGCCGGAGTGCTCCGCACCGGGTCCGGCGCGGGCGCCACGGGCAGGGCCGTCCCGGGTGCGGGAAGGGCCTCGGCCGCGTCGGCGCCGT
This sequence comes from Micromonospora sp. C41, assembly GCF_018070485.1. Classification (NCBI taxonomy): domain Bacteria; kingdom Bacillati; phylum Actinomycetota; class Actinomycetes; order Micromonosporales; family Micromonosporaceae; genus Micromonospora; species Micromonospora sp. C41. Next base: position 43,998 of record NZ_JAGPXP010000024.1, on the reverse strand, counting down.
CAGCGGTGATCAGTTCACGGGGGATCAGCACCACGGCGGTGGTCCCGCCGTACGCGGATTCCTTGAGCTGCACCTTGACGCCGTGCCGCTCGGTGAGCCGGCTGACCACGAACAGGCCCAGCCGGGCGGCGTCGGCCAGGTTCAGCTCGGACCGGTCGACGATGCGCGCGTTGGCGGCGGCCAGCTCGTCGGGGCTCATGCCGAGGCCCCGGTCCTCGATCTCGATGGCGAAGCCGTTCGCCACGAGCTGACCGCGAACCTCGACAGTGGTCTGCGGCGGCGAGAAGGAGAGCCCGTTCTCGATCAGCTCGGCCAGCAGGTGGATGACGTCACCGACGGCGCGGCCGGTCAGCGACACCTCGCCGAGCGGGCGCACCGTGACCCGGGTGTAGTCCTCGACCTCGGCTACCGCGCCGCGGACCACGTCGACCATCGGCACGTTGCGCCGCCAGGCCCGGCCGGGCGTGGAGCCGGAGAGCACGATCAGGTTCTCCGCGTTGCGCCGCATCCGGGTGGCCAGGTGGTCGACCCGGAACAGGTCCTCCAGCTCCTCGGCGTCGTGTTCCCGGCGTTCCATCGCGTCCAGCAGTGTGAGCTGCCGGTGCACGAGCGCCTGGGTGCGCCGGGCCAGGCTGAGGAAGACGTCGCGTACGCTGCGGCGCAGCTCGGCCTGCTCGACGGCGGTGCGGACGGCGGTCTCCTGCACGACGTTGAACGCCTTGCCCACCTGGCCGATCTCGTCGTCGCCGAACTGCAACGGCGGCGCCTCGCGGGCGACGTCCACCTCGTCGCCGCGGCCCAGCCGCTCCACCACGCTCGGCAGCCGCTCGTGCGCCAGGTTGAAGGCCGCCTCGCGCAGCCGTTCGAGCTGCCGCACCAGCGACCGGGCCGTGGTGATCGAGACGACCACGGAGGCGATGACGGCGAGCAGGCCGAGACCGGCGGCGAGCACCAGCCGCACGATGACGCCGATCGCTACCGGCATCGCCCGGGACACGATGTCCTCGCCGCCGGCCAGGATCACCCCGCGCAGGTCGGCCATCGCCTGCTCGGCGGCGGCCTGCCACGCCGCCGCGGTCACCGGCGGGCGCACGTCGGCGCCCTTGGCCGCGAGGACCCGGTCCTGAAGGGTCTGCAACTGCTGGAACGCGTCGCCCTGGACCATCCGCTCGAAGCGTGCGCGGTCGGTCGGGGCGAGCTCCCGGGCGGTGCGGTCGGCGAGGAACCACTGCGCGCCGACCAGGCGGGCGAACGCGGTCTGCTCGGCCACGGTGATCCGGTTGGCCGCGATCGCGCCGGTGATCAGCGCGTCCTGTTGGGACAGCAGCTCCCGGGACCGGTTGAGGTCGATGAGCGCGGCGGTGTCCTTGGCGATCTCGTCGTCGTCGAGGCCGCCGAGCGCGTCGAAGACGGCGAAGATCGCGTCGACCGCCTCGTCGTACGCGGTGAGCGTGGCGGTGCGGTCGATGGTCTTGCGGCTGACGTCGGCGCGTACCTGGCCGATCTGGTCCAGCTCGGTCTTCAGCTCGCCGAGCCGCTGCATCAGCTCCTCGCTGGCCGGGATCTCGGTACGCCAGTCCTGCACCGAGCGCCACAGCGCGGTGGCGGTCTCGTCGGTACGGGCGCGCTGGGCGTCCAGCTCCCGCAGCCGGCCCGGATCGGACTCGCCCAGATAGCGCAGCGACAGCCGCCGCTCGGCCTGCAGCTCCTGCAGCAGCGGGTCGCTCGGCTCGAAGACGCGCGCGTTGAGCGTCTGCACGCCGAGCAGGTTGAACCCGTCCCGCACGGTCACCCACGCGGCGAACGCCCAGAGCGCGGTCAGCGACGCCAGCAGCGCGATGATCTTCGTACGGAGATTCGTACTGCGGGAACCCATCACACCGTCCTGGCCCGGTCTACGGTCGGTCCGAAATCCGATCGACTCCGGCGCACGCTAGCAGCCGTCGTGAACTCCATTCAAGCGATCCTGATCATGGTGGGTCCGGCCTCGACGGCGCGGCCGGAGGCCGCCAGCACCGCCGCGCGCACGATCTGCGTCGGGCGGTAGAGATCCTTGTCGTGCCATAGTGCCGGTTCGTCGTCGCATCCGTCCAGCTCGGACAGTCGACGGCGTCCGCGGGCGAGCGCCGCGGCGATCCGCGCGTCCCCGGAACGGCCTGCGCCGGCCAGGGCGAGCACCGCGTACGCGGTCTCCTCGGCGGTGCCGTGCCACAGTCCCCAGGAGCCGTCCGGGCGCTGCGTGTCCAGCAGCCAGGCGACGCCCCGCTCGACGGCGGCGCGCGCCGTGCCGTCGGGCGCGTGGTCGGCCAGCGCCAGCAGCACCGCGTACGTGGCGTAGCAGGCCGAGGCGTGCCAGCGGTCCTCCCAGCGCCCGTCCGGCTGCTGCCGCTCCACCAGCCACTCGGTGACCCGGCGGCGGGCGCCGGTGACGCCGGGTCCGCTCGGCTGCTCGCCGAGCGCGTCGAGCACGTGCGCGTTAGTGGTCAGCGACGCGCCGTCCTCCCCCGGCCAGGTGCAGAAGTGCCGCCCGGTGTCGAACCCGGCCAGCGGCCCGGCGCCGGGGGCGCGGCCCAGCCGGGCCAGCGCGTAGAGCGCGACAGCTGTGGTGTCCGCGTCGGCGGGCAGGCCGGGCGCGGTGGCCGCGCCGGACGGGCCGACGGCGGCGCGCAGCTCGGTGAGCACCGGCTCGGGCGCGCCGACCGGCACACCGGCCCGGACCAGGATGCCGAGCACCCAGGCGCGCTCGAAGACGGTGATCGGGCTGGCGCAGGGCACCGGGCCGGGCCGGGCCACCGCGCGCAGGTAGTCCAGCGCCGCTCCGGGCTCCGGACGGCCCAGCCAGGCGGCAGTGGCGGCCGGGGAGGCGCCCACCGCGCCGCTGGCCGAGGGACGCACGCCGGCCGCCCGGTACGCCAGCTCACCGGCGACCTCCAGCGCGTGCGCCAGCTTCTCCGGCACGGGCCGCCCGGCGGCCAGCAGCGCGCGTACCCCGGTCAGGCGGGCCGGGTCGAGACCGGCCGGCAGCGGCAGGCGGGGCCGGCCGGCCCACTCGGCCAGCCCGGGTGGCGGCCCGGCCGGTCCGGTGAGGTGCCGGTCCACGGCGGTGAGCAGCGCGGGCACGATCAGGTCGGTGGCCGGCAGGTCGGGCGGGGCGTCGCCGCGCAGCGCGCCGGACAGGAACGTCAGGCCCCGGTGGGCCGCGGCGGCCGGCACGGCGGCCGGGCCGTCGCGGCGCAGCACGGTCAGCAGCGCCTCGACCGCGCTCAGCGTCGGCACCAGCGCGTACCCGCCGGGACCGCCCCAGCCGCCGTCCGGCCGCTGCCGGGCCAGCAGCCAGGTCAGGCGCCGGTCGTGGCCGTCCAGCCAGGGCGCGAGCGCGACCAGCCGGGCGGTCTCGTAGACCGACGGCGACGTCTGCCCGGCCGGCTCGCCGGTGAGCGCGGCGACCAGGTCGTGCGCGGTCCCGGACCGGGTGGCGGGCACCGATCCGGCGGTGAGCGTCACCGCACGCCCCAGAAGTCGGTGTTGCGGTAGAAGCCGGTGGTGAAGCCGAGCTGCCGGGACAGGAAGTCGGCTTCCCGGGGCGCCTCACCGGCCAGCTTCGCCAGCCGGACGCGGCAGTGGTCGACCTGCTCGGCGAACCGCCGCTCGACCTCGGCCGGGTCGTCCACCAGCAGCAGCGCGTTGAGGTCGCCGGACTCGGCGTCGCGGCGGTGGGTGCCGAGGTCGTTCACCAGCCGCAGGGCCCGCTGCACCTCGTCGCTGACGGCGACCGCGTGGTCCATCGCCTCGGCGGTGGACACCGATCCGGTGTGGATCCAGTGCGCCACGTTGACCACTGTGGCGGCGAGGTTGTCGGCGTTTGCGAGGTAGTCGGCGAGCGTGGGGCGGCCGGTGCGCCGCCAGTCCCACTCGCGGGCCATCGCGTCGAGCGTGCGTTCCATCGCCGCACGCCAGTGGCCGCGCAGCGCCGGGTAGCCGGGCGCGGCGGCCACGTCGTCGCGCAGCTCGGCCAGGAACCGGCCCAGCGGGTCGTCGGTGCCGGCGCCGTCGAGCACGTCCAGGCAGACGCCGGTGATCCGGTCGACCTCGGCCCGGCTGGTGGCCTGGTGGTCGACCAGCCAGTCCACGGCGAAGCCCCAGAGCACGGCGCGGTTGGTCACGGCCAGCTCGGCGGCGCTGTGCCAGGGGGCGCTGAACGCCATCGCCTGGGCGATGCTGCTGAACAGCGTCGCGTCGAACGGGTCCGCGGGGAACAGCTCCGGGTGCGCGGCGGCGGCCTTGCGCAGGCCGCGCTGGCCCTGCGCGGCGAGCGCGCAGACCCGGCCCTGCTCCGCGGCGACGGCGAGTGAATCCGGTGTCGGCCCGTCGGTCATGCCCGCTCCGCCCGCCCGGCCGCGACGAGTGTCAGCTCCACCCGCTCGCGCGGCCGCAGCGCCGCGGCCAGCCGCAACCCGGGTACGCCGGGGCGATGCAGCCGGAACCGGTAGCGGCTGAGCATGGTGGCGAGGATGAGCTGCGCCTCCAGGTAGAACAGGTACATGCCGAGGCACTGGTGCGGCCCGCCGCCGAACGGGAAGTGGGCGTACCGGTGCCGGGCCCGGACCCGCTCGGGCCGGAACCGTTCCGGGTCGAACTCGTCCGGACGGTCCCAGAACTGCCGCATCCGCTGGGTGATCAGCGGGCTGACCGCCATCGTCGCGCCGGGCTCGATCGGCACGCCGTCGATGACGTCCCCGGCGACCGCGCGGCGCGGGATGATCCATCCGATCGGGTAGAGACGCAGCAGTTCGTCCAGCACCATCCGGGTGTACGTGAGCCGGCTCAGGTGCTCGCGGCGTACCGGCTCGCCCCCGACCACCTCGTCGATCTCGGCGTAGAGCCGCTCGGCCACCTCGGGGTGCTGGTCCAGGTGCGGCCAGGCCCAGGTCAGCACGTTGATCGTGGTCTCGGTGGTGGCGGCGAACATGGCCACTGTGTCGTTGCGGACCTGCCGCTCGTCGAGCTGCCGCCCGTCGTCGGTGCGGGCCTGCCAGAGCGTCGAGATGACGTCGTCGCCCTGGTCGGCCGACTCGCGGGTCTCGCGGACGATCGGCACCAGCACGTCGTCCACGATGCGTACGGCACGGGCGAACGTGCGGTCGCCCGGCATCGGCAGCGACAGCGGCGCGAACGGCACGATGATGCGGGGGATGACGGCGGTGGCGATCCGGTCCTGCGCCTCGATCACGCGCATCGCGTCCGGCACCGAGATGCGGTCGGCGAAGAGCACCTTCATGATCGCCCGGCTGACGATGCGCGCCTGCTCCACGCCGATGTCGACCGGACGGCCGGCGCGGGCCGGCTCGTCCAGCTCGTCGACCGCGTCGCGGATCGCGTCGGCCATGCCGTCGACCAGCGCCTCGACCCGTTTGGCGGTGAACATCGGCTGGAGCATGCGCCGGCTGGCCGACCAGATCTGCCCCTCGCCGAGGATGCCCTCGCCGAACAGCCGCTTGACCGGACGCCAGAACAGCCCGTCGCCTGCTCGTTCGTAGTTGTCCGCCCGGTCGCGCAGGACGTGCTGCACGTGCTTGGGGTGGGTGACGAGGTAGGGGCGGAACGAGCCGAGGTTCAGCCGGACCAGTTCACCTTCGGTACGGTTGCCGATGTCGATGAGCGCCCGGGCGGGGTCGCGGAGCACCGCCGGCAGGATCTGCCGCAGCGGCACGGTTCGGGGTCGGCCGGTGGGTCCCGGTGTGTCCGTTGGTTCGGGCACCTGAACGCTCCCTCGGTTGACTCAGGGTCGCGGCTTCGTATCGACCCGTGACGTTGCTCGCGAGCATGCCATCCTGAGCCGCAGATCAAAAGGCAGGTCGGAGGATATTTCACGTAACAACAATCTCTTTGTCGAGAATGGAGCCCGTGGGATGTGCGTCACTCCCGTACACAGTGGTGGTTGCGGAGCGCGAGCAGCGCTCACCTATCGCGGACGCCGGCAGAACGCGGGCGCGGACCCGTCCGCTGTGCCAAGCTTCGGGCATGGACGACAAGACCATCCTGAGCCGGATCTCGGAACTCGTCGACGAGGAGCACCGGCTGCGGGCCGACGCGCAGCAGCACGAGTCCGGCACCGACGACGAGGCCCGGGAGCGGCTGCGGGCCCTGGAGGAGTCCCTGGACCAGTGCTGGGACCTGCTGCGCCGTCGCCGGGCCGCGCGCCAGGCGCACGGCGACCCGGACGCCCAGGGCGAGCGCCCGGTGCCGGAGGTCGAGCGCTACCTGCAATGACCCGCACGGGTGGGCGTCCCGGGCGGCTCGACCACCCGGGACGCCCGCCCGTCAGCGGATCCCCGCCTCCCGCAGCAGCGCCTCGGTGAGCGCCTCCGGATCGGTGACGGTGGCCGGCATGCCGCGGGCGGCGAACCAGGCGGCCACCACCCGCACGTCCCGGCCCAGGAACTCGCCGCCCTGCGGGTTGGCCACCACGTCGACCACCTGCGGCAGGTCGATCATCACCAGCCGGCCCGCGTGCACCAGCAGGTTGTACGGAGACAGGTCGCCGTGGGCGTACCCGGCCCGGGCCAGCACGGTGAGCGCCTCGACCAGCTGATCCCACAGGTCACGCAGCTCGGCCGCGTCGGGCCGGACCTGCGCCAGCCGTGGCGCGGCCTCCCCCGCCTCGGCGTCGCCGACGAACTCCAGCATCAGCTCGGTGCCGAGCAGCTGCACCGGATAGGGCACCGCGATCCGCCCGGAGGCGGCGCCGATCTCCCAGAGCTGGGACAGCGCGGCGAACTCGGCCGCCGCCCACTGCCCGGCGATCATCTGCCGGCCGAACGCGGTCCGGCCGGTCATCGCCCGCATCTCCCGCGACCGGCGTACTCGGCGGCCCTCCAGGTAACCGGCGTCGCGGTGGAAGAGCCGGTGCTGGGCGTCGCGGTACCGCTTGACCGCCAGCAGGCACGAGCGGTCGGTGTCCGGCACGGCGCGGCGGACCAGGTGGACGTCCGCCTCCTTGCCGGTCTTGAGCACCCCCAGCTCGGTGTCCCGGGCGGCCAGTTCGGTGACCAGCCAGTCCGGGTACGGCTCGGGGCCGTGGACGGCCCGGTCCCAGGAGGACCAGCTGTCCTCCGCGTCGGGCTCGGCGTCCGGGTCGGCGAGGGCCGGCGCGGGCCGCCCCCGCTTCAGGAAGTCGGTTTCGTCGTCGTCGAAGCGGCTCTTGCCGCGGCCACGGCGCTGCGGCGCCGGGAAGTCATGATCGCGCACGGGTGGATCTGTCCTTCGATCGAGGCTGGTGGAGGCAGGTGGTACGACCCTGCGAAAACGGCCATGACCGACCTCCTCTCCTCGACCGGGCACCCCCGGCTGCGCACTCGCGCGGCACCATGCTCGTACGCGCCCCGGCGCGGGTCAACGGATTTCCGCGCGGTGCCGCCGCGCTGCCTGCCAGCCCGCGCCGCCGGTCAGCCGGCCAGCACTGCGGCGACGGCCGCGATCAGCCCGTCCTCGATCCGGGTCGGCGCGAACCGGGGGTCCGACCAGCGGCGTCCCCGATGCAGCCAGACGCTGGGCAGGCCCACCGCGGTCGCGCCGCCGATGTCCGCCTCCGGGCTGTCGCCGACCACCCACGCGCCACGCAACGGCATCCGGGCCCGCTGGGCGGCGAGCGCGAAGATCCTCGGGTTCGGCTTGCTGACGCCGGCCTCCTCCGAGATCACCCAGTCGGCGACGTAGCGGTCCAGGCCGGTCTTGCGGATCTTGGCGTCCTGCTGGCGGGACGCGCCGTTGGTGACCACCACCGGCACCCAGCCGGCGTCGGCGGCGATCCGCAGCGCGCAGGCCACCAGCGGATCGAGCCGCATGTGCGCCACCACGCCGTCGTGCAGCTCGTCCACCAGGTCGATCGAGGGGATGCGCAGCGCGTACCGGTCGCGGATCGCGTCCGCGACGTCCCACCGGTTGGTCAGCCCGTCGGCGTCCACCGACACCAGCCAGTCGAGGTCGGCGGGCGGCGCGCCGATGCCCGCCAGGAAGCGTTCTCCCCAGACACGGAACGGCCCGTCGCGGTCCAGCAGGGTGTTGTCCAGATCGAGCAGGAGCAACGGCACTTGGGCACCCTACGGGAACGCTCGGAGCACCGACAGGGCCCCGGGCCCAGCCACGGTCAGGCGACGAGCGCCGTACGGGCCGCGCCGGCGTCCGCCGGCCGGTCGAGCAGCATGGTGTGCGCCGCGCGGGTGGCCGCCAGCGCGTCCGGGTCCAGCGTCGCCACCAGCACGTCCTCGCCGGTGTCGGCGCCCCGCGCCAGCGGCCGGCCCTCCGGGTCGTACACCGCCGCGCCGCCGTTGAACCGCCAGGGGTCCGCGCCGCCGACCGCGTTGGCGAACACGACGTACATCGTGTTGTCCAGCGCCCGGGCGGCGTAGTAGAGGTCGCGGCGGTGCGCCGAGCCGGCCAGGTAGCCGCTCGGGCAGAGGTACCCGTGCGCGCCGTCCCCGGCCGCCGCCCGCGCGTGCTCCGGGAAGCAGCCGTCGTAGCAGACGCCCAGGCCCAGCCGCCACGTGTCGACTTCGAGCGTGGCGCCCCGGCGGCCGGCGTCGAACAGCTCGCGCTCGCCGCTCCAGAGCTGCTGCTTGTCGTACGCGGCGGTGACCGTGCCGGCCGGGTCCACCACGAGCGAGGAGATGGTGCGCCGCCGGTCGGGGTGGCGGACGGCGGCGCCGATCACCACTGCCGCGCCCGTGTCGGCGGCGGCGGTCCGCAGCGGGTCCAGCCGGGGGTCGGCGACCCGGCCGTCGGCGTCGGCGGCCACGTCGGTGCCCTCCGGGTCGGCGCCCAGCGTCGGCGGGTGGTACGCCGGCAGGAACAGCTCGGGCAGCACCACGACCCGGGCGCCCTCGGCCCGGGCGACGAGGCGGGCGGCGGCGCGGGCGTTGCCGGCGACGTCACCGGGGACGGGCTGGGCCTGGACGGCGGCGACGCTGAGCGGGCGCGCGGGAAGGGCGGTCACACGCCGATCCTAACCATCGGACGCGGCCGGATGATCTTCCGAATTCGCATCTCAAGCCGTACGTACGGTTTGCATCACGCGGTTCCACCTGCGACGATCCGTTCGTGCCCAGAGTAAGTCAGGACCAGCTCGACGCGCGCCGGCAGGAGATCCTCGCGGCGGCGCGGGCGTGTTTCGCCCGGCACGGCTACGAGGGCGCCACAGTGCGGCGGCTGGAGGAGGCCACCGGCCTGTCCCGGGGCGCGATCTTCCACCACTTCCGGGACAAGGACTCCCTGTTCCTCGCCGTCGCCGAGGACGACGCCGCCGCCATGGTGGAGACGGTCGCCCGCAACGGCCTGGTGCAGGTCATGCGCGACCTACTGGCCCGGGCGGTCTCGCCCGACACGACCGGCTGGCTCGGCAGCCAGCTGGAGGTCTCGCGCCGGCTGCGTACCGACCCGGCCTTCGCCAAGCGCTGGGCGGAGCGTTCCGAAGCCATCGCCGCGGCGACCCGGGAGCGCCTGGTACGCCAGCGCGAGGCCGGCGTGCTGCGCGACGACGTCCCGATCGACGTGCTTGCCCAGTTCCTGGAGCTGGCCTACGACGGCTTGGTGCTGCACCTGGCGATGGGCCGCCCGGCCGGCGACCTGGCCCGGGTGCTCGACCTGGTCGAGGAGGCAGTGCGCCGGCACTGAGCCCGCCGGTCTCGGTCCGGTAACTGCGCCGCTCCAGGAGATCGACTCTGGCACGCCTGCTCCACAATGAGCCGCGACCCCTCCTCGCGACAGGAGCAGACGATGACCCCCTCCGACACCTGGGGCATCCCCGGCCCCGTATTCCTGCGCTGGTACCTCCTGCTCGCCGTCGTCCTGGTCATCGGCGCGATCGTGTACCGGCGTCGGATGCTGGCCGGCACGCCGGTGACCGATCACGGCGCGCTGGGTCCGCAGCAGGTCGCCTACCTCAACGGCGGCGACCAGCTCGCCGTCTGGGCCACGCTCGGCGCGCTGCGCCACGCGGGCGCGGTCGGCGTACGACCCGACCGGCGGCTCACCACCGGCGGTCCGCTGCCGGCCGGGGCCACCCCGCTGGACCAGGCGGTCCACCACGCGGCGAGCCGCGGCCTGCGGACCCGGGACCTGGCCGCCGACGAGTGGGTGCGGCGCGCGCTCGACGAGCTGCGCGACGGCCTGGTACGCCGGGGCCTGGCCCTGGACCAGGAGCGGCGCCGGACGCTGCGGCGCGGCGCGCTGCTGATCGGCTTCCTGCTGGCAATTGGCGTCGTGCGTGCGATCTCCGGCCTGCTCAACGACCGGCCCACCGGCTGGCTGCTGCTCAGCCTGTTCCCGCTCGGCCTCGCGTTCCTGCTGCTCAACCGCGTGCCCTGGCGTACCCGGGCGGCCACCGCCGCGCTGAACGACATGCGCCGCCGGCACGCCTGGCTGCGACCGGCCGCCTCCCCCGCGTACGCCACGTACGGCGCGACGGACGTGGCGCTGGGCGTGGCGCTGTTCGGCACCGCCACGCTCTGGACCATGGATCCGGGCTTCGCCGAGCAGGCCGAGATCCAGCGGCAGGCGATGGGCAACGTCGGCGGCGCGAGCTCCGGCACCTCCTGTGGAGGCGGCGCCTCCACGTGCGGCGGTGGCAGCTCCTGCGGCGGAGGCGGTGGCTGCGGCGGAGGCGGGTGCGGCGGATGAGCGGCCCGTCCGGCGTCGGCATCGGCTGGCGTCCCGAGATCGCCGGTTTCGTGGCCGGGCTGCCGGGGCTGCGTTTCGTCGAGGTGGTCGCGGAGGCGGTCGCACCGGCCGGGCCGCTCCCGGACGGGCTCGCCGAGCTGCGCGGACGCGGCGTCGATGTCGTACCCCACGGGGTGCGGCTGTCCCTCGGCGGCGCGGAACCGGTCGATCCGGCCCGGGTGGCGCACCTGGCCGCGGTGGCCGCGGCCCTGGACGCGCCGCTGGTGAGTGAGCACATCGCGTTCGTGCGGGCCGGCGGTCTGGAGGCCGGTCACCTGCTGCCGCTGCCGCGCAGCCGCCAGGCGGTCGCCGCGGTGGTGGCGAACGTGCGGCGGACGCAGGCGGAGCTGCCGGTGCCGCTGGCCCTGGAGCCGATCGCCGCGCTCTTCGACTGGCCCGACGACGAGCTGGACGAGGCGGACTTCCTCACCGAGATCCTCGACGCCACCGGCGCGCTGCTGCTGCTCGACGTCGCGAACGTGCACGCCAACGCCCGCAACCGGGGCGGCGAGCCGACCGCGCTGCTGGACCGGCTGCCGCTGGAACGCATCGCCTACGCGCACGTCGCGGGCGGCGCCGAACACGGCGGCTTCTACCACGACACGCACACCGACCCGGTGCCCGCCGCCGTGCTGGACCTGGTCCGCGAGTTGTGTCAGCGGCGCCGGCCGCCCGCGTTGCTGCTGGAACGCGACGGGCACTACCCGCCCGCCGCCGAGCTGCGCGCGGAGCTGGACGCGCTCGCCGCCGCCTCCGGCCACCCGGCGGTCACGTGAGCGGCGACCTGGCGGCCCGGCAGGCCGAGCTGGTCGCCGCGCTCGTCGCCGGTGGACCGCTGCCGCCCGGCTTCGCACCGGCCCCGGTCGAGGCGGCCCGCCGGGCGCTGCTGCGCAAGCGGGCCGCGGACGTGGCCCGGCACTGGCCGCTGCTCGCCGCCGGCCTCGGCGCGCACTGGCCGGCGACGTTCACCGCGTGGGCCGACGGACGCCCCTCGAACGGCTCCCTGCGCGACGGCTGGGACCTGGCCCGCGAGCTGCGCGACCGGGGCACGCTGCCGCCGCTGGGCGCGGAGGAGCTGGCCGCGCGCGAGGCCGCGAGCCGCTACGACGGCCACCGCCCGCCCCGGCCCCGCCGGATGCCGGCCGTCGCCCGGGCCGGCGGCGCCGTCGCGGCCCAGTTCGCCGGCCGGGTACGCCTGCTGCGGCCCGCCCCGCGCTGACACGCGTCCCCGGGTACGGCAGGATCGGGCGTATGGATCTCGGACTCGCCGACCGGGTGTACGTGCTGACCGGCGCCTCCGGCGGCCTCGGCTTCGCCACCGCCGAACAACTCGTCGCCGACGGCGCCCGGGTGGTCATCTCCGCGCGTACCCCGGAACGGGTGGCCGCCGCGATCGAGGCGCTCGGCGACCCGCAGCGGGCGATCGGGCTGACCGCCGACCTCGCCGACCCCGCCACCCCGGAGCGGCTCGTCGCCGCCGCCCGCGAACACTTCGGCCGCCTCGACGGCGCGCTGATCTCGGTCGGCGGCCCGCCGCCCGGCACCGCCGCCACCGTCACCGACGAGCAGTGGCGCGAGTCGTTCGAGACGGTCTTCCTGGGCAGCGTCCGGCTCGCCCGCACGGTGGCCGGCGCGCTCACCGACGGCGGCGCGATCGGGCTGGTGCTGTCCACCTCGGTACGCGGACCGCTGGCCGGCCTCGGCATCTCCAACGGGCTGCGACCGGGCCTGGCCGGCGTGGCCAAGGACATGGCCGACGAGTTCGGCCCGCGCGGCGTCCGCGTGGTCAGCCTGCTACCCGGGCGGATCATGACCGACCGCAACCGGGAGCTGCTGGCCGGTTCCGGCGATCCCGAGCGCGCCCGCGCCCAGGCGGAGGCGGCGATCCCGCTCGGGCGAATCGGCGACCCGGCGGAGTTCGGCCGGGTGGCGGCGTTCCTGCTCTCCCCCGCCGCCGGGTACGTCACCGGGGTGACCGTCCCGGTCGACGGCGGCGCGCTGCGCGGGCTGTGACAGTGGCCGCTGTGGTGGGCCGGGCGCCCGGGGCGGTGGGCCGGTGAGCGACCGACGGCGCCCGGGCGGTGGGCGGCCCGAGGCGGCCCCGGGGCCGGGCACGCCCGCCCGGCGGCACCCACGCCCCAGCCGCGAGCAGCTCGCGGCGGCGGCCGCCCGGCTGCTGCCGGCCGTCCTCGCGCCCGGCCTGGACGGGCTCTACGTCGGCCTCAACCCCGGTCTGTGGTCGGCGGCGACCGGCTGGCACTTCGCCCGTCCGGGCAACCGGTTCTGGCCCGCCCTGCACCGGGGCGGGTTCACCCCGCGTCTGCTGCACCCCAGCGAGCAGGACGCGCTGCCCGCACTCGGCCTCGGGATCACCAACATGGTGGCCCGCGCCAGTGCCCGCGCCGACGAGCTGACCGCCACCGAACTGGTCGACGGCGCGGCGACGCTCACCGCGAAGGTCGAGCGGTACCGGCCGCGCTGGGTGGCGGTGGTCGGCGTGACCGCGTACCGGATCGGGTTCACCCGGCCGAAGGCCGGCTTCGGGCCGCAGCCCGAGACGCTCGGGCCGGCCCGGCTGTGGGTGCTGCCCAACCCGAGCGGCCTGAACGCCCACTTCACCCCGGAGACGCTCGGCGCCGCGTTCGCCGAGCTGCGTGCCGCGGTCGCCGCGGGTTAGGGCCCCGGTCGCCGCGAGCTAGGGCTGCGGCCGTCCGGGTCGCCACGGCCCGGCCGCCGGGTGCCCGTCCACCCGGTCGGTGCCGATCCACGCCCGCCGGCGCCGGGATTGAGGCCTCGCGGGCCGCTAGTTGGCTGCCGCCGGGGGCATGGCCTCGTGGGCGACGTAGGTGCCCATCGGCACAGTGGTCACCACCGGCTCCGGCTGCTCCGCCTCGGCGTGCGGCGCGGGCGAGTCGGTGACCGCGAACTGGGTGCGGTACAGCTCGGCGTACAGGCCGCCGACGGCCACCAGTTCGTCGTGCCGGCCGCGCTCCACGATCCGCCCCTCGTCGAGCACGAGGATCTGGTCCGCGTCGCGCACCGTCGAGAGCCGGTGCGCGATCACCAGCGCGGTACGGCCGGTCAGCGCCACCGACAGCGCCCGCTGCACCGCTGCCTCGCTCTCCGAGTCCAGGTGGGCGGTGGCCTCGTCCAGGATCACTATCGACGGGGCCTTGAGCAGCAACCGGGCGATGGCGATGCGCTGCTTCTCGCCGCCGGAGAAACGGTAGCCGCGCTCGCCGACCGTCGTGTCGAGCCCGTCCGGCAGCGCCCGGACCAGGTCGGCCACCTGCGCGCCGGCCAGGGCGGCCCAGATCTCGTCGTCGGTGGCGTCGGGCTTGGCGTACCGCAGGTTCTCGCGGATGGTCTCGTGGAACAGGTGCGAGTCCTGGGTGACCACGCCGATCTCGTCGCGCAGCGAGGCGAGCGTCGCGTCCCGCACGTCGACGCCGCCGACGAGCACCTGGCCCTCGCTGACGTCGTAGATCCGGGAGATCAGCATGGACAGCGTCGACTTGCCGGCGCCGGAGGGGCCGACCAGGGCCACCATCTGCCCGGGCTCGACGGCGAACGACACGCCCTTGAGCACCGGCTCGTTCACCGTACGGTCGAGGGTCGAGACCTCTTCCAGCGACGCGAGCGACACCTCGGCGGCGCTCGGGTAGCGGAAGCGCACGTCGCGGAACTCGACCCGGCCGCTGCCGCGCGGCACCGGCACCGCGTCGGGCTTCTCCGCGATGCCCGGACGCAGGTCGAGCACCTCGAAGACGCGGTCGAACGAGACGAGCGCGCTCATCACGTCGACCCGGACGTTGGAGAGCGCGGTGAGCGGGCCGTAGAGGCGGGTCAGCAGCAGCGCCAGCTTGACGACGGTGCCGGCGCTGACCGCACCGGTGACCGCCAGCCAGCCGCCCACCCCGTAGGTGAGCGCCTGGGCCAGCGACGCGACGAGCAGCATCGCCACGAAGAACGTCCGCGAGTACATCGCGGACTGGATGCCGATGTCGCGCACCCGCTCGGCCCGGCGGGCAAACCGGTCGGCCTCGACCTCCGGCGCGCCGAACAGCTTGACCAGCAGCGCTCCGGCCACGCCGAACCGCTCGGTCATGGTCGCGTTCATCTTCGCGTCGAGGTTGTACGACTCGCGGGTGATCTCGGCCAGGCGCCGGCCCACCCGGCGGGCCGGGATGATGAAGATCGGCAGCAGCACCAGCGCCAGCACGGTGATCTGCCAGGACAGCACGAGCATCGCGCCGGCGGTGAGCACGAGCTGGATGACGTTGCTGACCACCCCGGACAGCGTCGAGGTGAACGCCCGCTGCGCGCCGAGCACGTCGTTGTTGAGCCGGCTCACCAGCGCGCCGGTCTGCGTGCGGGTGAAGAACTGCAGCGGCATCCGCTGGACGTGGTCGTAGACCCGGGTGCGCAGGTCGAGGATGATGCCCTCGCCGATGCGGGCCGAATACCACCGCTGGACCAGGGAGAACAGGGCATCGGCCACGGCGAGCGCGGCGATGATCAGGGCGAGCCGGACCACAGTCGTGCGGGCGTCCGGACCGCCGCCGGCGATCGCGTCGATGACGTCGCCGGCGAGCAGCGGCGTGGCCACGCCGATCACCGCGGCGATGATCACGGTGATCAGGAAGACGACGATGTCACGCCGGTAGGGCCGGGCGAACGCGACGATCCGCCGGGCCGTGCCGCGCTTGAGCTCGTGGGCGGTGACCTCGTCCCGGTTGCGCAGCGACCGGAGCATGCTCCAGCCGCCCATGCCGCCGCCGGCCATCGGGTGGGACACTCGTCACCTCCAGGTCGTCAGGCAGCATGAATCGTCGGAGTCCATTCTCCAGACGCCTGTGACAACCTCGCGAGTAACCCAGATCTTCCCGAACGGTCCTTACGAAATCGCGCTCCGGGCCGGTTACTCGCCCCGGCCGGCCAGATCCCGGATACGCCGGGTCTGCGCCTCCCGCTCGGCGCGCTGCTGCTCGGCGTGCGTACGGTCGGCCGCGCCCGCCAGGAGCGCCTTGATCTCGACGATCGCGTCCCGGTTGTTGGCGAGGAGCCCGGCCGACAGGTCACGCACCGCGGCGTCCAGCTCGTCGTTCAGCACCACGAGCGTGGCCAGGCCGATCCGGTCCGCCT
This sequence comes from Micromonospora sp. C41, assembly GCF_018070485.1. Classification (NCBI taxonomy): domain Bacteria; kingdom Bacillati; phylum Actinomycetota; class Actinomycetes; order Micromonosporales; family Micromonosporaceae; genus Micromonospora; species Micromonospora sp. C41. The sequence goes on along the minus strand of NZ_JAGPXP010000024.1, from coordinate 28,140 downwards.
CGGTGGCGTCCATCCGGCGGCCGGTGGCGCAGATCTCCAGGGCGCGCGAATAGCCGACCAGCTCGACCAGGCGGCGCGTGCCGGCCAGATCGGGCACCAGGCCGAGTGTCACCTCGGCCATCGAGAGCCTGGCGTCGGCGGCGAGCACACGCATGTCGCAGGCGAGCGCGAGCTGGAAGCCGGCGCCGATGGCGTGGCCCTGCACCGCGGCGATCGACACCACGTCCGGCCGGTGCAGCCAGGTGAAGCCGCCCTGGTACTCGGCGATCCGGTCGGCGCACTCCGCCTCCGGGAGCGCGGCCAGCTCGGCGAAGGAGCCCGGCCCGGTGGCACCGGCGACCGCCAGGTCCAGGCCCGCGGAGAAGGCGCGCCCCTCGCCGCGTACGACGACGACGCGGACGTCGCCGGGCAGGTCGCGGGAGAAGTCGCTCATCGCCCGCCACATCGCCGGGGTCTGGGCGTTGAGCACGTCGGGCCGGCACAACGTCACCGTCGCAACCGGCCCGTCGCAGTCGAAGCGCACTCCGGTCGTCTCGGCGGTCACCGGACGCCCCGGAACACTGCGCTGATGGACGACGCTGGGCGGCGGGTCACGCCTTCTTCCGGCGCCGGGCGCCGCCGCGCTGCCGCAGCTGCACGCCGGATTCGGTGAGCACACGGTGGATGAACCCGTAGGAACGGCCGGTAGAGGCCGCCAGAGCACGGATGCTCTCACCCCCGGTGTACCGCTTTACCAGGTCTTTGGCGAGCGTCTGACGCTCGGCCCCGACGATCCGGCGACCCTTCTCAGTGCTGGTGGCTGTGCCGGTGGCTGCCATGCTGATCCCTCACGTCCCAGACTGTGCGGTTCGGATACGGTCCCACCTATTAGACCGCCTCGGACGATCATGCGCCAGATATCAACTATTCGCCAACCGACACGCTACGCAATGTCAGCTTCCCGATAGAGTGATCCTTCCGACCGGCTGATCCGTACCGCCCCGCCGGACGAGCGCATCCTCCCCCATGATCGACACCACCTCCCCGAAGTGGCTGCATCACCGCGCTCCGGACACCCCCACTTCGGCGAACTGGTGTGGATCATGCGCACCCCACCCTCCCACCGGGACCCACCCCGTCGATCATGAAGTTGGCGGCGATGTGGATCTCCAAAAGTGCCGCCAACTTCATGGTCAACGGGGAAAAGAGGGCAGGGTCAGGCCAGCTCGACCAGCTCCAGCAAGTCGTCGGACCAGGCGTCCTCGTCGCCGTCGGGCAGCAGGATGGCGCGGTCCGGCTTGAGCGCGCTGACCGCGCCCGGGTCGTGCGTGACCAGCACGATCGCGCCCGGGTAACGGGCGATCGCGTCGAGCACCTGCTCGCGGCTGACCGGGTCGAGGTTGTTCGTCGGCTCGTCCAGCAGCAGCACGTTGGCGCCGGAGCAGACCAGCGTGGCCAGCGCCAGCCGGGTCTTCTCGCCGCCGGAGAGCACGCCGGCCGGCTTGTCCACGTCCTCGCCGGAGAAGAGGAACGCGCCGAGGATCTTGCGCAGGTCGGTGTCGGTCTGGTCGGACGCGGCGCTGCGCATGTGCTCCAGGATCGTCCGGTCCACGTCGAGCGTCTCGTGCTCCTGGGCGTAGTAGCCCAGCCGCAGCCCGTGCCCGGGGCGTACCTCGCCGGTGTCCGGCTCCAGCAGCCCGCCGAGCATCCGCAGCAGCGTGGTCTTGCCGGCGCCGTTGAGGCCGAGGATGGCCACCCGGGAACCCCGGTCCACCGCCACGTTGACGTCGGTGAAGATCTCCAGCGACCCGTACGACTTGGACAGGCCGGTGGCGGTCAGCGGCGTCTTGCCGCACGGGGCGGGGCTCGGGAACCGTACCTTGGCGACCTTGTCCGCGACGCGGACCTCGTCCAGGCCGGAGAGCAGGCGCTCGGCGCGCCGGGCCATGTTCTGGGCGGCGACGGTCTTGGTGGCCTTGGCCCGCATCTTGTCCGCCTGCGCCATCAGCGCGCCGGCCTTCTTCTCGGCGTTTGCGCGCTCCCGGCGGCGGCGCCGCTCGTCGGTCTCCCGCGCCTCCAGGTACGCCTTCCAGCCCAGGTTGTACGTGTCGACCACGGACCGGGTGGCGTCCAGGAACCAGACCTTGTTGACCACCGCCTCCAGCAGCGAGGCGTCGTGGGAGATCACGATCAGGCCGCCCTTGTGGTTGGCGAGGAAGCCGCGCAGCCAGGTGATCGAGTCGGCGTCGAGGTGGTTCGTGGGCTCGTCGAGCAGCAGGATGCCGCCGCCGTTCTCGCCGGCGTCGCGGAACAGGATCCGGGCCAGCTCGATGCGGCGGCGCTGACCGCCGGAGAGCGTGCCGATGGTCTGCGCCAGGGCGCGGTCGGGCAGGCCGAGGTTGGCGCAGATGCGGGCGGCCTCGGCTTCGGCCGCGTAGCCGCCGAGGGAGGCGAACTGGTCCTCCAGCGCGCCGTAGCGGCGGACCAGCCGCTCGTCGTCGGCGCCTTCGGCGAGCTTGTTCTCCAGCTCCTTCATCTGCGCCATGAGCACGTCCAGACCGCGGGCGGAGAGCACCCGGTCCCGGCCGGTGACGTCCAGGTCACCGGTGCGCGGGTCCTGCGGCAGGTAGCCGATGGCGCTGCGCCGGTCGATCTGGCCGCCGTACGGCTGCCCCTCGCCGGCGAGCACCTTGAGCGTGGTGGTCTTGCCGGCGCCGTTGCGGCCGACCAGGCCGATCCGGTCCCCCGGCTGCACCCGCAGGGTGGTGTCGGACAGCAGGATCCGGGAACCGGCGCGCAGTTCCAGGCCGGTGGCAGTGATCATCTCGGAGTACTCGCTCTCGGGTCCGGAAGGGCTGATTCAGGGCACGCGAAAGCGCCGGCGGGTGGTGTTTTCCCGTCGGCGCGGGGCGGTTCAGCCTTCGCAGCGCAGCACGGGGGCAAGTGTACCGGTCCCCGCGGGCCCCCTCCGCCGGATTACCGTGCAAGATCATCGGGTACGAAATCCGCCGTCCGGACCCGGTCCGGTACCGCAACCATCACAAACGGACACATCGGTGATCGGGGTCAACATGGAGCTGAACGAGAACGCGCGGGTCGACACCAGCCAGGTGGACGACCGGCGAGGGTCCGGCGGAGGCGGCGGGATGGGCATTCCGATCCCGATCGGCGGCGGCCGGGGCGGGATCGTGGGCATCATCATCGCCGTGCTCGTCGCCCTGGTGGGCGGCGGCTTCGGCCTCAACGCCGCCACCAACGGCGGCGGCTCCGAGCAGGGTGACAACACCTCGCTGGAGCAGAAGTGCTCGGCGCAGGACGCGCTGGAGCAGCTCGACTGCCGCAACACCCTCTACGTCAACTCGATCCAGGCGTACTGGCGTACCGCGATGCCGGAGGCGTTCGGCGAGCAGTACAAGCCGTCGAAGACCGTGTTCTTCAGCCAGAACGTCAGCACCGCCTGCGGCGCCGCCGACTCCGGCGTGGGCCCGTTCTACTGCCCGGCCGACGACCAGGTCTACATCGACCTCACGTTCTACCGGCTGCTGGCCGACCAGCTCGGCGCCAAGGGCGAGTTCGCCCAGCCGTACGTGCTGGCCCACGAGTACGGCCACCACGTGCAGGACCTGCTCGGCACCGAGGCGCAGATGCGCCGCCAGCAGGAGCGTGACCCGCAGAGCGCGAACGCGCTGTCGGTGAAGCTGGAGCTGCAGGCCGACTGCTACGCCGGCGCGTGGGCGAAGAACGCCACCGGCACCGCCGACGAGCGCGGGCAGAAGATCTTCAAGAGCATCACCGAGGAGGACATCTCCCAGGCCATCGACGCCGCCGAGAAGATCGGCGACGACGCGATCCAGGAGCGTTCCGGTCGGCCGGTGAACCCGGACGAGTTCACCCACGGCAGCTCGGAGCAGCGCAAGCAGTGGTTCACCAAGGGCTTCACCACCGGTGACCCGAAGTCCTGCGACACCTTCGGCGCCGGGGCCTGATCCCCGCTCGGCGCATCGGCCCGCACCGCCACGGACGGCGGTGCGGGCCGATGTCGTTTCCGGGGCCGGTCAGGCCGGCAGTGTCACCTGAGCCGGAGTGGACCGGTTGACGGTCGTCCCGTCACCGAGCTGGCCTCCGCTGTTGTCGCCCCAGCACCACAGGCCGGCGTCGGTACGGATCGCGCAGCCGTGGTCGGTGACCGCGAGCCCGCCGGTCCAGCTGGTGGCGGTGCCGACCTGCGCGGGCGCGGACCGGTGGGTGGTGCTGCCGTCGCCCACCTGGCCGGCGGAGTTCTTGCCCCAGCACCACAGGCTGCCGTCGGTACGCGACGCGCAGGACGTGTCGCTGCTCGCGGCGATCCGGTTCCACGTGGTGGCGGTGCCGATCTGCACCGGCGCGGTCCGGTACGAGCCGCTCACGCCGAGCTGGCCGTAGCCGTTCTCACCCCAGCACCACAGCGCGCCGGAGCGGACCCCGCAGGTGTGCACGTACCCGGCCGCGACGCCGGTCCACCCGGTCGCGGTGCCGACCTGCGCGGGCGCGGTCTGGGGCGTCAGGTTGCCGAGCCCGAGCTGGCCGTCCGAGCTGGCCCCCCAGCACCAGAGCGTGCCGCCGGTCCTGATGCCGCAGGTGTGCCCGTAACCGGTCGAGACGCTCACCCAGTCGGTGGCCGTGCCGACCTGCAGCGGGGTGTTCGCGACGTACGGCGAGGCGCCGACGCCCAGCTGCGTGGTCCGGTTGAAGCCCCAGCACCAGAGCGTGCCGTCGGTGCGTATCGCGCAGGTGTGCTGGGGGCCGGCGTCGACCCGGGCCCAGGTGGTCGCGGTGCCGACCTGCACCGGGGCGCTGCGGCTGGTGGTGCTGCCGTCGCCGAGCTGACCCCGGAAGTTCGAGCCCCAGCACCACAGCGTCCCGTCCGTGCGGACCGCGCAGGTGTGGCCGGTGCCGGCGTCGACGTTCGTCCAGGTGGCGGTGCCGACCTGCGTCGGGGCGCTGCGGTTGGTGGTGGTCCCGTCGCCGAGCTGGCCGCCGTAGTTCGAGCCCCAGCACCACAGTCCCCCGTCGGTGCTGATCGCGCACGTGTGCGCGCCGCCCGCGGTGACGCTGCTGACGGTGGGCGCGGCGAGCGCGGCGCGCTGTGCCGGGCCCGCGTTCGCCGTACCGGCGGTGAGTGTGGCGGTGAGCACGAGGCTTCCGGCGCTCATTGCCGCCGCCGCGACGAGGAGTCTCGTCGCACGGCGCCACCGGGCTCGCAGCCGGCCGTCCTGATATCCGCTCATGAAGTTGTTGTCTCCCAACGATGTCGGCGCGTGATGGCGGAGGCGAAGCTGCCCCTGCGGGTCGCCCGGAGACCCGCCGCTTCGTGACACCGACGATAGGCATCGAGTCGATTCGATGCATCATCGAGGAGCGGGATTGCGCCGTCTTGAGGTGATCTTTCCTGTTCAGCGGACCAGGATGTGGACCGCCCGGGCGGCCGCGACGGCGGCCACCAGCACCGCGTGCCGGGGCTCCGGCACGTCGAGCAGGCGCGGCGCGCGCAGCGCCGCCAGCGGGGCCAGCCGTCGGTCGGTCAGCACCGTGTCCACCGCGCGCCGGTCGCCGCCGCACACCAGCGTCGACAGCGTTCCGGCCTCCGGCAACAGCAGGCGTACGGCCAGCTCGGCCGCGTCGCCCAGGGCCGCCTTCGCCTGGTTGTCGCGCCGCCGGGCGAACCGCTGCTGGGACCAGCCGCCCGCCGCGGTACGCCCCTGCACGTACCGGGTGTCCACCTTGGAGACCACCAGGTCGGCGCCGTCGGCGACGCCGACCGCGACAGCGCCCTTGCGGGCAAGCAGCAGACCGATCCGGCGGGCCGCGGTGGCGGAGGCGACGAATCCGGGTACGTCCGCCGACGCGCTCGCCCCGGGCGGGGTGTGCAGCTCGGCGGTGGCGTCGTCCGGGGCGGTGAGGAGGAGCCCGTACTCCTGGACTGTGGTCGTGGGCGGGCCGTGCCGGTCGGTGAAACCCTCGACCCAGCGGGCGACGCGGCCGGGGTCGACCTCGACCCACCGGCCGCCGCCGGCGGCGGGTCGGCTGCTCATGGCCCGACGGTACGCCATCGCCGGACCCGGGAACGCAACGCGGGAGGACACCGTGACCGGTGCCCTCCCGCGTCTACCGGGTGGATCAGTGGACGGTGAGGTTGCCGCCCTTCAGCGTGACCTCGGCGGTGCCGCCGCCCGTCCAGTCGGACGCGAAGAGCAGCGCGCCGCCCTTCCACAGCGTGACCCCGACGGTGTCGTTCCTGCCGGGGGCGCCCCGGTCGGTCACCGTGACGGCCAGGGTCAGGCCGGAGGCCACCAGCTTGCCCTTGTTGTCGTACAGGGCGGCCTGGTAGCGCACCTGGGCGACCTTGCCCGCCGAGGTGACGCCGAGCGCGTCGACGGTGCCGGCCTTGATCGTGTACGCCTTCCCGCCGGAGCGGAACTCGATCTCGGCCTTGCCGGTGGCGGGCTTGTTCGCCTTGCCCGGCTTCGCGTTCAGCTCCACCTCGACGGTGGAGTTCACGTCGGCCGGGTAGGTGCCCGCCGAGCGGGTGGCGGTCAGGTGACCGCCGCCGGTGAGGAACCCGCCGTCGGAGACGGCGACTGTCACCTGCGCGGTGGTGCTGCCCGTGTAGTTGCCGCCCACCGTCGCGGTGACGGTGTGGGTGCCCTTCGGCAGCGTGGCCTCGCACGCCGCGGACGCGCTCGTGGTGGCCGTGCCCAGCAGGGCCGGCACTGCGGCGCAGAGCGTCACGCCGTCCTTCGTGAAGGTGACGGTGGCGGTCCGGATGTCACCGGCTGTGGTGTCCGTCGCGCCGGGCAGCACCGAGCTGTCCCGGACCACGGCTCGCAGCAGGGCCTTGCCGGAGGCGCCGCCGGTCGCGGTGTTCACCAGCGTGTCACCGGCCCAGCTGACCGCCGCGTCCTCGGCGGTGACCGTGATCGTGAACGAGGTGCTGCCGGTCAGCCCGGAGCCGTCGGAGACGGTCACCGTGACCGGATAGGCACCCGGGGCCGCCGTGGTGGTGCCGGCGACCGTCCAGGTACGCGAGCCCGGCCGGGCGTCGGCCGCGGAGGTGCTCGTGACGGCCAGGGACAGGCCGGCGGGCAGCCCGGTGGCGGCGGCGGTCAGGTCCCCGCCCGTGGTGTCGCCGTCGGTGGCGGTGACCGTGACGGCAGGCGAGAGCGCGTCGCTGTACTGGACGCTCACGCCGGCCGGGGCGGTGCTGGTGACGGCCGGGGCGGACCGGATCGTGAAGTCGGCGTCATTGACGTCGAAGAAGACGTTCCCGACCGCCTCGATCTTGATCCGGGCCTTCCCGGTCGCCACGTTCGGCAGCGTCACCGTCGCCGAGCCGGTGTTGGCGGTCTGCTCCGCCAGCACGTACGGGAAGGTCAGCCCGCCGTCGGCGGACAGCGAGATCTTCACCTGCGCGGCGTTCACCGGCGCCACGTCGGTGCCGGCCACGTCCCACGTCACGGTCTGGGTCGAGCCGCCGTCCAGGACGGCGGCGGCGCCCTGCGAGGTCACCAGGAACGGACCCGCGTCCGGCGCCAGCACCACGGCGACGTCGCCGCTGCCGATGCCGCCGCCGCCCAGCCGCCCGTCCCGGGCGGTGAGCTTGAAGTGCAGGGTCCGGTCACCCGCGATGCCGACCCAGTCGCGGGTGGGCAGGAACTCGGAGTAGCAGTCGACCAGCTCGGCCGGCACGTTCGACGCGCCACCGGTGGCCGGCGGCGCCGGGGCAGCCGGGCAGGCGCCGGTGGCCGCGTTGGTGTTGCCGGCCAGGATCTGCCGCATGTCCGGGAACACCCGGGTCGAGTCGGTGGTGACCGCGTTCAGCCCCGGCGAGTAGTACTTCAGCGTGTCCGTCGGCGACACGATCGCCGCCTCGCCGAACACCCGGAACAGCGGACCGTTGACCTTCGTGTTGTTCGTCAGCGCGGTGCCGGTCGTGGCGCCCCTGTCGTTCTGCTCCCACAGGTACGTGACGGTGTCGCCGTCGGCGTCGGTGGCGCTGCCGGTCAGCGCGAACGGCGTACGCACCGGGATGGTGACGGTCTCCGGGACGGTGACCACCGGGGCGTGGTTGGTGGTCTCCTCGACCAGCCAGCCGCCGTTGTCGATGGCGCCGCCCTTCGCCGTCTCACCGACGAAACCGGACGCGCCGGAGGCGTTCGTCAGCTCCAGCGACGCCACGTTGGTGGTGGCCAGCGTGCCGCCGAAGGTCACCTGGAAGCCGTTGTCGTTGAGCGTGCCGCTGCCACCGAACGCGGCCACGGTGACCGTCGCGCCGGCCGGCCAGCCGGCGATGCCCTCGATGGCCGCCTTGATGCCCGCGGTGGTGTAGTTGACGCCCCGCGTGATCGGCGCCGAGTCGCTGCCCGCGTAGCTGATGGTGAACGAGTCACCGTCGGCGTCGAACCCGTACAGCGAGACGTTCTGCACCTCGTTGATGGCCGGGCGGTTCGACGTGACGTAGTTGGTGATCTCGGTGTAGCTGCGGTGCGACCAGTACGGGTCGCTGTGCGGCTGGAGGTTGTCCTGCTGGCAGATGCCCGCGTACGCCATGATCGACGAACCGCTGCCCGGCTCGTACGAGTTGGCCGCGCTGCGGTTGCCGCCCGAGCAGTTGTACTGGGTGCCGTTGAAGGTGTGGTTGCCGGCGAACTGGTGACCCATCTCGTGCGAGACGTAGTCGACCGCGTAGAAGTCGCCGACCGGTGTCGGCAGGCCGGTGCAGCCCTGCGCCTTGCCGTTGCCGCCGATCACGCCGAGGCTGGCCACGCCGCCGCCGTTGACGCCCAGGCCGACGTGGCCCACGTCGTAGTTGCTCGCGCCGACCAGCTGGCCGAGCACGATCCGGTTACGGCTGAGCGTGCCACTGCCGCAGGAGGTGAGCTGCGCCGGCGTGAAGCATGCCGCCGCGCCGCACGGGCCGTTCGGCTCGGTGGCCAGGGCCGGCGTGTTCAGGTTGGTCTTGTCGGTGTCGTTGATCAGCACGAGCCGGATCGCCGTCTCGTCCTCGTAGATCTGGGTGACCCGGTTCATCAGCGTCACCTTCGCGGCGGTGACGTTCTCCGCGCCGAAGTAGGTGGCGTACGACGGGTCGGTCACCAGCGCCACCCGGTACGTGCGCAGCTTCACCAGCGGCCCGGCCGGGACGTCCGCCTCGGCAATCTCCTCGGCCAGCGCGTGCGCCTCCTGCGTGACGTCCGCACGCTCGACGAACTCGCCCTCCGGGTGCTCCAGGTCGCGGGCGAAGTAACTCGCGTACAGGCTCTGGTCACGCTGGTAGTACGGGTCGATGTACCAGTTGCCCTTGGCCGACCGGACCGAGGCGTGGAACCCGAGCGGGGTGAGGTCCGCGCGGATGGTCGCGGCCGGGTCGTCCAGGCCCTTGCCGGCGTACGTGGTGATCTCCGGGTGCCTCGCGGCCAGGCCGGCCTCCATGACCGGCGAGTCGACCAGCTCGAAGCGCTGGAACGTGCCGTCCGGAGCGGGCAGCGACACCACCTGCTTCGCCACCCGGGCCACCGCGACGCGCTTCTCGGCCGGCGCCTTGTCCAGCAGGCCCTTCATGGTGCCGCGGTCCAGCTTGTACGCGGTCAGCCGCTTGGCCTTGATCGCGGCCTGGCGGCCCGCCTTGGTGGCCGCCGGCTTGCCGTCCACCTTCTGCCACGGCCCGTGGACGCCGGGTGCGGCGGAGGCGGGCGCGGGCGCCGCGAGAACGGGAAGCGTCGCCGCGGCCAGCGCGGCGACGAGGAGGGCAGCGGTCCGTCCGCGCCGGGCGGGTTGCCGGTCGCGCGGCGGACGCCACAGGGTGATCCTCAAGTCTTCTCCCTGCTGGGTCTGGTGTGGATCGACGCACGACCGGTGGGGATGACCGGATGTACGTGAACGATCCACGGATTGTTCCGTGACCCTAGGACCACTCGCGACTCCGAACATCAGCCGCGAAGATGATGCGGTTGCGTCCGGACGATGCTCCAGGTCGTCCCGGCTCCCGGAATCCGATCGATGCCGTCGGGCCGCGGCCGTCCCCTTCGGTCAGACGCCGAGCACCGTGGCGACCGCGAGGGCGGCGATGATGACACTGGACAGCAGCGCGGTGACCCGCCGCCCACGGGGACCGGTGAGGGCCCGGCCGATCAGCGAGCCGCCGCCGGCGATCAGCAACTGCCAGCTGGCCGAGGCGAGGAACACGCCTGCGGTGAAGGCGGCCGCGCCGACCGGGCTCGAGCCGAGCACGTCGCCCCGGCCGAGGACGAGCGCCACGAAGTAGACGACGGTGGCCGGGTTGAGCAGGGTCAGCGCGAGAACCGCGGCGAACGCCCGCACCGGCGTGTCCAGGCCACCCCGCGGACTCGGCTCCTGCGCCGGGGCGGGTGAGTTCGGCTCCTGCGTCGGGGCGGGTGGGCGCATCGCGCGCCAGGCGGTGAGGCAGGCGAGGGCCAGCAGCACCCCCGCGGCGATCATTCGCAGTGGACCCGCGAACGGCGCGAGCCCGCTGGCCACCGCGGCCCCGCCGAGCGCCGCCACGGCCGCGTACAGCCCGTCGGCGGTGGCCACGCCGAGCGCCGCCGCCGAACCGACCCGGAACGAGGTACGCGCGCTGAGCCCGAGGATGAGGATCGCGATCGCGCCGACCGGGATGGCGACGCCGTAGCCGGCGACCAGGCCGGCCAGGAACGCCCCGGTCACGACGAGGGGTGGTGGGCCGAGGCGGCCGGGGGCAGGATGCGCTGTCGACGCGCGGCAGTGGCCGCACGGACAGGAGCCTGCTTCGGGTACGCCTCGATCACCCGCTCATCCTGCCCCCTGGTTCCCCCACCCCGGAACCGGTTTTCCCGCGCCTCGGTTGAACTGAAGATCTTGGTACGAATCTGCCCCCGCAGGGGGCCCCCGCAGGGGGCGATCTCGTACCAAGATCTCGCTGTTCGGGGCACTAACGCCCGTGGCAGTGCCGCCAGGTCACCTTGATCGACACCACTTCGCCGATGTGGCGGCATCAGAGCCACTCCGACCACACCACATCGGCGTAACGGTGTCGATCATGCCGAGAGAACACCGCGGGCGCGGCACCCCTCAAGGGTGCCGCGCCCGTGGCGGTGACCGGGAGAACTGTCAGACGTTGAAGCCGAGCGAGCGGAGCTGGTCGCGCCCCTCGTCGGTGATCTTGTCGGGGCCCCACGGCGGCAGCCAGACCCAGTTGATCCGGATGTCGTTCACCAGGCCGCCACCGGGACCGGTGGTCAGCGCCTGCCGGGCCTGGTCCTCGATCACGTCGGTCAGCGGGCAGGCCGCCGAGGTCAGCGTCATGTCCAGGGTGGCCACGTTGTCGTCGTCGACGTGGACGCCGTACACCAGGCCCAGGTCGACCACGTTGATGCCCAGCTCGGGGTCGACGACGTCCTTCATCGCCTCTTCGATGTCGCCGATAGCGGCCTTGCCGCCGGCCGGCGCCGCCGCGCCCGCGGCCGCGCCGCCGGCAACAGCACCGTTGACGGCCGCGCCGTCCGTCGCCACCGCGCCAGCCTCGGGGGTCATGTTCTCGTCGCTCATGCCTTCACCTCCGGGCTCACGCCCACCCCGGCGCGTGCCGCGGCGTCCTTGAACGCCATCCACGACAACAGCGCGCACTTCACCCGGGCCGGGTAGCGCGCGACACCCGCGAACGCCACCCCGTCTCCGAGCACGTCCTCGTCCGGCGTGACCTGGCCCCGCCCGGACATCAACTGCACGAACGCCTCGTGCACCACCGCGGCGTCGCTCGCGGCCCTGCCGCGCAGCAGCTCGTGCAGGATGCTCGCCGACGCCTGGCTGATCGAGCAGCCCATCCCGTCGTACGAGATGTCGGTGAACACCGTGCCGTCGGTCGCCACCCGTACGGTGATCTCGTCGCCGCAGGTCGGGTTGACGTGGTGCGCCTCGCCGACCCGGGCGGCCGGGTCCGCCGCGTCCCGCAGGCCGCGGCCGTGCGGGTGCTTGTAGTGGTCCAGGATGATCTCCTGGTAGAGGGATTCGAGCTGCATCACTGGAACACCTTCCGCACCCGCTCCAGACCCGCCACCAGGGCGTCGATCTCCGCGGTGGTGGTGTAGAGGTAGAACGACGCCCGCGTCGTGGCCGGCACCCCGAACCGGGTGCACACCGGCCGGGCGCAGTGGTGGCCCACCCGCACCTGCACGCCGAGCGAGTCGAGCACCTGCCCGACGTCGTGCGGGTGCACGTCACCGAGCGCGAACGAGATCGTCCCGCCCCGGCCCACCGGCACCGTCGGGCCGAAGATCCGCAGGCCGGGCACGGTGGCGAGGGCGTCCAGCGCGTACGCCGTCAGCTCCTTCTCGTGCCACTGGATGGCCGGCATGCCGATCGCGGTGAGGTAGTCCACCGCGGCGCCGAGCGCGACCGCCTCGGCGATCGGCGGGGTGCCCGCCTCGAACCGGGCCGGCGGCGCGGCGAACGTCGAGCCGCCCATGGTCACCGTCTCGATCATCGAGCCGCCGCCCATCACCGGGGGCATCGCGGCGAGCAGCTCGCCCCGGCCCCAGAGCACGCCGATGCCGGTCGGGCCGCACATCTTGTGCCCGGTGAAGACGATGAAGTCGGCGTCGTGGTCGACCACGTCCATCGGCAGGTGCGGCACCGACTGCGAGCAGTCGAGCAGCAGCAGCGCGCCGACCTCGCGGACCCGCGCGGTGATCCGCGAGGTGGCGTTGACGGTGCCGAGGATGTTCGACATGTGCACCAGCGAGACGATCTTCGTCCGCTCGGTGACCAGGTCGTCCAGGCCGGACTCGTCGAGCCGGCCCTGGTCGGTGACCGGGAACCAGCGCAGCGTCGCGCCGGTGCGCTCCGCCAGCAGCTGCCACGGGACGATGTTCGAGTGGTGCTCCATCTCGGAGATCACGATCTCGTCGCCGGGGCCCAGCCGGAACCGGGGGTCGCCGTCCGCGCGCAGCGAGGCGTTGGAGAAGGCGTACGCCACGATGTTGATCGCCTCGGTGGAGTTCTTGGTGAACACCACCTCGTCCACGCTCGGCGCGTTGATGAACGCGGCGATCTTCGCCCGCGCGCCCTCGTACGCCTCGGTGGCCTCGGTGCCCAGCGTGTGCACCGAGCGCGACACGTTGGCGTTGTGCAGCGCGTAGTGCTCGGCGAGCACGTCGAGCACCTGCCGCGGCTTGTGCGAGGTGTTGGCGCTGTCCAGGTAGACCAGCGGGTGGCCGTTGACCTCCCGGTCGAGGATCGGGAAGTCGGCCCGCACCTTCGCCACGTCGAAGCGCGGCACGTCGTCGTACTGCGGCATGCCCGCCGGGATGGCCATCGAGGTCATGGCAGGTCAGGCCCGTGCCGCGCCGGCTCCGGCGACGTAGCGCTCGTAGCCCTCTTCCTCGAGCTTGTCGGCCAGCTCCCGGCCGCCCTGCTCGACGATCCGGCCGGCCACGAAGACGTGCACGAAGTCGGGCTTGATGTAACGCAGGATGCGCGTGTAGTGGGTGATCAGCAGCAGGCCGGTGTCACCGGTGTCGCGTACCCGGTTCACGCCCTCGCTGACCACGCGCAGCGCGTCCACGTCCAGGCCGGAGTCGGTCTCGTCGAGGATCGCCATCTTCGGCTTGAGCAGCTCCAGCTGCACGATCTCGTGCCGCTTCTTCTCGCCGCCGGAGAAGCCCTCGTTGACGTTGCGCTGGGCGAACGCCGGGTCCATCTGGAGGCGCTCCATGGCGCCGCGCAGCTCGCCGCCCCAGGTGCGCAGCTTCGGCGCCTCACCGTCGATGGCGGTCTTGGCGGTACGCAGGAAGTTGGCCACCGACACGCCGGGGACCTCGACCGGGTACTGCATGGCCAGGAAGAGACCGGCGCGGGCCCGCTCGTCGACGGACATGGACAGCACGTCCTCGCCGTCGAGGGTCACCTCGCCGCCGGTGATCTCGTACTTCGGGTGACCGGCGATCGAGTACGCCAGCGTCGACTTGCCGGAGCCGTTCGGGCCCATGATGGCGTGCGTCTCGCCGGAGCGCACGGTCAGGTCGACCCCGTGCAGGATCGGCTTGAGCTCACCCTCGGGCAGCTTGACCGACACCTTCAGGTCGCGGATCTCCAGGGTGCTCATCAGCGGGTCACTCCATTGCTCGGCAGCGGACGGCCGTCGCCGTCCACGGAAAGGTAGATGTCGCCGTCGCGGACTTCGACGGAATAGACGGGTACGGGTTCGGTCGCGGGCAGCCCGGTGGGCTCACCGGTACGCAGGTCGAAACGGGATCCGTGCAGCCAGCATTCCAGCGTGCAGCCCTCGACCTCGCCCTCGGACAGCGCCACGGCGGCGTGCGAGCACTCGTCGTGCACCGCGTAGAACACGTCGTCCTCGCCGTGCACGATCGCGACCTGCACGCCGTCCACGTCGGCGCTGATCGCGGTGCCCTTCGGCACGTCCTCGGTGGAGCAGATCTTGAGCATCAGGCGCCGGCCTTCGCCAGCCGGGCCTCGATGGCGTCACCGAGGCGCTCGCGCAGGTCCTCGACCGGGATCTTGTTGATCAGCTCGGCGAAGAAGCCGCGCACCACCAGGCGCCGCGCCTCGGCCTCCGGGATGCCCCGGGCCATCAGGTAGAACAGCTGCTCGTCGTCGAACCGGCCGGTCGCGCTGGCGTGCCCGGCGCCGGCGATCTCGCCGGTCTCGATCTCCAGGTTGGGTACGGAGTCGGCCCGCGCGCCGTCGGTGAGCAGCAGGTTCCGGTTGATCTCGTACGTGTCGGTGCCGGTGGCCTCGGCGCGGATCAGCACGTCGCCGACCCAGACCGTGTGCGCGTCGTCGCCCTGCAGCGCGCCCCGGTAGCCGACGTTGCTGCGGCAGTCCGGCACGGTGTGGTCGACCAGCTGCCGGTGCTCCAGGTGCTGGCCGGAGTCGGCGAAGTAGACGCCGTACAGCTCGGCTTCGCCGCCGCGCTGGGTGTACTCCACCGACGTGTACTGCCGGACCAGGTCGCCGCCGAGGCTGACCTGCACGTGCAGGATCCGGGCGTCGCGGCCCAGCCGCACCTTCAGGTGCTGCGCCTGCACCGCGTCGTCGGCCCAGTCGGCGACGGTGACCAGGGTCAGCTTCGCCCCGTCGCCCACCGACACCTCGACGTTGTCGGCCAGCGTGGCCGAGCCGACGTGCTCGATCACCACGGTGGCCTCGGCGAACCGGTCCACCTCGACGAACGTGTGGCCGAAGGCGAGCGCCTCGGCGTTCTCGCCGACCACCCGCAGGCGCACCGGCGCCTCCACCACCGCGTCGCGGGCGACCCGCACCAGCAGCGCGCGGTCGGCCCCGCCGTACGCGAGCGCGCTGACCCGGTCGAACGGGGTGAGCACGCTGCCCACCCGGGGGTCGTCCCGGCCGATCCGGTCGACGGTGACGCCCTCGGGCAGGTCACCGTACTCGTGCCGGACCGCGCCGGTCGCGCCCTGCGCCGACCCGGTCAGGCCGCGCAGGCGCTTGAGCGGGGTGAAGCGCCACTCCTCCTCCAGGCCGGTCAGGGCCGGGAAGTCGGCGACGTCGTACGAGCGGAGCGCCTGCGACTTGGTCGTGGGCGGCGCGGAAGCCTGGGTAGTCATCTCTTCCTTGTGTTCTGCGACGAGGTGTCAGGTAAGGCGGAGGACGGGGGCCGGCGTCAGCCGACCGCGCCCTCCATCTGCAGCTCGATCAGGCGGTTGAGCTCCAGCGCGTACTCCATCGGAAGCTCCTTGGCGATCGGCTCGATGAAGCCGCGCACGATCATCGCCATCGCCTCGTCCTCGCTCAGGCCCCGGCTCATCAGGTAGAAGAGCTGGTCCTCGCTGACCTTGGAGACGGTCGCCTCGTGCCCCATCGACACGTCGTCCTCGCGGATGTCGACGTACGGGTAGGTGTCGGAGCGGGAGATCGTGTCGACCAGGAGCGCGTCGCACTTGACCGTGCTCTTGCTGCTGGTCGAGCCCTCCAGCACCTGCACCAGACCGCGGTACGAGGTGCGGCCGCCGCCCCGGGCGATCGACTTCGACACGATGGTCGAGGAGGTGTGCGGCGCGGCGTGCACCATCTTGGCGCCGGCGTCCTGGTGCTGGCCCTCGCCGGCCATGGCCACCGAGAGCACCTCGCCCTTGGCGTGCTCGCCGGTCATGTAGACCGCCGGGTACTTCATGGTGACCTTGGAGCCGATGTTGCCGTCGACCCACTCCATGGTCGCGCCCTCGTGGCACACGGCACGCTTGGTGACCAGGTTGTAGACGTTGTTCGACCAGTTCTGGATGGTCGTGTACCGGCACCGGGCGTTCTTCTTGACGATGATCTCCACGACCGCGCTGTGCAGCGAGTCGGAGGAGTAGATGGGCGCGGTGCAACCCTCGACGTAGTGCACGTACGCGCCCTCGTCGACGATGATCAGCGTCCGCTCGAACTGGCCCATGTTCTCCGTGTTGATCCGGAAGTAGGCCTGCAGCGGGATGTCCACGTGCACGCCCTTCGGCACGTAGATGAACGAGCCACCGGACCAGACGGAGGTGTTCAGCGCGGCGAACTTGTTGTCGCCGACCGGGATGACCGTGCCGAAGTACTCCTTGAACAGGTCCTCGTGCTCCTTGAGCGCGGTGTCGGTGTCCAGGAAGACGACGCCCTGCTCCTCCAGGTCCTCACGGATCTGGTGGTAGACCACCTCGGACTCGTACTGCGCCGCGACACCGGCGACCAGGCGCTGCTTCTCCGCCTCCGGGATGCCGAGCTTGTCGTAGGTGTTCTTGATGTCCTCGGGCAGGTCCTCCCAGGAGGTGGCCTGCTTCTCGGTGGACCGCACGAAGTACTTGATGTTGTCGAAGTCGATCCCGGTGAGGTCGGCGCCCCAGTTCGGCATCGGCTTGCGGCCGAACAGCCGCAGGCCCTTGAGCCGCAGGTCGAGCATCCAGGCCGGCTCGTTCTTCTTGGCCGAGATGTCCCGCACCACCGCCTCGCTGAGGCCGCGCTGGGCGGACGCCCCGGCGACGTCGGGGTCGGCCCAGCCGTACTCGTAACGACCGAGGGCCGCGAGCTGCTCCTCCTGGGTCAGGGGCTGAACGATCTGCTCGGTCATCTATCTGTCCTCACAGTGGTGACGGTGGAACCGGACTGGGCGGGAATGTGCGTGGTGCACACGCCGTCGCCGTGCGCGATGGTGGCCAGGCGCTGTACGTGGGTGCCGACCAGACGGGAGATGACCTCGGTCTCGGCCTCGCACAGCTGAGGGAACTCGGCGGCCACGTGCGCCACCGGGCAGTGGTGCTGGCAGAGCTGGCCGCCGGAGGCGATCGTGGACGCGTTGGCAGCGTAACCCTCGGCGGTGAGCGCCCCGGCGAGCGCCTCGGCCCGCGCGAGCGGCGCGTCTCCCGCGTCCTCCATGGCCGCCCGGCAGCGGGTCTCCAGCGCGGAGACCTGCTCGGCCGCGAACGCCGCGACCGCCTCGGCGCCGCCGGTGCGGGCGATCCACCGCAGCGCGGCGGTGGCCATGTTGTCGTAGTGGTGGGTGCCGCAGCGGCCCCGGGCCGCCTCGGTGAGCGCGAAGACCTTGGCCGGCCGGCCCCGCCCCCGGCTGCCGCGCACGACCTGGTCGCGGGCGACCACGTCGCCGTCGGCGAGCATGGCGTCGAGGTGCCGACGGATCGCGGCCGGGCTGAGGCCGAGCGCCGAACCGAGCTGCGCTGCGGTGGTGGCGCCCCGCTCCAGCAGGAGCTGGGTGACCCGGTCACGGGTCGACAGGTCGGCCGGAGCGGACTCCCGCTCGACGTGCCGGGTGCCACGACGCGACCGCGAACCGCCGGTGACCGCACCGGTCACCGACGCCCGGGACAGCGCCGCCGCGTTTTTCACAACGGCAACGTTACGTAAATCGTCCGGGGCTCGCAAACCCGGGTCCGGTGATTCCGACCACCGGGGTGGCGGAGTCACCCGATCGGGATCAACTACGGTGCGTAGGATTCGCTCCGTGAAGCGTTCCGTCCGGTTCCCGGTCTCGTCCACGCTGCTGCGCCGCCTCGCGCTCGCCTCGATCATCGCGAACGTCGCGATCGTGGTCACCGGCGGGGCCGTCCGGCTCACCGCGTCCGGCCTCGGCTGCCCCACCTGGCCCCGGTGCACCGACGACTCCTACACCACGACCGCCGAGATGGGCGTGCACGGGGTGATCGAGTTCGGCAACCGGCTGCTCACCTTCGCGGTGGGGATCATCGCACTCGCCGTCGTGCTGGCCGTGCTGGCCCACCGTCCCCGCCGGCGCGGGCTGCTCCCGCTGGCCGTCGGCGTGCTGTTCGGCATCCCGGCCCAGGCGGTCATCGGCGGCATCACCGTGCTGACCGACCTCAACCCGTGGGTGGTCGGGCTGCACTTCCTCGCCTCGATGGCGGTCATCGCCGCCGCGTACGCGCTCTGGCGGCGGATCAAGGAGCCGGACGGGCCGGACAGCCCGACCGTGCCGGCGCCGCTGCGTACCCTCGCCTGGATCACCACGGCGGTGAGCGCGTCGGTGCTGGTGGTCGGCACCTGGGTGACCGGCAGCGGCCCGCACGCCGGCGACCACGGCGCGGCCCGCAACGGCCTGGACCCGACGCAGATCTCGCAGGTGCACGCCGACGGCGTCTTCCTGCTGATCGGTCTCTCGGTGGCGTTGTACTTCGCGTTCCGGGCGGTCGGCGCGGAGCGCGCGGCGCGGGCCGCCGCGGTGCTGATCGCGGTCGAGCTGGGCCAGGGCGTGATCGGCTTCGTCCAGTACTTCACCCACCTGCCGGGCGTGCTGGTCGGCGCGCACATGCTCGGCTCCTGCCTGGTGCTGCTGGCCACGCTCGGCGTCCTGTTCGCGACCCGGGAGCGGCTGCCGGCCGCCCCGCCAGCCCCGGCCGAGCCGGTCGCCGAGCCGGTGGGCGCCGGCGCCTGAGCGGGGCGTTATCGCGCGACGGGAACGGGAAAGCGGTCCGGGCCACGGACCGTACGCCCGAGGGGAGTTCCCGGTGCCGCGCAAGAGCCTCGCCACCACCACGCCGCAACGGCTGACGCCGGTCGCCGGCGCGCCGCTGTGGTGCGACGCCCACGAGCACGGCCTCACCGGCGACGGGGTGACGAACGACCAGCCGGCGCTGGCGGCCCTGGTGGACCGGCTCGGCGCCGGGTACGACGCCGACGGCCGGGCCCGGGTGATCTACTGTCCGCCCGGCCTGTACTCGATCCGCGACGCCGGCACCGTCTGGCGCAGCGGTGTCTCGCTGATCGGCGCCGGACCGGCCGCGACCCGGTTCCTGCTCAGCAACGAGGGCGACCGCAGCGCACCGGTCCCGCTGGCGTACTGGACCACCGTGCAGCACGGCGCGGACCGGGACCGGCACATCGCCGACTGCACGTTCGCCGACTTCGAGATCGACGGCTCCGGGGTCGCCCAGACCTCCTACGACTACCTGGCCAAGGGGCTGGGCCTGCAGTACGTGGTGCGCGGCGTGTTCCGCAACCTCTACATCCACCACACCGGGGCGACCGGCCTGGGCTGTGACTTCCTCCAGGACAGCCTGATCGACGGCGTGGTCGTGGTCGGGTGCGGCCGGCTGGACAACGGCGACCAGATGGGCGGCGCCGGGATCGGCGTCGGCATCGGCGGCTGGGGCGACGTGGAGCGCCTCACCATCGCCAACTGCACCACCATCGGCAACGGCACCAACGGGATCTTCCTGGAGTTGCAGAAGGACTACTGGACCCCACCGCGCGGTTTCCGGATCATCGGCTGCCACAGCCAGGCCAACCGGTTCGGCATCTCCGACTGGGGCGCCGACGGGCTGATCGTCTCCGGCTGCACCATGACCAACAACCTGGAGGCCGGCTTCGACGTGTCCGGCAACGGCACCGCCGGGGTGGCCGGGCGCGGCGGCCTGCTCACCGGCTGCGTGATCGACGCCAACGTCGGCGACGGGATCAGCATGGGCAACACCCCCGGCCCGTACACGGTGCAGGGCAACCGGATCAGCCGCAACGGCGGTTTCGGCTACCACGAGCACGACCTGGGCCACGGCTACCGGGGCGCGGCGGCCGACGTGGTGATCCAGGACAACGACATCCGGGAGAACGCGCTGGACGGCATCCGGATCGACCGGCCGATGCTGGACACCTCGATCGTGGGCAACCGGATCCGGGACAACGGCCGCCGCTCCGCCCCGGCCTGCTCCGGCTCCGGCGAGGCGGTGCGCTACGGCCCGCGCGAGCTCACCGACGGCAACGCGGACTGGCCCGACGGCGGGCACCGGGGCAAGGTGGTCCGGGTCGGCTCACGGGACGCGGTGGTGTCCGACAACAGCGCCACCCGGCTCTCCCTGGCCGAGGTACGCCCGGACGGCACCACCGGCTGGAACGAGGCCACCCCGGGGCCGGGCACGAGGTACGAGCTGCCGGACGGCCCACCGGCCTGCGGCGGCATCACCATCGCCGCGCCGTTCGACTCGGCCACCGTGCGCGGCAACCGGATCTGGCACCGGGACGCCGACACCCAGGCGTACGGCATCTGGGTCACCGAGGCGGGCAGTTGCGTCTCGTGCGCGTTCGAGGACAACGACCTGGCCGGCACCGAGGCCGCGCTGCGGCTGGACACGCCGCCGATCGGCGGCCGCTGGGCACGCAACCACAGCGACCGCGACTGACCTCCCGGCGGCGCGGGCGGCACCGGCGGCTCGGGCGGCTCCGGTTCAGCCGGGCCGGCGTCGGTGGTGGCAGCCAGCATGACCAAGCTGCCGTTGCTGACCGCGTACGCGACGATCAGCACCCAGAGATCGCCGTCGCGGTGCAGCAGCCTGGCGACGTGCAGGCCGAGCAGCGCGCGCTGATGGTATCGAAGACGCGGCCCGGTGGGCCCCGGCGAAAGCCGCCGACGCCACGATGGCGGCGACGGCCGGCAAACGCGCCGCCAGCCCGAGTGGAAACGCGCCCCCTCGTGCCACCCATGGCGTTCCACTCACGGCACGGACGGATCGCGAGTGGAACACCATGGGTGCCTGGACAGCCCTGAGACACCCATGCCGTTCCACCCAGGGCCCCGGCAGACAGCGAGTGGAACACCGTGGGTGCCTCGAGCCCTGAGACAGCCTGGCGTTGCGTGCACCGCGTTGGGTGGGTCGGCGAGGTGCGTCCGCAGCGGGGAGGGTCGCGGTCCCGGGCCCGCTGCCGAAGCCCGGACGCCGCCAGGGCCGGCACGCTCGCCACGGCCACGGCCACCGCCAGGCCCACAGCCACGGCCAGGCGGGACGGGTCAGGCGCGGGGGGTCAAGTGGGTGAGCACCGCGTCGGCGAGCCGGTCCGGGGCGCCGTCGGCGTACCCGACGAACAGGCTCGGCTCGGTCAGCTCCAGCTCGACCAGCACCGGCGTGCCGTCCGGGCCGGGGATCAGGTCGACCCGGGCGTAGAGCAGCCGGTCCGGGCCGCCCGGCACGGCTGCCAGCACCTTCTCGGCCACCGCGCGCTGCTCCGCGGTGGCGGTGCGCGCGTCGATGCGCTCCTCCTTGTAGAGCGCGGCCTCGCCCAGGTCCGGCCCGGTCAGCATCGGACCCTTGCGGATCGCGTGGCTGAACGCCAGGCCGTCGGGCCCGGCCAGGAACAGCAGCGCGGTCTCCCCGGCGGTGTCCACCGCCTCCAGGTACGGCTGGACCATGGTGACCCGCCCGGCGTCGGAGAGCCGCCGTACGTGGGCCACCGCCAGTTCCCGGTGCTCTCTGTCGGTCAGGTCGTAGCGGCCGGTGTCCTGGCTGCCGGCGCTGACCGCCGGCTTGATCACGTACTCGCCGCCCGCCGGTGGGGTCCACTCCCGCCCGGGCTCGACCCACTGCGTCGGCACGGTGGGCGCTCCGGCGGCGGAAAGCTCGGACAGGTAGCGCTTGTCGGTGTTCCAGGCGACCACGTCGGCCGGGTTGACCAGGGCCGGCACGGTACGCGCCCAGGCCACGAACTCGTCGCGCCGCCGCGCGTAGTCCCACGGGGAGCGGATCACGACCAGGTCGTACCCGGACCAGTCGACGGCCGGGTCGTCCCAGACCGCGATCTCGGTGGTGACCCCGCGGGCGGCGAGCGGGCCGAGCGCGAGCCGGTCGTCCGGGTCGAGGTCGGGCAGCTCGGCGCAGGTGACGAAAGCGACCCGGGGTCTCCCCCGGGTCGACTGGTGGTGGTTGGTCATTCGGTTATGTCAACGGGCCATCGTGCGCCGGGCCATCGACCGCCACAGGTCGTTGCTCGGACGCATCTGGTCCATCAGTTCACGCTCCCAGGCGTTCTCGACGTCGACCCCGGCCTTCGCGCAGGCCTGCCGCGCGACGTCGGTGCCGTCGGCGAACTGGTCTGCCCATACCCCGTCGGAACCCACGAGGACGATCCGTGCGCCGCGCTTGCCGACGTACTCGATGACCGCCTTCGCGCCGCCGTGTCCGGCGGCGAACGACTTGATGCCCGCGACCAGGCCGTTGGGGGCCTGCTCCGCGGTCTTGTCAGCCGTCAGCGTCGTATCGGAACCATCTGCCATGACGCGAAGCCTAAGCAGAGTTCCACCCGGATGTGCGAGAACCATGAACTGAATGTGATGCCAATTACCCGCCGGTTTAAGAAGAACCACAGGTAATTCGCCTGCATATGTCGCTTATATCTGGGCGAAGCGGGCGGGCGAGATCGTCACAATCTGTCCGGGTTGGACCCCTCCGGGGAAGCCCGAAAAAAATTTCTGATGAACCGCCGGACGGGCGCGTCAGAGCAGCGCGTCGAGCGCGACGGCCGCGAAGAGGATCGTGAGGTACGTGGTGGACCAGTGGAACAGCCGCATCGGCTTGACCGCCTCGCCCCGCGTCGCGCGACGGCACAGCTTGTGCGCCTCGACGAGGAAGATCCCGCCGACCACGAGCGCGGTGACACCGTAGATCGGGCTCATCCCGAGCGGCCAGACCGCCAGCGAGGAGAGCACGGTCAGCCAGGAGAACCCGATGATCTCGGCGTTGACCCGCCGGACCGAGGCCACCACCGGCAGCATCGGCACGCCGGCGCGCGCGTAGTCGGCCTTGTACTTGATGGCCAGCGCGTAGAAGTGCGGCATCTGCCAGAAGAAGACCACGGCGAAGAGGCCCCACGCGGCCGGCGCCAGCGAGCCGGTGACGGCGGCCCAGCCGATCAGCACCGGCGCGGCCCCGCAGATGCCGCCCCAGAACGTGTTGGCGGCGGTGGTCCGCTTCAGCCACAGCGTGTAGACCAGGTCGTAGTAGGCGATCGCGGCGAGCGTCAGCACCGTCGCCAGCCAGTTGGTGGTCGCCGCCATCAGCGCCACCGAGACGGCCGCCAGCACCAGACCGAAGATCAGCGCGCTGCGCGGAGAAACCGTGTGCGCGGGCAGTGGGCGGCGCTTGGTGCGCCGCATGAGCTGGTCGATGTCCCGGTCGATGTAGCAGTTCAGGACGCTCGCCGCGCCGGCCGCGAGCGAGCCGCCGACAAGCACGACGGCGACCAGCCACAGCGACGGCATGCCGCCGTCCGCGAGCATCATCGCCGGAACGGTGGTGACCAGCAGCAGCTCGACGATCCGCGGCTTGGTCAGCGCCACGTACGCCGCCACCACGGCGCGTACGTCCCGCCGGCCGCTCGCCGGCGCCTCCGCCACCGCGCCCACCGGCGGCTGCCCGGCAGGGTTGCTGACGGGGCGCTCGGTGATCATGCTCACGGATTGCCACCTTCCGGCATCGGCGGGGGGAGGTCGTTCGGCCCGGACCCGTCGAGGTCCACACACCGCCCCACACACTACGCGGCGTCGTTTTGGCTGCCCCGCAGACCCGGCAACGGTGCGAGCCGTCACACCTGGGGTTGAACGACCGGACGTCCGCGATCCGTACAGAACAGCATGCTGAGATCCCCGGGCGGACGTTTAGCACCGCTCGATAGGGTCATCAGTGAGGGTTCCGCCCATCTGCCGAGGAGCACAACCATCGTGGCTGCCAACCGACCCGAGCTTCCCGCTCTCAACTGGTCCGACCTCGACCGCAGGGCCGTCGACACGGTCCGCGTGCTGGCCATGGACGCCGTGGAGAAATCCGGCAACGGCCACCCGGGGACGGCGATGAGCCTCGCCCCGGTGGCGTACCTGCTCTTCAACCGGGTCATGCGGCACAACCCCGCCGACCCGAACTGGGCCGGGCGCGACCGGTTCGTGCTCTCCGCCGGCCACTCCAGCCTGACGCTCTACATCCAGCTCTTCCTCTCCGGCTACCCGCTGTCGCTGGACGACCTCAAGGCGCTGCGCCAGTGGGGCTCGCTCACCCCGGGCCACCCGGAGCACGGCCACACCCCGGGCGTGGAGACCACCACCGGGCCGCTCGGCCAGGGCCTCGGCAACGCGGTCGGCATGGCGATGGCGGCCCGCCGCGAGCGCGGCCTGTTCGACAGCGAGCCGGACCGCGCCGACTCGCCGTTCCGGCACGACATCTGGTGCATCGCCTCCGACGGTGACATCGAGGAGGGCATCACCCACGAGGCCAGCGCGCTCGCCGGTCACCAGCAGCTCGGCAACCTCTGCGTGATCTACGACGACAACGAGATCTCGATCGAGGACGACACCCGCATCGCCAAGAGCGAGGACGTGGCGGCCCGCTACGAGGCGTACGGCTGGCACGTGCAGACCGTCGACTGGCGCAGCGGCGACGCCGACCAGGGCGACTACCACGAGGACGTGGAGGCGCTGTACCAGGCGCTGCTGGCCGCCAAGGCGGAGACCGGCCGGCCGTCGTTCATCGCGCTGCGCACCATCATCGGCTGGCCCGCGCCGAACAAGAAGAACACCGGCAAGATCCACGGCTCGGCGCTCGGCGCGGACGAGGTGAAGGCCACCAAGGAGATCCTCGGCTTCGACCCGCAGCGCACCTTCGAGGTCGACGAGGAGGTGCTCAAGCACGCCCGTCAGGTGCTGGAGCGTGGCGCGCAGGAGCAGGCCGAGTGGACCACCGGGTTCGACGCCTGGGCGCAGGCCAACCCGGAGCGCAAGGCGCTGTGGGACCGGATGGCCACCCGTACGCTGCCGACCGGCTGGACCGACGCGCTGCCGACCTTCCCGGCGGATGCCAAGGGCGTCGCCACCCGGGCCGCCTCCGGCAAGATCCTGGAGGCCCTGGCGCCGGTGCTGCCGGAGCTGTGGGGCGGCTCGGCCGACCTGGCCGAGAGCAACAACACCACGATGAAGGGCGAGCCGTCGTTCGTCCCGGCCGCGCACGCCACCAAGGACTTCCCCGGTGACGAGTACGGCCGCACGCTGCACTTCGGCATCCGCGAGCACGCCATGGGCGCGATCCTCAACGGCATCGCCCTGCACGGCGGCACCCGCCCGTACGGCGGCACGTTCCTGGTGTTCAGCGACTACATGCGCCCGGCGGTGCGGCTGGCCGCGCTGATGAAGCTGCCGGTGACGTACGTCTGGACGCACGACTCGATCGGCCTCGGCGAGGACGGCCCGACGCACCAGCCGATCGAGCACCTGACCGCGCTGCGGGCCATCCCCGGCCTGGACGTGGTGCGCCCAGCCGACGCCAACGAGACGGTCTGGGCGTGGCGGCAGGCGCTGGAGCACACCGACCGGCCGACCGCGCTGGCGCTCAGCCGCCAGGCGCTGCCGACGTTCGACCGCACCGACCTGGCCGGCGCCGAGGGCGTCGCCAAGGGCGGGTACGTGCTGGCCGAGGCGTCGAACGGCAAGCCGCAGGTGATCCTCGTCGGCACCGGCTCCGAGGTGCAGCTCTGCCTCACCGCACGGGAGCGGCTGGAGGCCGACGGCACCCCCACCCGGGTCGTCTCCATGCCCTGCCAGGAGTGGTTCTTCGCGCAGGACGAGGCGTACCGGGAGTCGGTGCTGCCGCGCGGGGTAAAGGCACGGGTGAGCGTGGAGGCGGGCATCGCGATGTCGTGGCGCGCGATCGTCGGCGACAGCGGCGAGTGCGTGAGCATCGAGCACTACGGCGCCAGCGCGCCGCACACCGTGCTCTTCGAGCAGTTCGGGTTCACCCCCGACCGGATCGTGGCCGCCGCGCACGCGGCGCTGACCCGGGTGGGCGACATCACCGGTTTCACGACCGGCAACTGAGGGGAGCGTGGACGGCATGACGGACAGGCTGAAGGAGCTCCAGGGCGCCGGGGTGGCGATCTGGCTCGACGATCTCTCCCGGGTACGGCTGAGCTCCGGCGGGCTGGACAAGCTGCGCCGGGAGAGCCACGTAGCCGGGGTGACCACCAATCCGACGATCTTCGCCAAGGCGCTGAGCGACGCCGGCGAGTACGACTGGCAGCTTCGTGACCTCGCCGTACGTGGTGTGGACGTCGAGGAGGCGGTCCGCATGCTCACCACGTACGACGTGCGGTGGGCCTGCGACGTGATGCGCCCGTCGTACGAGACCAGCGGCGGCGTGGACGGCCGGGTGTCGATCGAGGTGGACCCGCGCTCGGCGCACGACGCGGCGAAGACCGTCGCCGAGGCCAAGGCGCTGTGGTGGCTGGTCGACCGGCCGAACCTGTTCATCAAGATCCCGGCCACCGAGGAGGGCCTGCCCGCGATCACCGCGACGCTGGCCGAGGGGATCAGCGTCAACGTCACGCTGATCTTCGGCCTGGACCGGTACTCGCAGGTGATGGAGGCCTTCCTGGCCGGGCTGGAGCAGGCGCAGGCGAACGGGCACGACCTTTCGAAGATCGGCTCGGTCGCCTCGTTCTTCGTCTCCCGGGTCGACACCGAGGTGGACAAGCGGCTGGAGAAGATCGGCTCGGACCGGGCCAAGGCGCTGCGCGGCAAGGCCGCTGTCGCCAACGCCCGGCTGGCGTACGAGCGTTACGGCGAGGTGTTCTCCTCGGCGCGCTGGCAGAAGCTGGCCGACGCGGGCGCCCACCCGCAGCGCCCGCTGTGGGCCTCCACCTCGACGAAGAACCCGGACTACCGGGACGTCATCTACGTCGAGGAGCTGATCGCGCCCGGCACCGTCAACACCATGCCGGAGCCGGTGATCCACGCCTACGCCGAGCACGGCGAGACGAAGCCGGACACCGTCACCGTCGCGTACGACGACGCCCGCCAGGTCTTCGCCGACCTGCTGGCGGTGGGCGTTGACCTGTCCGACGTGATCGCCACGCTGGAGCGCGAGGGCGTGGAGAAGTTCGAGGCGAGCTGGGTGGAGCTGCTGGAGGGGGTCAAGAAGTCCCTCGCCGAGGCGGCCAAGGGCTCGGGCAGCCCGCACCGGGCGGCCGGGAAGAACGCGCAGGCGGCGCAGCAGGCCGGCGGCAACGCGTGACAGACGGCGTCCGACGCGTCCCGGGGCCCGGCCCCGGGGCGCGTCGCGCCGTACCGTGGTTTGGGTGAGGGGCGGCACCGTGAGTGACCTGCTGGCCGGGCGGGCCGACATGGCCGCCGGTCTGGCCGTGCGCGGCGCGGACGCCCTGGGCGCGTCGGCGCGCGCCACGCTCGTCGCCCACGACGTCCCGGCCCGGCTCGCCGCCGCCGACCCGGCCCTCTGGGGGCCCGCCGCCGAGCCGGCGGCCCTCGACCGGCTGGGCTGGCTGCACGCCCACCGGCGCAGCCGGGACCTGCTCCCCCAGCTCGCCGAGCTGGCCGCCGAGCTGAGCGACCTGGACCACGTGGTGCTGGCCGGCGCCCCCGACGACACGCTCGCCGCCGAGGTGCTGGCCGAATGCCTGGGCCGGCCGGTGACGGTGCTCGACACCGCCGATCCGGGGCCGGTCCGGGCCGCGCTCGCCGACCGCCCGGCGCGTACCCTCCTGGTGCTCGCCGCCCGGCACGGCCTGGACCGGACCACCGACGCCCACCTGCGGGCCTACCGGCAGGCGTGGGCGGACGAGGGCCCGGATGCCGCCCGGCACGTCGTGGTGGTCACCGAGCCCGGCACGGACCTCGCGGCGCGCGCCGACGAGCTGGGCGCGGTGGTGCTCCCGGCCGAGCCCGGCGTGGCCGGGCCGTGGGCCGCGCTCACCGCGTTCGGCGTGGTCCCGGCGGCCTTCCCGGTGGTGCTCAAGCAGCTCGCCCGCACCGGCATGGCGGACAACGACAGGTCCGGCGGCTGGCGCCGCGTGGTGGTGGAGAAGCCGTTCGGCAACGACCTGCCCTCGGCCAAG
>NZ_JAGPXP010000023.1:0-104421 GCF_018070485.1 Micromonospora sp. C41 | reverse complement strand
CACTCGCGGTGATCAAGGAGTTTGCGGCACCGCGGGAGCCATTTCCGTACCCAAACTCCTTGATCACCGCGAGTGGGGGTGGGGCGGGGAGGGTGGGGAGGTGGCGGGTGGTGGGTGGTGGGTGCGCGGCCGGGGGCGGCGCGGGCGTGAGGGGTCAGCGGGGCCCGGGAATCGGCGGCACTCAGTGGCCCGCGGGTTCAGCGGATGCCCGAGGTCTAGCTCACGTCGGCCGGCTGCGCCTCGCGCGCCTCGATCGGCCGGCGGGGCGCCGGGACCGGCAGCGGCAGGGTGGGACGCTGGTCGCGGCGCAGCGCGCCGAAGCTCATCCCGACCGGGTCGGTGCGGGCCACCCCCGGGTCGTAGAGGCGCAAATCCGTGCGGCCGAGCCGGACCACGTCGCCGTCGGCGATCGCCACGCTGCCGGTGACCCGGGTGTCGTTGAGCCAGGTGCCGTTGGTCGAGCCGAGGTCGGTGAGCAGCACCCCCTCGGGGGTGGCCCGGACGGTGGCGTGCCGCCGGCTCAGGTGCGGATCGGCGAGCACGATGTCGGCGGTCGGCGCCCGGCCGATCACCTGCGCGTCCTGGCCGACCCGGAACGTGAGCCCCCGCATCGCCCCGCCGGACACCGTCAGCAACGGCATCAGCTCAGGATGCTCCTCCATGGACAGTCGACCTCCACCCCACATCGCCCCGCGGCGTCAGCCTGCCACCTCACCGTAGTGGCTTGCACCACCGCGCGGTCACCCCCGCGACCCCGGCCGGTCATCTCCCGTTCGCCGTTTCGGACGGCATCTCCGTCGATGCGAGGGCTGATCGTCCGCGCAGCGTACGGCGCGTGCGACACCTACCGGCGAGTAATCCTCGGGTCTAGACTTCGGCCATGACCGCTGTGCATGTGCCGGGCGCCCCGCTCATCTCCGAAGGTCGGCTGGTGTCGACCAGCCCGGCCACCGGCGCCGAGGCAGGCAGTTTCCCGCTGGCCTCCGAGGCGGACGTGCGTGCCGCGGTCGACCGCGCCCGGGCGGCCGGCGACTGGTGGGCCGGGCTCGGCTTCGCCGGCCGGCGGGACCGTCTCCAGCGCTGGCGCGGCGTGCTCGCGCGGCGGATCGAGGAACTGGCCGACCTGATGCACACCGAGGGCGGCAAGCCGGTCGGTGACGCCGTCGTGGAGATCCTCACCGCGCTGGAGCACATCGACTGGGCGGCCCGCAACGCGCAGCGGGTGCTCGGGCCGCGCCGGGTCCGCTCCCGGCTGGTCCTCGCCGAGTTCTCCGGCCACCTGGAATACCAGCCGTACGGCGTGGTGGGCGTGATCGGCCCGTGGAACTACCCGGTCTTCACCCCGATCGGCTCCGCCGCGTACGCGCTCGCGGCCGGCAACGCGGTGGTCTTCAAGCCGAGCGAGTACACCCCGGCGGTCGGCCAGTGGCTGGTCGACAGGTTCGCCGAGGTGGTGCCGGAGCAGCCGGTGTTCCAGGTGGTGCACGGGTTCGGCGCGGTCGGCGCGGCGCTGTGCCGCTCCGGCGTCGGCAAGGTCGCGTTCACCGGCTCGACCGCCACCGCGAAGCGGGTGATGGCAGCCTGCGCGGAGACGCTCACCCCGGTGCTGCTGGAGGCCGGCGGCAAGGACGCGATGATCGTGGACAGCGACGCCGACCTGGACGCCGCCGCCGACGCGTGCGTGTGGGGCGGCATGACCAACGCCGGCCAGACGTGCATCGGCATCGAGCGGGTCTACGCCGTCGACCAGGTCTACGACGCCTTCGTCGAGAAGGTGGTGGCGAAGGCCGGGCGGCTGACTGTCGGCCCCGACGGGACCGACCTCGGCCCGATCACCATGCCGTCGCAGATCGACATCATCCGCCGGCACATCGACGACGCACTCAGCCGGGGCGGCCGGGCGGTGCTGGGCGGCCCGGAGGCGGTCCAGCCGCCGTACGTGCACCCGACCGTGCTGGTCGACGTGCCGGAGGACTCGGCCGCCGTGCAGGAGGAGACGTTCGGCCCGACGCTCGTCGTCAATCGCGTCCGGGACATGGACGAGGCGGTCGAGCGGGCCAACGCGCTGCCGTACGGGCTCGGGGGTTCGGTCTTCGGCCGGGCGCGGGCGGTGGCGGTGGCGCGGCGGCTGCGTTCCGGCATGGCCTCGGTCAACTCGGCGCTGACCTTCGCCGGCATGTCGACGCTGCCGTTCGGCGGCGTCGGCGAGTCCGGCATCGGCCGCATCCACGGCGAGGAGGGGCTGCGCGAGTTCGGCCGGCCCAAGTCGGTCACCCGCCGCCGGGCCCGGTCGCTGCTGCCGGCGATGACGTTCGAGCGCACCCCGGCCGACATCGCCCGCATCGTCAAGATCGCCAAGCTGATGTACGGCCGGGGCCGCTGAGGCGGCGCCTCAGAACAGCGTCAGCTCGTCGCGTTCGATGCCGCGCAGCTTGTCGTAGTCGACCACCACGCAGCGGATGCCGCGGTCGGTGGCGAGCACCCGGGCCTGCGGCTTGATCTCCTGCGCGGCGAACACACCGGCCACCGGCGCGAGCAGCGGGTCCCGGTTCATCAGCTCCAGGTAGCGGGTGAGCTGCTCCACGCCGTCGATCTCGCCGCGCCGCTTCACCTCCACCGCCACCGCGCCGCCGACCGCGTCGCGGCAAAGCAGGTCGACCGGCCCGATCGCGGTCATGTACTCGCGGCGGACCAGCGTGAAGCCCTCCCCCAGCGTCTCCGGGTTCGCGGCGAGCAGCTCCTGCAGGTGCGCCTCGACGCCGTCCTTGCGCAGGCCCGGGTCCACGCCCAGCTCGTACGAGGTGTCCTGGAAGATCTCCTCCAGCGTGATGCGCAGCTCCTCGCCGGCCTTGTTGACCACCCGCCAGACGCCTGGCGCCTCCTCCAGCCGGCAGGGCGGGCTCATCCAGTTCAACGGCTTGTAGGCCCGGTCGTCCGCGTGGATCGACACCGAGCCGTCCGCCTTCACCATCAGCAACCGGGTCGCCGGGGGCAGGTGGGCCGAGAGCCGTCCGACGTAGTCCACTGAGCACTTCGCAATCACCAACCGCACCCGCCGAGGGTAGCCGAGGCCCCGGCGGACGCCGACGAGCGCCACTGGCGTACCGGTGCCATATTGAGATCGTGCTCGAAGTCCTCACCGGTTCCGGTCTGGCCGCCTCGGCGGGCCTGAACGCCTACATCCCGCTGCTGCTGATGGGGCTGCTGTCCCGCTACACCGACCTGGTCGAGCTGCCCAGCGGCTGGCAGTGGCTCGGCAACGGCTGGGTGGTGCTGATCCTCGCCGTCCTGCTCGCGGTCGAGGTGGTGGCCGACAAGGTGCCTGTGGTCGACCACGTAAACGACGTGGTGCAGACGGTGGTCCGGCCGACCGCCGGCGGGCTCGCGTTCGGCGCGGGCGCCGGCTCGGAGACCGTCACCGTCAGCGACCCGGACACGTTCTTCTCCTCGCACCAGTGGGTGCCGGTGGTGGTCGGCGTGCTCATCGCGCTCGGCGTGCACCTGCTCAAGGCTGCCGCCCGGCCGGTCATCAACGCGACCACCGCCGGGGTGGGCGCGCCGGTGGCCAGCACCGCCGAGGACGCGACGAGCGTCGTCATGTCGGTGGTGGCGCTGCTGCTGCCGGTGCTGGTCCTGGTGTTCCTGCTCGGCCTGGTGTTCTTCGTACCGTGGCTGTTCCGCCGCCGCCGGGAGCGGCGACGGGAACGCGCCGCGGCCCGCGCGGCCGGCTTCCGCGTCTGACCCGCGCGGGCTCCCGAAACCTCTAAAATCGGGGCAAGAAACCCAAGGAGGTACGGGAGATGACCGCGTCGTTGGAGATGCCCCGGGTCCAGGAGTGCGCCGTCCGGTCCTGCGCCTACAACCACACGAACGACTGCCACGCGTTCGCCATCACGATCGGCAGCAGCGACCACGCCCACTGCCACACGTTCGTGGAGATGCCGGTGCGCGGCGGCCTCGACCAGTTGGTCGCCCAGGTCGGCGCGTGTTCGCGCGCCGACTGCCGGCACAACGCCGACCTGGAGTGCCACGCCCCGGCGATCACCGTCGGTCCCGACATGGACATGGCCGACTGCATGACCTACCAGAGCCGCTGACCCACCCGTCCGGAGGTGCCGTCCGCATGGAGGCGCCGCTTTCGCGCGCGGGTGTTAAGAAGGGGCCCCTTCCCTACCGGAGGCGTTAATAAGGGGCCCTTCCTTTCACGACAGGGCGTTGGCCTCGCGGATCACCGTCACCAGCTCGTCGATGATGCCGGTGAGCGCGAAGTCCTTCGGCGTGAACACCCGGGCCACCCCGGCGGCCCGCAGCGCCTCGGCGTCGGCGGCCGGGATGATCCCGCCCACCACCACCGGCAGGTCGCCCCGACCGGCCGCGCGCAGCCCGTCCAGCACCGCCGGCACGGCGGCCAGATGCGAGCCGGACAGCACGGAGAGCCCGACCAGGTCGACGTCCTCCTCCACGGCGGCCGCCACGATCTGCCCGGCGGTCAGCCGGATGCCCTGGTAGACCACCTCGAACCCGGCGTCGCGGGCGCGTACCGCGATCTGCTCGGCGCCGTTGGAGTGCCCGTCCAGCCCCGGCTTGCCGACCAGCAGCCGCAGCCGGCCGCTGCCCAGCTCCCGCGCGGTGGCGGCGACCCGCTCCCGCACCCCGGCGAGGGTCGCGTCACCGGCCGTTCCGACCGCCCCGGCCAGGCCGGTCGGCGCGCGGTACTCGCCGTACACCTGGCGCAGCGCGCCCGCCCACTCGCCGGTGGTGACCCCGGCCCGTACACAGGTAAGCGTCGCCGGCATCAGGTTCGCCGTGGTGGCGGCGTCGGCGCGCAGCCGGTCCAGCGCCGCCTCGACAGCCGCCGCGTCCCGGTCGGCCCGCCACCGGCGTACGCCGTCGGTGGCCGCCTCCTCGACGGCCGGGTCCACCTGCTCGATCGCCTCGGCGCCCGCTGCGGTGAGCGGCGACGGCTCGGTCTCGGTGAACCGGTTGACGCCGACCACCACGTCCGAACCGGACTCCATCCGGCGACGGCGCTCGGCGAGCGAGGCCACCAGCGCGCTCTTGAGGTAGCCGGACTCGACGGCGGTGACCACGCCGCCCATCTCCAGCACCTTCTCCAGCTCGACGCGGGCGCCGGAGACGATGTCGTCGACCAGCGCGGTCATCACGTGCGAACCGGCGAACAGGTCCGGGTACTCCAGCAGGTCCGACTCGTACGCCAGCACCTGCTGCATGCGCAGCGACCACTGCTGGTCCCACGGGCGGGGCAGACCGAGCGCCTCGTTCCAGGCGGGCAGCTGCACGGCCCGGGCGCGGGCGTCGCGGGACAGCGTGACGCCCAGCATCTCCAGCACGATGCGCTGGATGTTGTTCTCCGGCTGCGCCTCGGTCAGGCCCAGCGAGTTGACCTGGACGCCGTAGCGGAACCGGCGCTGCTTCGGGTCCGCCACGCCGTAGCGGTCGCGGGTGATCTCGTCCCAGAGCGCGCCGAACGCGCGCATCTTGGCGATCTCCTCGACGAAGCGCACCCCGGCGTTGACGAAGAACGAGATCCGCTGGACCACGTCGCCCATCCGCTCGGGCGGCACCTGGCCGGAGTCGCGCACGGTGTCCAGCACGGCGACGGCGGTGGCCAGCGCGAAGCCGACCTCCTGCACCGGCGTGGCCCCGGCCTCCTGGAGGTGGTACGAGCAGATGTTCACCGGGTTCCACCGGGGCATCTCGCGCAGCGTGTACGCGATGACGTCGGCGGTCAGCCGCAGCGAGGCCGCCGGCGGGAAGATGTACGTCCCCCGGGACAGGTACTCCTTGATGATGTCGTTCTGCGTGGTGCCGGCGCAGCGGCTCAGTTCCGCGCCCTGCTCGGCGGCGACGGTGCCGTAGAGGCCGAGCAGCCACATGGCCGGGGCGTTGATGGTCATCGAGGTGTTCATCTCGGCCAGCGGGATGCCCTCGAACAGCGCCCGCATGTCGCCCAGGTGCGCCACCGGCACGCCGACCCGGCCCACCTCACCGGAGGCCAGCTCGTGGTCCGGGTCGTACCCGGTCTGGGTGGGCAGGTCGAAGGCGACCGACAGGCCGGTCTGCCCCTTCGCCAGGTTGCGGCGGAAGAGCGCGTTGGTGGCCGCGGCGGAGGAGTGCCCGGCGTACGTGCGCATCACCCACGGGCGGTCCCGCTCGGGCAGCCGTCCCGGCATCGCGTCGTCCATGGCCGGAGTTTAAGTTACCGTTTAGTAAAAGAGAGTGTGGAAAACCACACAACCCCAGGCCCGCGACGGTGGGCCGGCCGCACACACCGGCCCACCGTACGGGTCATTCGCTGCGGGCGGTCTCCGGGCCGGTGATCCGTTCCAGCAGCGGCAGCGTGGCCGCGATGACCGCGAGGCAGCCCAGCACGCCGAGGGCCACCACAGCGGCGAACCCGATCCCCGGTACGCGCAGGTCGTACTGCATCTGGGCGCGCAGGAACAGGTGCGCGGCGACCAGTCCCATCCCGACCGCCACCACGGCGACGGTCAGCAGCGGCACCACGCTCTCCAGGGCCACCACCCGGCGCAGCAGCCGAACCGGGGCGCCGCTGAGCCGCAGCAGGCTGAACGGCCGCTTCCGTTCGCTGAGGCCGGCCGCCACGGCCACGGCCAGGCTGCACCCGGCGAGCACGAGACCGGCCACCACGACGATGTCGGCCAGCCGCTGCCAGCCCCGCATGGTGTCGGCGAAGTCGGCCTCGAAGTCGCCGGGCACGTTCGGCGCCACGTAGAACGTCGGGAACGCGGCTTCGAGGACCGTCCGGGCCCGCTCCACCGCGACCGGATCCTCCGCCTCGACCGCCACCGAACCCGCCGGGAGTCCCGCGAGGGCAGCCGGGTCCACCGGGGACGACGGCCAGATCCGGTCGGCCGAGGCGGACTCCCGCCAGGGGATCAGGTCCGGCGGCACCTCGGCGACGCTCGCCCCGGCGGCACACCGCCCGTACGCGGGCGGGATGTCCGCGCAGGCGATCACCCCGGAGTCGCGGCCGTCACCGCGTACCGGGTTCTCCCGGACGAGCACCGGGTTGCGGACGCCGGGAGTCGCGGCGAGATCGGCCAGCAGCGTGCCCGGCACGGGCGGGTCGTCGGTGAGGACCATCGACAGCCGGCCGGCCTCCAGCGACCCCCGGGGCGCCGGACCGCGCTCGTGCGCGATCGTCCCCATCACGCCCACGGCGACCGTGGTGACGAACAGCGCGAGCATCACGCCGCTCACCGCCCGGAACCCGGCGGACGGGTTGTCGGCGAGCCGGCGCGCGGCGATCAGCGCGGCCGGGCGGCCGGCCCGGGCGGCCAGCACCTTGGCGCCGACCATGGTCAGCCAGGGGCCGCCGGTGATCAGCCCGACCATGACCAGCAGCAGCGCGGGCAGGAACAGCGCGGTCTGACCGTCCGACGTGGGCGGCCGGTACACCAGGGCGAAGCCGAGCCCGGCCAGGCCGAGCGCGAGCGGGATCAGCCGGTACGCCCGTGGTGGTCGGGGCGTGACGCGGCGGGTGACGCCGAGCGGGGAGATCCGTACCCGGCGCAGCGCGACCCAGGCCGCGGCCGCCGCGCCCGCCGGCACGCCGAGGGCCACCAGGAGGGCCTCCGGCGCACCGATGGCCATGTCCCCGGGGAAGAACGGCATGCCGGTGAACGGGATGCCGGCGAGCTGGCTGCGGAACGCGAAGAACACCGCGAAGCCGACCGACGCGCCGGCCGCCGCCGCGAGCGCGGCCTCGACGGCCGCGACCGCCGAGATCTGCCGGGGCGTGGCCCCGACCAGCCGCATCGCGGCGAACCGCTGCTCCCGGCGGGCGGCGCCGAGCCGGGTCGCCGTGCCGATGAAGACGAGTACGGGGAACAGCAGTCCGCCCGCCACCACGCCGAGGATGAGGTCGACCGCGGCCCCGGGCAGCGGAGCGCTGTTGCCGTCGAGCCGGGTGACCTTGCGGACCTGGTCCAGCCCGCCCACCTGCTCCGGGGTGCCGCCGACCAGGACGAGCAGGGTGTCCGGTGAGGTGAGCGCCGCCGGCCCGATCTCGCCGAGGTCCCGGCCCGGGTAGCGGTCGGCGAGCTGGTCGGCGGGGGTGGTGGCCAGCAGCTTGCGCAGCGCCGGGGAGGCGTAGAACTCGCCGGGTCCTGGCGCGCGGGGAACGCCGACCGGCGTGGGCGCGTCCGGGCCGGTGGCGGCGACGTCGATGCGAACGATCTGGTCGCCCCGGAAGTAGTCAAACCGGGTCGACCACAGCAGCGGGTCGGCGGACCCGCCCGCCGTCTCCTGCGGGTACATCGACGCGTAGCGGGTGAGCTGGGCGTCGGTGGCGTTCACACCGGCGAGCGTGGTGAGCAGCAGGCCGGTGCCGACCGCCACGGCGGCGGCGATGGCGACCAGCCGGAGCAGCGCTTCCCGGCCACCGGCGACGGCGAGCCGGAGCGCGAGCCCGATCATGAGACGACCCCGGCGGGGGCGTTGACCCGGCCGTCCCGCACCATGACCTCCCGGTCGGCGTACGCGGCGATGCGCGCCTCGTGCGTCACCAGGACGACTGTGGTGCCCTTCTCGCGGGCGGCGTCCACCAGCAGCGTCATCACCTCCTCGCCGGTGAGCGAGTCGAGCGCGCCGGTGGGCTCGTCGGCGAACAGCACCCGGGGCTCCGCGACCAGGCCGCGGGCCAGTGCGACCCGCTGGGCCTGCCCGCCGGACAGTTCGCCCGAGCGGCGGTGCTCCATGCCGGCCAGGCCGAGCCGCTCGAACCAGCCCCGCGCGGCGCGCAGCGCCGGAGTGCGGCGGACACCGCGCAGCAGCAGCGGCAGCGCCACGTTCTCGGCCGCGGTGAGTTCCGGTACGAGCTGCCCGAACTGGAAGACGAAGCCGAAGCTGTCGCGGCGCAGCGTGCTCCGGTCGGCCTCGCCGAGCGTGTCGATCCGGGCGCCGTCGAACCGGACCTCGCCGGAGTCGGGGCGCAGGATGCCGGCCAGGCAGTGCAGCAGCGTCGACTTGCCGGAGCCGCTCGGTCCCATCACGGCGACCACCTCGCCGGCGGCCACGGCGAGGTTCGCGCCGCGCAGGGCGGGTGTCTCGCCGAACGCGTACGTGACGTCACGTGCCTCGATCATCGGGCTCATGGCCGTACCGCCTTTCTCAGGGCGTCCAGCCGGGCGCCCGTCGTCTCGATCCACCGCAGGTCCGCCTCGAGGTGGTAGAGGCCGTGGTCGGCCAGCATCACCTCGACGAGTTCGCCGCTGCGCTTGATCTCGGTGAGTTCGCGCATCCGGCGCAGGTGCGCGGCGCGCTGGGTGTCCAGGTACTCCTCGGCCGGGCGGTCGAGCATCAGCGCGAGCACGACCTTGGTGAACAGCAGGGTCTGCAGGTGCGGTTCCGGCTCGACCGGCTCGGTCAGCCAGTGCTCCACCTCGGTGGCGCCCAGGTCGGTGATCACGTAGCGCTTGCGGTCCGGCCCCGCGCCGGGAGCCACGTCGCCGACCACCACCTTGCCGTCGCGGGCCAGCCGGCTCAGCGTCGAGTAGACCTGCCCGTACGGCAGCGGCTTGCCGCGTCCGAAGAAGGTGTCGTAGTCGCGCTTGAGGTCGTAGCCGTGGCTCGGTTCGCGTTCGAGCAGCCCGAGCAGGGTCAGGGGAACCGTCATGAGCAGAGACTACACCGAGTGTATACCTCGCGTATATAGCTGACCCGGCAGCGGAACGGGCCACCGCACGACGCACACTTGACGGCATGGAGAACGAGCTCGCGATTTCCGTGCGAGGGCTGCGCAAGGCGTACGGCGACAACGTCGCCGTGGCCGGGGTGGACCTGGACGTCCACCGGGGCGAGGTGTTCGCCCTGCTCGGCCCGAACGGCGCCGGCAAGACCACAACGGTCGAGATCCTGGAGGGCTACCGCCAGCGCGACGCCGGTGAGGTGCGCGTCCTCGGCGCCGACCCCGCCCACCCCGACGCCGCCTGGCGCTCCCGGGTCGGCATCGTGCTCCAGGGCACCGGCGAGTTCGACGAGCTCAGCGTCATCGAGGTGGTCCGCCACTTCTCCGGCTTCTACCCGGGCGCGGACGACCCGGACAAGGTGGTCGAGCGGGTCGGGCTGGGCGCCAAGGCCAAGGCGCGTACGCACACGCTCTCCGGCGGGCAGAAGCGCCGCCTGGACGTGGCGCTGGGCATCATCG
Organism: Micromonospora sp. C41; assembly: GCF_018070485.1. NCBI lineage: Bacteria > Bacillati > Actinomycetota > Actinomycetes > Micromonosporales > Micromonosporaceae > Micromonospora > Micromonospora sp. C41. The sequence continues at coordinate 94,229 of NZ_JAGPXP010000023.1, read as the reverse complement.
GCCGCCCCGAGCTGCTCTTCCTCGACGAGCCGACCACCGGATTCGACCCGGAGGCCCGGCGCGAGTTCTGGGAGCTGATCCGGGACCTGTCCGCCGCCGGCACCACGATCGTGCTCACCACCCACTACCTGGACGAGGCCGAGGCGCTCGCCGACCGGGTCGGCGTGATCGCCGCCGGGCGGGTGATCGAGGTCGCGCCGCCCAACCGGCTGGGCAACCGGCAGGAGTCGCTCGCGACCGTCTCCTGGCGTACCCCCGACGGGACATTGGCCTCGGCGGAGACCGCGACGCCGACGGCGCTGGTGTACGACCTGGCCGCGCGCTTCGGCGGCGAGGTGCCCGGCCTCACCGTGACCCGGCCGACCCTGGAAGACGTCTACCTGCGGATGATCGGACACTCATGACCACCACGACGAACCCCGCGGCCCCGGTCACCGCCGCCGCGGCCCGGCGACCCGGCGTGGGCGCGCTGGCGCTGCGCCAGGGGCGGCTGGAGATCACCCAGTTCCTGCGCAGCCGGGAGTCCGTCGTGTTCACGATGGGCTTCCCGATCATCATGATTCTGATCTTCGCGGCGATCTTCAGCGACGAGATCGCGCCCGGGGTCAGCTACACGCAGTACTTCATCACCGGCATGATCGCGACCGGCCTGATGACAGTGAGCTTCCAGAACCTCGGCATCTGGATCCCGATCGAGCGGGACCGGGGCGTGCTCAAGCGCTACCGCGGTACGCCGATGCCGAAGTGGGTCTGGTTCGCCGGCAAGGTGATCATGGTGGTGGTCATCGGCATCGCCGAGACCGTGCTGCTGCTCGCCGTCTCGGTGGCGATGTTCGACCTGGACCTGCCGCAGACCACCGCCAAGTGGCTGACGTTCGCCTGGGTCTCCGTCCTCGGCGTCACCGCCTGCACGCTCTGCGGCATCGCCATCTCGTCGCTGGCCCGTACCGCCCGCAGCGGCTCGGCGGTGGTCACCCCGGTCGCGCTGGTGCTCCAGTTCATCTCCGGCGTGTTCTTCGTCTTCACCAGCCTGCCCACCTGGATGCAGCAGGTCGCGGCGATCTTCCCGCTCAAGTGGATGTGCCAGGGGCTGCGCTCGGTGTTCCTGCCGGACAGCTTCGGCGCGCGGGAGCCGGGCGGGTCGTTCGAGCTGGGCACCGTCGCGCTGGTGCTGGGCGCCTGGTGCGTCATCGGCCTGGTGCTCTGCCTGACCACGTTCCGCTGGACCACCAAACGCGACGGCTGAGGTGTAAGGAAGGGCCCCCTTTTAACGCCTCCGGTAGAGAAAGGGCCCCTTCTTAACACGCGCCCGGCGGTGGCACACTCGCCGGCATGGCACCCACGCTGACCCGGCGTACCCTGCTCGGCGCCGCCGCCGGCGTGGCCGGCGCCGCGGTGGTCGGCGGTCTGGCCGCCCGGCAACTGGCCGACCCCCGCCCGGGACCGGCCCCGGCCCTGCCGGACGCCCCGGCCGGCGACGAACGCCTGATCCGCATCGCGTCCGGCGCGCGCGGCCGCGAGGTCGACTTCTGGACGGCGGTGCCCGACGGGTACGGCGACGGCCGCGGCCTGCCCGTATGCCTGGTGCTGCACGGCGCGTCGGCCACCCCGCGCGACTACGGCCGGTTCGGCCTGGCCCGCTTCCTCACCGACGCGGTACGCCGGGGCGCCCCGCCGTTCGCGCTCGCGGGCGCCACCGGCGGGCGGCTGTCCTGGCGCGCCTCCGGTGACGACGACCCGCAGCGGATGGTGCGCGAGGAGGTGCCCACCTGGTGCGCCCGGCGCGGGTTCGACAGCAGCCGGCTGGCCGTGTGGGGCTGGTCGATGGGCGGCTTCGGCGCGTTGCTGCTCGCCGAGACGTACCCGAAATGGCTGCGGATGGCGGCGGCCTTCTCCCCCGCGGTGAGCCCCGGCGACGCGGTCTTCACCGGTGTGGACAAACTGCGCGGCACGCCGGTCGGGCTCTGGTGCGGGCGGCAGGACAACTTCCTCAAGGATGTCCGTGCGCTGGCCCGGGCGCTGCCCGAGGAGCCGGTACGCGCCGCCTGGGCCGACGGGCGGCACAACTTCGGCTACTGGGGCACTGTCATCCCGGACGCGTTCGCGCTGATCGGCGCCGCGCTCAACCCGCCCCGGACGTGAACCGCCCCCGGCCGCTCGGGCCGGGGGCGGGACGGGCCGGTCAGTACGAGTAGAAGCCCTGGCCGGTCTTGCGGCCCAGGTCGCCGGCGGTGGCCATGCGCTGGAGCAGCTCCGGCGGGAAGAACTTCTCGTCGGCGGTGTCGGTGTAGATGTTGCGGGTGGCGTTGAGCAGCACGTCCACGCCGGTCAGGTCGACGGTGGCGAGCGGGCCCATGGCGTGGCCGAAGCCCAGCTTGCAGGCGGTGTCCAGGTCCTCGGCGGAGATCACGCCGGCCTCGACGAGCTTGACCGCCTCCATCGCCAGCGCGCAGATCAGCCGGGTGGTGACGAAACCGGCGATGTCCCGGTTGACCACCACCACCGTCTTGCCGATCTCCTCGGCGAACGACTTGACCGTGTCCATGGTCGCGTCGCTGGTCTTGTAGCCGCGTACCAGCTCGCAGAGCTTCATCATCGGCACCGGCGAGAAGAAGTGCGTGCCGACGACCGACTCCGGGCGCTCGGTGGCGGTGGCGATCTGGGTCACCGGGATGGCCGACGTGTTCGTGGCCAGCACCGCGTCCGCCTTGCAGATCTTGTCGAGCGCGCGGAACACCTCGTGCTTGATCTCGATCTTCTCGAAGACCGCCTCGACCACGATGTCCGCGTCGGCGGCGGCCTCCAGGTCGGTGGTCGGGGTGATCCGGGCCAGCGTCGCCTCGACGTCGGACGCCTCGATCTTGCCCTTCTCGGCGAACTTCGTCAGCGACTTCCGGATGCCGTCCACACCGCGCTTCGTGGCCGCGTCGTCGATGTCGCGCAGCGTCACCTGCCAGCCCGCCTGCGCCGCCACCTGGGCGATGCCCGAGCCCATCAGCCCGGCACCGACGACCGCGAGTCGACCCGCCATCTGCTTCTCCCTCGCCGTGTTCTGCAACGTCTGCCAGAACCCTACTTAACGACGGATAAGCACCGGCTGTCAGATGGCCAGGTCCGGTTCCTCCGGCGCGGTCCCGCGTTCCACCTCGACGCCGAGCGCCCGCAGGTCCGCCACGAAGTCCGGGTAGCCCCGGTCGACGTGGTGCACGTGCGAGACCTCGGTCAACCCGTCGGCGCAGAGCCCGGCGATGATCAGGCCGGCGCCGGCCCGGATGTCCGTCGCGCGTACCGGGGCGCCGGACAGCCGCTCCCGGCCGCACACCAGCGCGTGGTGACCGTCGGTACGGATCTCCGCGCCCAGCCGCATCATCTCGTTGGCGAACATGAACCGGCCGTCGAAGATGTTCTCGGTGATCAGCGAGCCACCCTCGCTGACCGCCGCCAGCCCGATCGCCATCGGCAGCAGGTCGGTGGCGAAACCCGGGTACGGCAGCGTCACCACGTCCACCGCCTTCGGGCGGTCGTCCATGCGTACCCGGAATGCGTCGCCCCGGGTCTCCACCAGGCCGCCGGCCGCGACCAGTTTGTCCAGCGCAACCTCCAGGTACGCCGGGTCCAGGCCGGTCACCGTCACGTCGCCGCGGGTCATCGCGGCGGCGAACGCCCACGTCCCGGCCACGATCCGGTCCCCCACCGTGGCGTGCCGGACCGGCCGCAACCCGGGTACGCCGACGATGTGCAGCGTCGACGTGCCGGCCCCCTCGATCCGGGCGCCCATCCGGTTCAGCATGGTGCAGATGTCGACGATCTCCGGCTCCCGGGCCGCGTTGTCGATAGTCGTGGCGCCACGGGCCAGCACCGCCGCCATCACCAGGTTCTCGGTCGCGCCCACGCTCGGGAAGTCCAGCACGATGTCCGCGCCGTGCAGCCCGTCCGGGGCCTCGGCGATGACGAAGCCGTGCTCACCGGAGATCTCCGCGCCCATCCGGGCCAGCCCGGCGATGTGCATGTCCAGGCCGCGTGAGCCGATCGCGTCGCCGCCCGGGTGCGCCACCCGCACGTACCCCCGGCGGGCCAGCAGCGGACCGAGCACGCAGATCGACGCGCGCAGCCGCCGCACCAGGTCGTAGTCGGCCTCCGCGCCCGGCCGTTCCGGCACGTCGATGAGCACCGAGCGGGACCGCTCCACACCGCCGTGGGCCACCATCGGGTCGACCGGGTCGTCCGGCCCGAAACGTACGCCGCAGCCGAGCCGCCGCAGCACCTCGCCCATGATCGCGATGTCGGTGATCCGGGGCACATTGGTGATCAGGCTGCGGCCGGGCGCGAGCAGCGCCGCCGCCATCAGCTTCAGCGCGGAGTTCTTCGCACCCACCACGTGCACGGTGCCGTCGAGCCGGGCGTCACCGCGTACCCGGATGACGTCGACGTCGCTGACCGCCGGATCGCTCGCGTCCCCCGGCCCAACCGGACTCGGCCGGGCCGGGATGGTCAGGTCCGGTATCCGTAGGCTGTGCGTCATGGCCGTCCACCTCACGCGCATCTACACCAAGGCCGGCGACGCCGGCATGACCAGGCTGAGCAACAACGAGCAGGTGCCGAAGACCGATCCGCGCATCGTCGCGTACGCGGACGTGGACGAGTGCAACGCCTCGATCGGCGTGGCGCTCGCCCTGGGGCAGCTCTCGGACGAGCTGCGGGCCGTGCTGGAGTCCGTGCAGAACGACATGTTCGACGTCGGCGCGGACCTGGCGACGCCGGTCGAGCCGGACCCGAAGTACCCGCCGCTGCGGGTGACCGAGGAGTACGTCGAGCGCCTCGAGGGCTGGTGCGACGAGTACAACGCGCGCCTGAGCAAGCTCGACTCCTTCATCCTCCCCGGCGGCACCGCTGGTGCGGCACTGCTGCACGTGGCACGGACGACCGCCCGGCGCGCCGAGCGTGCGGCATGGGCGCTGGTCGCACACGATCCCGATCGGACCAGTCCCCTCCCGGCAAAGTATCTCAACCGGCTCTCCGATTTGCTCTTTATCCTGTCAAGAACGGCAAATCCGGACGGCGACGTGCTATGGGTTCCGGGCGGGAAGCGCTGACCATCGGCGGCCTCCATCACGTGGAGGTGTGGGTACCCGACCTGGCGGCGGCCAGTCGTTCGTGGGGCTGGCTTCTCGGCGAGCTGGGCTGGACGCTCTACCAGGACTGGCCCGCCGGCCGCTCCTGGCGGCTCGGCGCGACCTACATCGTGCTGGAGGAGTCACCCGCTCTCACCGGCCGCACCCACGACAGGCGCGCGCCCGGCCTGAACCACCTGGCCTTCCACGCCGGCCCGCCGGCCGCCGTCGAGCGGCTGGTCACTGCCGCCGGAGAGTACGGCTGGACGCTGCTGTTCCCGGACCGGCACCCGCACGCGGGCGGCCCGGACAGCTACGCCGCCTACCTCAGCGACGGGCAGGGGTACGAGGTCGAGCTGGTCGCGCAGACGTGAAATGGCCGGCACCCCGTTGGTTCGGGGTGCCGGCCTTCACGTTTTGTCTTACTTGTTCCAGTGCTGGGCGACGAGGTCGGCGGCCTGCTGTTCCCACTGGGCGTAGTGGTCCGGGTAGGCGCTCACCTGGACGGTCTGGGCGGCCTTGGTCAGCGGCATGTCCTGCCAGCCGTCGACCTGCTTCAGACCCTTCAGGAACGCCGTCGTGGAGTATTCGGGGTCGGTGATCTGCTCCACCGTGCCCCACCCGCTGGACGGGCGCTGCTGGAACAGGCCCTGCGAGTCGTGGTCGTTACGGTCACCCAGGTGACCGAGGTTCTCCAGCTTCGACTCCTGCAACGCGGTAGCGATCGACACGACCGCGGCACGCTCGTCCATGCCGGCCTTCTTCGTCGCCGCGATGATCGCCTTCACGTTCTTGGTCTGCTCGTCATTGAGGTCGATGCGGGACTGGTCGCCCTGCACGCCGTGCGGGATCAGCTTGTCACCCTGCACCGTGGCGGTGACCGGCTTGACCGCGTGGGTGGTGTCAGCGGCGTGGGCGGCGACCGGGCCGGCGAACACGCCACCGGTGAAAGCCAGACCAGCAATACCCAGGATGCTCTTACGCAGAATCGTGTTCATGATGGGGGCTCCATTCGGGGGTCGACACCCCCCCGGGGGACCGGGGGGTGTGGGCACCGTCAGGCGCTCAAGAAAGTCTCAAAGGGGGATCCCGGCTGCTCGCGGGGCGGGGGGGGGCCTCTCCGCGGCGCCGGAAGCATGTCCAACGACCGTCGACCCGGCATCATTCCCGGGCGCCTCACACCACCGGGGGGCGGCGCGGGGCTCACGTCGTCGGAACCATGCTCAACGACCAGCCGGGCGGGATGATTCCCCGCGGCTCACGCCGTCGCACGTAATCAACGACCGGCACTGTTCCCACAGCCCGCACCCCTCGCTCCGGGGGCGCGGCCTTGCTCGGTCGTTCACCCGGTTACAACGCCACCGGCCCGCCCACGATTCCGCCACCAGAGTGCCGCCCACCACCCCCAAACCCGACACCCCGCCCACACACGCCAAACCCCCACCGCGCCCAGCCCGGCCGCCTCGCCCTACGCCCTGTTGATCAAGGAGTTTGCGGCACATTCCGGCACCCACGAGGACACAAACCCCTTGATCACCCCCACAAAAGCCTCCCCGGGCACCCGCCATAGCGTTGATCATGAGGTTAGCGGCGACATAACGGACCCCAAGTGCCGCCAAGTTCATGATCGACGCTCTCGGAGGGGGGCTGACCCGAGGCGGCCGCCCCGCCGCAGGGCCCGCGGGCCGCACGCGCGATCTTGCACTTTGAGCCCTCGGAACACCCGATTCGCCGGATTTATGGGGCACCCAAGTGCAAAATCGCGCGGGGCATCAGGAGCTAGGGGGCGGCAACCCGTCCCGAACTTCTGGGGGCCTCGGCGATCTTGGAGTTGTGGTGCCTCGCATACCTCGTCAAACGGGCATCGTGGGCGCCACAACTCCAAGATCGATGGCGAGGTGAGGGCTGTCGTGCGGGGGCAGCCGGACTGGGCGACCCGGGTGCCGGATTCAGCCGGCCAAGGTGTGCGGGGGTGCCGCCACTTCGGGGAAGTGGAGTCGATCAAGCGGCTGAGGTCAGGCGGCGGGCCAGTCCTGGGAGGCCAGACGCGGCGAGACCGCCCCGGGTGGGGCGGCCTCGAGCCAGGACAGGAATCCGGTAACCGTGGAACGCGCCATGGCGATCTCGATCGGCGCGTGGTGGCTGGTACAGCGCAGGATCACCCACTCGGCCGGCATGGACATGCGCTCCTGGCCCTCGGGAAGCCGCCGTCGCTCGACCGCAAGCCCCTCGCGGGAGAGCACCCGCTTGGGGCGCAGCGCGAAGCTGAACATGCGGTACCAGCGGAGTTCGTCGCCGACGAAGCGACCGAATCCGGGTGACCAGCCGCGACCGTCGAGGATCGTGGAGACCCGCACGCTCAGCCGGATGGTGCCACCGCTACGTGTGAACAGGGCCCGCCGGATGAAGAGGATCAGAATGGCGACGACGACTACCGCTACGCCGATTCCGAACCCTTCGACGATCTCCATCGGCGGGTCTGCTCAGCGGGCCGGGGTGGCGGGGGTCGCGCTCTCGGCGAGCACCGTGACGCCCTCGCTGGTCACCGACAGGAAGCCGCCGGGCACGTCGAAGACGACCTGCTGGCCACCGGCCTGCTTGATGCGTACCTGGCTGGGCTCCGCGAGCTGGCCGAGCAGCGGCGCGTGCCCCGGCAACACACCGAGCTCACCCTCGGTCGTCCGTGCGACGACCATTTCGGCCTCGCCGGTCCAGACCTTCTCCTCGACGGCTACGAGCTCGACGTGAAGCTGCTGTGCCACGCTGTCTCCTTGCTGCGGCGGCGGATTGCCGAAAGTCTAGTCGCGCCCCCGCGGCCCACCCAACGCGGGTGGTGAGAGCCGGACCACCACGGCCCCGCACCCGCCCAGGCTACTTGGTTTTCTGAATGAAATCGGGGTGCTCCAGCAGGAAGGCATCGAGCTGTTCGGTGCGCAGGGCGGTGAAGAAGTCCTCCGCCGGTTCGAGCAGCCGCTCACCCCGGTACGCGCTGCCGGAGCCGATCGCCCCGCCGGGCAGCTTGATCGTCTCGATCGCGTTCGGACGGATGTCCTTCAGCGCCAGCCCGAAGTCCACCACGCTGTTGCCGCGCCCGTTGAAGACGAGCGACTTGCCGGCGGCCCGCAGCACCCGGTCGAGCTTGACCGGGTTGGTCACCACGTCGGCGCTGACCGCCTGGCTCGCCATGGCCTTGACGAACTGCTGCTGGTGCCGCTGCCGGCCGTAGTCGCCGTCCGGCACGCCGTTCTTCGGGTAGCGCTGCCGGACGTAGTCCAGCGCCTGCCAGCCTTCGAGGTGGGCGTTGCCCTTCTTGTACACCGCCTGCGGTCCGAGGTAGCCGCCGCCACCGGGCCGGAGCTGGCGGGGCGTGCCGTCCGGCTGGAGGTGTTCGGACCGGACCTCCCGCTCGATGTACATGTCCACGCCGCCCATGGCGTCGACGATCTTCTTGAAGCCGCTGAAGTTGATGATCGCGCCGGCGTCGAAGCGCTTGATGCCGGTGACGTCCTGCACGGTCTTGGCGAGCAGTTCGAAGCCCTGCGCGGTGCTGGGATTCTGCCCCGGCACGTTGCTGCCGTGCGACATGGCGGCGTTGAGCCGGTCGTTGCCGCCGGAGTAGTCGGCCTTGGCGAAGGCCGGGATGTCCACCCGCAGGTCGCGCGGGAGCGAGAAGAGGTAGCCCCGGTCCATGCTGGCGGGCACGTGCAGCACCATGATCGAGTCGGCGAGCGGCCGGGCGGTCGACGTACGCGGGTCGACGCCGACGAGCAGGATGTTGAGCGGACCCTTGATGTCGCTCTTCTTCTCGTTGGCGCCGGCGGCCTGGTCACCGAAGAGGTCGGCCTTGCCGACCGAGCCCTCGTAGCGGGCGACGAGGGCGCGGGAGCCGAGCAGCACGGAGCCGCTGAGCACCACCATGACGATGCCCAGGATCGTGCACACGCGGGCCCAGCGGGGCACGCCTCGCCACATGGACCGCTTGCCGCGGTCCGTGCCGCCCTTACCGCCCACGAGCATCTCCAATCGTCACGCCCACGGGTAGGAAGACGGGCGCGGGGGTCCGTTTGGTTGCAGAGATCAACGGCCGGGATGTGAAAGTCGTGTCAGGAACGGTACCGCGCGATTCGGCGAACTGCTTGCCGGAGATCCGGGCATCTGGTAGTGCAATGGTCGGAAACGGCGAGGGCCGCCCCGGCTTTCGCCGGGACGGCCCTCCCCTGTGTGAGCGGGCTCTCAGCCCTCCTCACCCATCAGTTCCTTGGCCTTGGCCTTGAGGTCCTCCAGGCCGCCGCACATGAAGAACGCCTGCTCCGGGAAGTGGTCGAACTCCCCCTCGCTGATCCGGCGGAAGGCGTCGATGGTCTCGGCGATCGGGACCGTCGAGCCGGGGACGCCGGTGAACTGCTCCGCCGCGTACGTGTTCTGCGAGAGGAACCGCTCGATCCGGCGGGCGCGGCCGACGGTGAGCTTGTCCTCCTCGGAGAGCTCCTCGATACCGAGGATGGCGATGATGTCCTGCAGGTCCTTGTAGCGCTGCAGGATCCGCTTCACCTCGGTGGCGACGGCGAAGTGCTCCTCGCCGACGAACTCCGGGGCGAGAATCCGGGACGAGGACGCCAGCGGGTCCACGGCCGGGTAGATGCCCTTGTCGGAGATCGACCGCTCCAGGTTGGTGGTCGCGTCGAGGTGGGCGAACGTGGTGGCCGGCGCCGGGTCGGTGTAGTCGTCGGCGGGCACGTAGATCGCCTGCATCGAGGTGATGGCCTGGCCCCGGACGGAGGTGATCCGCTCCTGGAGCTGGCCCATCTCGTCGGCCAGGGTCGGCTGGTAACCCACGGCGCTCGGCATACGGCCGAGCAGCGTGGACACCTCGGAACCGGCCTGGGTGAAGCGGAAGATGTTGTCGATGAAGAGCAGCACCTCCTGCTTCTTCACGTCGCGGAAGTACTCCGCCATGGTGAGCGCGGAGAGCGCGACCCGCAGACGGGTGCCCGGCGGCTCGTCCATCTGGCCGTAGACGAGCGCGGTCTTGTCGATGACGCCCGACTCGGTCATCTCGGCGATGAGGTCGTTGCCCTCGCGGGTGCGCTCACCCACGCCGGCGAAGACCGAGGTACCACCGAAGTTCCGGGCCACCCGGGTGATCATCTCCTGGATGAGCACCGTCTTGCCCACGCCGGCGCCGCCGAACAGGCCGATCTTTCCGCCCTTGACGTACGGGGCGAGCAGGTCGATGACCTTGATGCCGGTCTCCAGCATCTCGGTCTTCGGCTCCAGGTCCGCGAAGGCCGGGGCCTTGCGGTGGATGCCCCACCGGTCGTCGGCCTCGATCGTCTCGCCCTCGGTGAGGTTGAGGCACTCGCCGATCGCGTTGAACACGTGGCCCTTGACCGCGTCACCCACCGGCACGCTGATCGGCGCCCCGGTGTCACGCACGTCGGCGCCGCGGACCAGACCGTCGGTCGGCTGCATCGAGATGGCACGGACCAGGTTGTCACCCAGGTGCTGGGCGACCTCCAGGGTCAGCGTCTTCTCACCACCCGAGAGGGTCACGTCGACGTGCAGAGCGTTGAACAGCTCCGGCATGGCGTCGCGCGGGAACTCGGCGTCGACGACCGGGCCGATGACCCGGACCACGCGACCCGTGGCCGTCTTGGTCTCAACTGCGGATACAGTCATCACACTTCACTTCCCGACGCGGCCAGCGCGTTCGCGCCGCCGACGATCTCACTGATCTCCTGGGTGATCCCGGCCTGACGGGCCGAGTTCATCTCGCGCGTGTACTTCTCGATCATCTCTTCGGCGTTGTCGGTGGCGCTCTTCATCGCCCGCCGGCGGGCGGCCGACTCGCTCGCCGCCGACTCCAGCAACGCCGCGAAGATCCGCGTGTTGATGTACTTCGGCAGCAGGGCGTCGAGCAGCGACTCCGGCTCCGGCTCGAACTCGTACGCCGGCAGCGCGCCCTCGGTCCGAGGCCGGTCCTCGACCTGCATCGGGCCGATGATCCGGGTCACCGGGTTCTGCGTCATCAGGGACTTGAACTCGGTGTAGACGATGTGCAGCTCGTCCACGCCGAGGATCCCGTCGGCGCCGGCATCCCCGTCCACGTCGTCCGCGCCGGCGGTGAACGCCTTGATCAGCGTGTCACCGACCTCGCGGGCGTCGGCGAACGTCGGCTGCTCCGAGAAGCCGGTCCAGCTTCCGGCGATCTGCCGGCTGCGGAACCGGTAGTACGCCACGCCCTTGCGGCCGATGACGTAGAGCACCGGCTCCTTGCCGTCGGCGCGCAGCCGGGCGATCAGCGACTCGGCGGTCCGGATCGCGTTCGAGCTGTAGCCGCCGGCCAGACCCCGGTCGGCCGTCACCAGCAGGACGCCCGCCCGCCGCACCCGCTCGCGCGGGGTGAGCAGCGGGTGGTCGATCCGCGCGTTCGAGGCCAGCGCCGTCAGCACGCCGGTGATCGCCTCGGCGTACGGCAGCGAGGCCGCCACCTTGGCCTGGGCCTTGGCGATGCGGCTCGTCGCGACGAGCTCCATCGCCTTGGTGATCTTCTTCATCCCCTTGGCGGAACGGATCCGCTGCCGGAGAACGCGTACCTGGGCGGCCATCGGATCAGCTCTCGGCCGGGCGGTCGGCGCCGTCGCGCAGGCGGGTCACCGTCTCGCGGGACTGCTCACCCTCCAGCGGCTTGGCCGGCGCCTCGTTGATCCGGACCTCGTCCTCCTTGCCCAGGAAGAGCTGCTTGAACTCGGTGATCGCCGAGTCGAGCGAGGCGATGATGTCGTCGTCCCACTTGTGGTCCGCGATCGAGGCCAGGACGCCCTCGTGCTTGTGCCGCAGGTACTGCAGGAACTCCGACTCGAAGCGGCGGACCTCGCCGACCGGAACGTCGTCCAGCTTGCCCTCGGTGCCGGCCCAGACGGAGACGACCTGCTCCTGCACCGGGTACGGCGAGTAGTTCGGCTGCTTGAGCAGCTCGACCAGGCGGGAACCGCGGTCCAGCTGGGCGCGGGAGGCCCGGTCCAGGTCGGAGGCGAAGGCGGCGAACGCCTCCAGCTCGCGGTACTGGGCCAGGTTCAGCCGCAGCGAGCCGGCGACCTTCTTCATCGGCTTCACCTGCGCGGCGCCACCGACCCGGGAGACCGAGGTGCCGACGTTGATGGCCGGCCGGACGCCCTGGTTGAACAGGTCGGTCTCGAGGAAGATCTGGCCGTCGGTGATGGAGATGACGTTGGTCGGGATGAACGCCGAGATGTCGTTCGCCTTGGTCTCGATGATCGGCAGGCCGGTCATCGAGCCGCCGCCCAGCTCGTCGGAGAGCTTGGCGCAGCGCTCCAGCAGACGCGAGTGCAGGTAGAAGACGTCACCCGGGTAGGCCTCACGGCCCGGCGGGCGGCGCAGCAGCAGCGACACGGCCCGGTACGCCTCGGCCTGCTTGCTCAGGTCGTCGAAGACGATCAGGACGTGCTTGCCGCCGTACATCCAGTGCTGCCCGATGGACGAGCCGGTGTACGGGGCGAGGTACTTGAAGCCGGCCGGGTCGGAGGCCGGGGAGGCGACGATGGTGGTGTACTCCATCGCGCCCGCCTCCTCCAGCGTCCCCTTGATGGAGGCGATGGTGGAGGCCTTCTGGCCGATCGCGACGTAGATGCAGCGGACCTGCTTCTTCGGGTCGCCGGAGCGCCAGTTCTCGCGCTGGTTGAGGATGGTGTCCAGCGCGACGGTGGTCTTGCCGGTCTTCCGGTCACCGATGATCAGCTGACGCTGACCGCGGCCGATCGGGGTCATCGCGTCGATGGCCTTGATGCCGGTCTGCAGCGGCTCGTCGACCGACTTGCGGGACATCACGTTCGGGGCCTGGAGCTCCAGCTCGCGGTAGCCCTCGTTGGCGATGTCGCCGAGGCCGTCGATGGGCTCGCCGAGCGCGTTGACCACGCGGCCGAGGAACGCGTCACCGATCGGCACGGAGAGCACCCGGCCGGTGCGCTTGACGCGCTGGCCCTCTTCGATCCCGCCGAAGTCACCGAGGACGACGACACCGATCTCCCGGACGTCGAGGTTCAGCGCCACACCGAGCGTGCCGTCCTCGAACTCCAGGAGCTCGTTGGTCATGGTCGAGGGGAGGCCCTCGACGTGGGCGATGCCGTCGCCGGCGTCGGCGACGGTGCCGACCTCCTCGCGGGAGACGTCGGCCGTGTAGGAGGAGACGTAGCGCTCCAGGGCGCCGCGGATCTCCTCCGTCGAGATGGTCAGCTCGGCCATCCTCTGCTTCCTTAAGTATCTCAGGGCCCGGGATACCTGGTACCGACCGGTCCGGTGGCGACGAATCAGGGCTCAGCGCTTGGCGAGCGCGTTGCGGGTCTCGTTGAGGCGGCGCAGGACGGTGCCGTCGTACAGGTCGGAGCCGACCTGTACGCGCGCCCCGCCGAGTACGTCGGGGTCGACCGTCTGCTTGACGGAGACCTCCCGACCGTACATCTCCGAGAGGCGGGCACCGAGGCGTCGCTCCTCCTCCTCGGTCAGCGGAGCCGCCACGGTCACGTACGCGACCTGACGGTCCCGCCGGTCGGCGGCGAGCTCGACCAGCCGGGTGAGCGCACCGGTGAAGGAGCGTCCACCGAAACCAGCGAGCGCGGCCTCGACGAGGCTGACGGTGACCGGCTGGGCCTTGCCGGCGAGCAGCTGCCGGGCCAGTTCGGCCCGCCGCTCGACCGACGCCATCGGGTCGGAGAGCGTGTTGGACAGCTCGGCGGAACCGGAGACGACCTGCCCGAAGCGGAACAGCTCGTCCTCGACCTCGCCCAGGTCGCCGGACAGGTCGGCGCTGGCCAGCAGCGCCTCCACGCCGAGGCGCTCGACACCGTCGAGCAGCTCGGACGGGGCCGACCAGCGGCCGGACACCATCGACGCGAGCAGGTCGAGCGCTTCCGCGCCGACCCGGCCGCGCAGCATGTCGCCGAGCAGGCCGGAGCGGTCGGCGCCGGCCCGGGCCGGGTCGGAGAGCGCCCGGCGCAGCCGCGGCTCACGCCGCAGCAGGGCGGCGACGGAGAGGATGTCGTCGGCGGTGGCAGCCACCGCCGACGGCTCCGCGCCGCGGACGTACGCGTCGAGGCGCTCGGCCCCGGCCCGGTACGACTCCCGGCTGGCGGCCTGCATCAGCGGGCCCCCGTGCTCTCGAGACCGCTCAGGAACCGGTCGACGGTGCCCTTGCGACGCGCCTCGTCGGCGAGCGACTCACCGACGATCTTGCTGGCCAGGTCCACCGCGATGGTGCCCACCTCGGTACGCAGCTCGCGCACGATGGTGGCCCGCTCGGCGGCGAGCTGCTCCTTGCCGGCGGCGATGATCCGGTCGGACTCCTCACGCGCCTTGGCGAGGATGTCCTGGCGGATCCCGTCGGCGTCGGCCCGTGCGTCGTCGCGGATCTTGGCGGCGTCGGTACGCGCCTCCGCGAGCTGGGCCCGGTACTGCTCGAGCAGCTTGTTCGCCTCGGCCTGGGCCGCCTCGGCGCGCTTGATGCCACCCTCGATCGCGTCGACCCGCGCCTGGTACATCGCCTCCATGCGGGGCATGACGAACTTCAGCAGGACGAAGACGAGCAGGGCGAAGGAGATCGTTCCGACGACCATCTCCTGCCAGATCGGCAAGATCGGATTGTGCGCGCCTTCGGCGGCGAGATACATGTCAGACCTCCGGATCGGGAGAGCTCGCGTCAGCTAACGGCGAAGGCGAGCACCAGGCCGAACAGCGCCAGCGCCTCGACCAGGGCGAAGCCCAGCACCAGCCAGGTGCGGTTGTAGCCGGCCGACTCGGGCTGGCGGGCGCTCGACTGGATGTAGGCCGCGAAGACCAGGGCCACACCGATACCGGGGCCGATGGCGGCGAGGCCGTAGCCGATGGTGTTGACGTTGCCACCGATCTCGGCAAGAACGTTCATTGCGGGTATTCCTCCTAGTTCACACGTGAGGGCTCACGTGTACGCGGTCGGTACCAGATGCTTGGCCGGGCCGGGTGCCCGCCGAGCCGGATCTCAGTGCTCGTCGGCCAGCGACGTGCCGATGTAGTTGGCGCTCAGCGTGACGAAGACGTATGCCTGCAGCACCGCCACCAGCGCCTCGAAGAAGGCCATCACGATCGCCATCGCGAAGGAGAAGACCGAGGTCGCCTGCACGAAGACGCTGCTCGACCCGAGCATCACGAAGCCGCCGACGGTGAAGACCAGCAGGAGCAGGTGGCCGGCGAACATGTTGGCGAAGAGTCGCAGTGCCAGGGTGACCGGCCGGACGACGAAGTTCTGCAGGAACTCGATCGGAATCAGCAGGAAGTGCATCGGCCACGGCACGCCGGGCAGGATGAGGCTCTGCTTGAGGTACTTGCCGAGGCCGTGCTTGCGGACGCCGACGTAGTTGTACATGACGTACGAGATGGCGGCGAGCACGATCGGGAACGCGATGTGCGAGTTCGGCGAGATCTGCAGGCCGGGCACGATGCTGAAGATGTTTGTCAGCAGGATGAAGCTGAACAGCACGGTGAGGTAGGGCGCGAAGCGGATGCCCGCGTTGCCCATCTGCTCACGGGCGATGTTGTCCCGGACCAGCCCGTAGACGGCCTCGGCGGCCCACTGGCCCTTGCCCGGCACCAGCTTCGGCTTCCGGTACGCGGCCACGAAGAAGATGATCAGCAGCGCGACGGCGATCCAGATCATGATGCTGAACTTGGTGACCCAGGGGCCGGCCACGTCCGGCGGGTAGAAATCCCCGACGCTGGGGGGCCAGGGAAGGTCCTGGGCGACGACCAGCTGTCCGCTCACCGTGTCATCCTCCGCACTCAACAGACCCGCGTGTGCCGGAACTCAGGCACTGAGCCTCTTCATGATCAGGTAGATCGCCCCGGCCGCGCCGAGCATCATGCCGACGGCGACCCCGATGCCGGCTGGCAGACCGAGGAACCGTTCCGCCAACCAGCCGAGGCCACCCCACACCAGAATGCCGGCGAGCAGGTAACCCACGACGGCGCCTGCCACACCCTCCGACGAGTGCTCGTCGGACTTGTGGGAGTGGGGGTCATCGGCCATGACGTGGCGAACAATATCAGCAGGGGCGCGCGGGGATGTGCGGCACCCCCCACACTGCGGACAGCGTGCGGGCCGTACTGCGGGCGCGTCAACCTGGCGCCACGTTACTCCTGTCGCGCCCGTCAGGGCACCCGCCGTACCGGACACGATTCAGCAAAGTCACTCGCTGTCGTCGCGACGCTCGAATGTGGGCAGCGGGGACCTCATCGCCCAGGTCAGGTGGGCACCGGTCCACGCCACCACGGCCGCGATGATCGCCACGCCCATGTCCGGCAGGCCGGGCCAGCCGGTGGCCGCCACGGCGGCCATCACCACGCCCAGGATCACGATCTTGGTGGCATAGGTGACCAACCCGACCGACATGATCATCCGTGGGTGGATGGCGTCCGCCCAGGCCACCGAGAGGCTGGAGATCAGGTAGCTGACGATCACCAGCGCCACCCCGGCCGCGAAGCCGGCCGCCCCGGTCGGGCCGCGCAGCAGCGCCGCCGCCGGCACCCCCACCACCGCGAGGGCCGCGCACGCCAGCAACGGTAGCCGCAGGTGGTTCAGCCGGGACCGGATCGCGCCGGGCTCACCCGCCCGTGGCGCCGTCATCGGGGGTACGCCGGGAAGGCGGCGACCAGCTCGGCGACCTCGCGGGCCAACTCGGCCAGCGTGTCCGCGCCTCCGGGGGCGCCGGGATCGGTGCGTACCGCGCGCGCGATCAGCCCGGCGATCCGGCCCATCTCCCCCTCGCGCATGCCCTGGGTGGTGACGCTCGGCGTACCCACCCGGATGCCGGAGGCGACGAGCGGCGGCTGCGGGTCGTACGGGATCGCGTTCTTGTTCAGCGTGATGCCGGCGGCGTCGCAGCGGGCCTCGGCCTCGGCGCCGGTCACGCCCGTCTCACGCAGGTCGAGCAGCGCCAGGTGGGTGTCGGTGCCGCCGGAGACCGGCCGCAGGCCGTCGGCGGCCAGGCCGTCGGCGAGCGCCCGCGCGTTCGTCACCACCTGGGCGGCGTACGTGCGGAACTCCGGCTGCGCGGCCTCGCGCAGCGCGACCGCCTTGGCCGCCACCGCGTGCATCAGCGGGCCGCCCTGGGTGAACGGGAAGACCGCCTTGTCGATCCGCGCGGCCAGCGGCTCCCGGCACAGGATCATGCCGCCGCGCGGACCGCGCAGCACCTTGTGCGTGGTCGCGGTGACCACGTCGGCGTGCGGCACCGGGGACGGGATCGCGCCGCCGGCCACCAGGCCGACGAAGTGGGCGGCGTCCACCATCAGGTACGCGCCGACCTCGTCGGCGATCTCGCGGAAGCGAGCGAAGTCGATGAGCCGGGGGTACGCGGTCGCGCCACAGATGATCAGCTTCGGCCGGTGCGCCCGGGCCAGGTCGCGTACCTCGTCGTAGTCGATCGTCTCGGTGTCCGGCCGGACGGTGTAGCCGACCGGGTGGAACCACTTGCCGGAGAAGTTCACCCGGCTGCCGTGGGTCAGGTGCCCGCCGTGCGGCAGGTCCATGGCCAGCACCGTGTCACCGGGCTGCACCAGGGCGGCGTACGCGGCCAGGTTGGCGCTCGCCCCGGAGTGCGGCTGGAGGTTGGCGTGCTCGGCGCCGAACAGGTCCTTCGCCCGGGCGATGCCCAGCTCCTCGGCCCGGTCCACCTCGGCGCAGCCGCCGTAGTAGCGCCGGCCCGGGTAGCCCTCGGCGTACTTGTTGGTGAGCGTGGAACCGAGCGCGGCCAGCACCGCGGGCGAGGTGAGGTTCTCGCTGGCGATCAGTTGCAGACCGCCGCGCAGCCGGTCCAGCTCCCCCAGCACCACCTCGGCGATCTCCGGGTCGACGGTACTGAGCTGCTGGAAGTCCGGCCCCCAGAAGGTGTCCCTCGCGTTCTCCACAGCGAAGGAGTCTACGGAGCCGCAGACTGGAGGCCGTGAGATGCCTCGTCACCGGCGCGACCGGCTACATCGGCGGGCGCCTGGCGCCCCGGCTGCTGGCCGAGGGACACACCGTACGCTGCCTGGCCCGCACGGCCGGGCGGCTGCGGGACGTGCCCTGGGCGGCCGACGCGGAGATCGTCGAGGGCGACCTGCGCCGCCCGGAGACGCTGCCGTCCGCGTTCGAGGGCGTGGAGGTCGCGTACTACCTGGTCCACTCGCTCGGCCAGCGCGGCTTCGAGGCGGCCGACCGGGAGGCGGCGACCAACTTCGCCGAGGCGGCGCGCGCCGCCGGCGTACGCCGGATCGTGTACCTCGGCGGCCCGGAGCCGGCGGAGCGTGACGGCCTGCCCTCGGCGCACCTGCGCTCCCGGGCGGAGGTCGCGCGGATCCTGCTGGACAGCGGCGTGCCGACGGCGGTGCTGCGCGCCGCGGTGATCATCGGATCCGGCTCGGCCTCGTTCGAGATGCTGCGGTACCTGACCGAGCGGCTGCCGGCGATGGTCACCCCGCGCTGGGTGCGCAACCGGATCCAGCCGATCGCGGTCCGGGACGTGCTGCGCTACCTGGTCGGCTGCGCGCACCTGCCGGCCGAGGTGAACCGGGCCTTCGACATCGGCGGCCCGGACGTGCTGACATTCACCGAGATGATGCAGCGCTACGCCCGGGTGGCCGGGCTGCGCCCCCGGGTCATCCTGCCGGTGCGCCCGCTCACCCCGTCGCTGTCCTCGCACTGGGTCGGCCTGATCACGCCGGTGCCGAACGCGATCGCCCGGCCGCTGGTGGAGAGCCTGGTGCACGAGGCGGTGGCGCACGAGCACGACATCGCCGCGTACGTGCCGGACCCGCCCGAGGGGCTGACCGGCTTCGACCAGGCGGTGGCGCTGGCGCTGTCCAAGGTGCGCGACGCGCAGGTGGAGACGCGCTGGTCGAACGCGAGCGGGCCGGACGCGCCGGCCGAGCCGCTGCCGTCGGACCCGCGCTGGTCCGGCGGCACCGCGTACACCGACATGCGGGAGCGGGCGGTGGACGCGCCACCGGAGGCGCTGTGGCGGGTCATCGAGGGCGTCGGCGGCGAGCACGGCTGGTACTCGTTCCCGCTGGCCTGGTCGGTCCGCGGCTGGATGGACCGGCTGGTCGGCGGCGTCGGGCTGCGCCGGGGGCGGCGCGACCCGCACCGCCTCCAGGTCGGTGAGGCGCTGGACTTCTGGCGGGTCGAGGAGATCGTCCCGGGCGAGCTGCTGCGGCTGCGCGCCGAGATGCGGCTGCCCGGCCGGGCGTGGCTGGAGATGCGCGCCGAACCGGACGGTAACGGCGGCAGCAGGTACGTGCAGCGTGCCGTGTTCCTCCCGCGCGGGCTGCCCGGCCACCTCTACTGGGCCTCGGTGGCGCCGTTCCACGCCGTCGTCTTCGGCGGCATGGCCCGCAACATCGCCAAGGGCGCCGAACACCCGGCCGGTTAGGCGGGAGAGTCGCCCCGCAGTGCGGGGCCGAGGAGCAGTCCCCCGTCGATGACGTACTCGGCGCCGGTGATGAAGGCCGCGTCCGGCGACGTGAGGAACAACAGCAGCGCGGTGATGTCGGCGGGCTGCCCGAGTCGCGGGACGGCGAACGGCTCCGGCGAGTAGAAGTCGGCGATCGGGGCGTCGCTGCCGGCCGCCGGCTCGGTGATGAACGGAGTCTCGATCACGCCGGGGTGGATCGCGTTCACGCGGATGTTGTCGCGGCCCAGCTCCAGGGCGGCGGTCCGGGTGAGCCCACGCACCGCCCACTTACCGGCGACGTAGGGCGCGTAGAGGGCGGTACCACCCATCCCCATGGTGGAGCCGATGTTGACGATCGCTCCTCCCCCCGCGCGACGCAGCGCCGGGGCGGCCGCCTTGATGCCGAGGAAAGTGCCGGTGAGGTTGACGTCGAGGATACGAGCCCAGGTGGCCCGGTCGGTGGACTCGATGAGGGCCGGCGGGTTCTGCACCCCGGCGTTGTTGACCAGGATCGTGAGCGCGCCGAATGCCTTCTCGGTCTCCGCGACGGCGGCGACCCACGACTCCTCCCGGGAGACGTCCAGGCGGACGAACCGCGCCCGGTGTCCCAGCTCGGCGGCGAGGCCGGCGCCCCGCTCGGCGTCGATGGCGCCGATGACGACGTTGGCGCCCTCGGCGTGCAGGGCGCGAACGTGGCTGGCCCCCTGCCCACCGGTGCCGCCGGTGACGAGAACTGTCTGATTGGCGAAGCGGGACATCGGATCCTCCGGTGACGCGAGACGGATGGCGAGTCGGGCGACTCACCATGCCGACGCTACGCCCTGGGCGAATGGTGAGTCAACCCACTCGCCTCGCTATGATGGCCGCATGACCCCAGCGCCGTCGGCCTATCACCAGCGTGTGGCGGAGGAGAAGCGCGCGCTGATCGTGCAGGCCGCCACCGAGCTCTTCCTGGAGTTGGGCTACGACCGGGCCTCACTGGCGCGTGTGGCCGCCAGTGCCGGCGTGTCGAAGGCGACGCTGTTCAAGCAGTTTCCGACGAAGGCGGCTCTGTTCGACGCCATCGTCATCGACTCCTGGGCCCGCAACGAGGTCGCCGACGTGCCACCTGCCGGTGACCTGACGGCCGGATTGACGGTCCTCGGACGGCACTACGCGACGCTGTTGAACCGGCCGGAGATGACCGACCTGTTCCGCATCGTGATCGCCGAGCTGCCACGCTTTCCCGAGCTGGCCAGAGCACATTTCGCGCAGGGCAAGCTGCCGTACTTCGAGTCCGTCCGGATCTACCTCTCGGCCGAGCACGACGCGGGAGCCGCGGACGTCGCCGACCCCGAGATGGCCGCCACGCACTTCCTCGGGATGATCTCCAATTACCTGCTCTGGCCGCGCCTGGTCCTCCCGGACTGGACGGTCACCCCGGACCGCACGACAGCGGTCGTCGACGAAGCCGTCCGAACCATGGTCGCGCGATACGGCAGGCCGGCGAGCTGACCCTCAGTTGCCGGTGCGCGGGCTGGTGTGCTGGAAGGCGACCGCCTGGCCCGGCGGGACGAAGTCGCGTACCGGCTCGTCGCGCAACGCCCACGCGAGGATGCGGCCCACCGCGGCGATCTGCCGCTTCTGCACGCCGCCGCCGACCGCGTCCCGGGGATCGTCCGGGTTCGCCGCGATCGTCGCCACCGAGAGCTGCGGCGTGAACGCGACGACCGTCTCCGTGGCGTTCCGCTCCGAGCTGCCGGTCTTGCCGGCCACCGGACGGCGCAGGCCCGGAGCCAGCTCCTCGGCCGTGCCGCCGTCGCAACGCCGGTACATCGACTGGTCGCCGACCGGGCAGCGGCTGGCGTCGGCCGCCGCGCGGGCGACCTCGGTGTCGAGCACCTGCCGGCAGTCGGTGTTCCCGGCGGCGATCTTCCGGCCGGACGGGTCGGCGATCGAGGTGACCGGCGTGGGCCGGCACCAGGTGCCCTCGGCGGCCACCGCGGCGTACGCGCCGGCCAGGTCGAGCGGCGTGGTGGCGGAGACGCCGAGCGTGAACGGGCCCCAGCTCTTCGCGCCGTCGTGGGCCATCTTCGCGTCGGCCGGAGCGCGGAACACGATGCCCAGCCGCTGGGCCATCTCGACCACCCGGTCCGCGCCGACCCGCTCGGTGAGCCAGGCGAAGTACGTGTTCACCGACCGGCCGAACGCGTCCCACATGTCCCGGTCGCCGTCCATCCAGTAGGTGTTGGCGTTCGCCGGGCACCACCGGCCGCCGCAGCTCGCCGGGCCGGCGCCGACCGGGTACTGCGTGACGTAGACGCGCGGCGCGTCGAACACCGTGTCCAGCGGCAGCCCGGACTCCAACGCGGCCAGCAGGGCGAACAGCTTGAACGTCGAGCCCGCCTGGTAGCCGGTGATGCCGCCACCGCCGGCCACCAGCTGGTTGACCGTGTTCGGGTAGTTCTGCTGACCGTCCGGGTTCGCGGCCACGCCGTACGTGCGGTTCACCGCCATCGCCAGCACCCGCCCGGTGCCCGGTTGCACCACAGCGGTCGGCGCGGCGCGCGCGATCGTCTCCGGGTAGATCTCCCGCACCTGCTCGCTCGCCTTGGCCTGCACGTCCGGGTCGAGCGAGGACACGATCGACCAGCCACCGCGGCGCAGCGTGCGCTGCCGCTCGTCCACCGTCTCGCCGAACGCCGGCTGGGCGTTCCACCACTGGGTGAACCAGTCGCAGAAGAAGCCCCAGTCGTTGTGGTCGGCGGGCACCGCGGCGCAGTCGTTCGGGGTGGTGTTGGGCGCCAGCGCCAGCTCCGCCGCCTTCGCCGCCTCGGCGTCGGCCGCGCTCGCCCGGCCGGTCTCCACCATCCGGTCCAGCACGTACGCCCGCCGTTGCCGCGCCGAGTCGGCGTCGCCATTGATCGGGTCGTCCGCCGGGGACCGGACCAGCCCGGCGAGCAGCGCGGCCTGGGCCAGCGTGAGCCGGTCCGGTGTGGTGGAGAAGTAGCGCTTGCTGGCGGCGGCGATGCCGTACGCCCCGGCGCCGAAGTACGCGATGTTCAGGTAGCGCCCGAGGATCTCGTCCTTGCCGATCTGCCGTTCCAGCGTCAGCGCGTACCGCATCTCGCGGATCTTGCGCCCGACGGTGATCTCGGTGGCGGCGGCGCGCTGCTCCTCGGTCAGCCGGGGGTCCCCGGCCAGCGCGTTGCGCACGTACTGCATGGTCAGCGTGGAGGCGCCCTGGCGGGTGCCCTCGCGGCGGTTGGCGGTGAACGCCCGCGCGACGCCGCGCACGTCGACGCCGTGGTGCTCGTAGAAGCGCACGTCCTCGGCGGCCACGATGGCGTCGCGCATCACCGGCGCCACCTCGGCGACCGGCACGTCCACCCGGTCCTCGACGTAGAACGAGGTGATGAGCGTCCGCCCGTCGTTGGCGTACAGGTTGGACCGCTGTGCCGGCTGCGGCGTCTTGAGCGCTTCCGGCAGCGCGGTGTACGGCATCAGGTTCTTCAGGCCCAGCCCGAAGACCAGCGCGGCCGGCAGCGCCGCGACGGCCAGGACCAGCCCGGCGAGCACGCCGGCGAGCACAACGGTGAACAGTTTGTCGAGATAGGCCCGGTTCATCAGCTCTCCCCGCAGGAGCCGGCCGTACGGACCAGTTCAGAATGACCCGAATGTTCGCTTTAGCCGACACCTTCCGAGAAAGGCGCAGAAAGTTCGCGAGGAAGGATGAATCTCAGGGCAACAACGCGGCAGCCAGCGGCTGCACCGTCTCCTCGATCTCGTCCGCGACCCGGCTGAAGCACTGGTCGCCCCGGCCCCACGGATCGTCCAGATCGTCGGTGGGCAGCGCGGAGGCGTTCTGCCGGGCCGCGTCGACAGCCGCCACGAGCGCGACGCCGCGCGCGTACACGGCGTCCGGCGTGGGCTCGGCCGGCGGCAGCGCGGCGCGGTCCAGCCCGCCGAGCAGACGGCCGAACTCACCCAGCACGAACGTGCGCGCGGCGGCGTCCGGCCGCAGCGCCACCACGTACTCCTGCTGGTCGGCGGTGGCGGTGAGCACCAGGTCGGCGGCGTCGATCAGGTCCGAGCGCAGCCGCCGGGCGGCGAACCCCTCGGTGTCGCCGCCGCGCGAGAGCACCTGGCGGGCCGCGGGCGGGTTCATCTCCTCGCCCGCGTGCCAGCCGCCGGTGCCGGCGCTGTGGCTGTGCACGAGCGCGTCCGAACCGGCCGGGTCGACGCCGAGGCGGGCCAGCCGCTCCCGGACCGCGAGCAGCAGCAGCCGCTCGGCCATCGGCGACCGGCAGATGTTGCCCATGCAGACGTGCAGGACGGTGAAGGGCGGCACTCAGATCCCCCGCTCGTCGAGGATGCCCGGCACGACCTCCCGCAGCTTCGCCAGCGTCACCGCGCCCTCACGCAGCACCCGCGGCACCTCGCCGGTCAGGTCGACGATCGTGCTCGGCACCGGGTCCACCGCCGGCCCGGCCTCCAGGTAGGCCCGCACGCCGTAGCCGAGCTGGTCGCGCGCCTCCTCGGCGGTGAGCGCGGCCGGCTGGCCGACCTTGTTGGCCGACGCGACGGCCATCGGCCCGGTCTCCCGCAGCACCTCCAGCGCCACCGGGTGCAGCGGCATCCGCACCGCCACCGTCCCGCTGGTGTCGCCCAGGTCCCAGGCCAGGCTCGGCGAGTGCTCCACGACGATGGTCAGCGCGCCCGGCCAGAACGCCTCGACCAGGTCGCGGGCCGCGCCGGGCAGCGAGAACACCAGGCCGTCGAGCGTGTGCCGGGAGCCGATGAGCACCGGGGGCGCCTGCCGGGCGCCGCCCTTGGTGTCCGCCAGGGCCTTCACCGCGTACGGCGTGAACGCGTCCGCCCCGATGCCGTAGACCGTGTCGGTCGGCAGGACGACGAGTTCCCCGTTCTTGACCGCCTCGATGGCAGCGGCGATGCCGCGGTCCCGGTCGGCGGGCGACCGACAGTCGTAGAGCATCACGAGGAGTCAGTCTGCCACGCCCGGGCGGTCTCGGCGTGGGTGCCGTCCGCCCGCCGGGACGCGCTCGCCCAGCGGGGCCGCCCGGCCAGGTCCCGGTGCTCCTCGACGCGGTCGTAGCGGCCGTCGCCGCGCAGCAGCGCGGGCACCGCCGCCGCGTGCGTGTCGTCGTGCTCGATCCCGATCGCGCCGCCCGGGCGCAGCAGCTCGGCGGCCCGGCGCACCACCGGGCGGATCACGTCCAGCCCGTCCGCGCCGCCGAACACCGCCTCGTCCGGGTCGTGCCCGGCCACCTCCGGCGGCACCGCCACCGACCTCGGCACGTACGGCGGGTTGCACAGCAGCACGTCGACCCGCCCGGCCAGGCCGGCCAGCAGCTCCGGACCGGTCACGTCGGCGGCCACCACCTCGACCGGCCGGTCCCCGGCGGCAGCCCGGTCGGCCGCGTTGCGCCGCAGCCAGGCCAGCGCGGCCGGGGACCGTTCCACAGCCACCACCCGGGCCGCGGGCACCTCCTGCGCCACCGCCAGGGCGATCGCGCCGGAGCCGCTGCACAGGTCGACCACGAGCGGCGCGGCGTGCTCCCGGGCCCGCTCGATCCCCCACCCGGCCAGCAGCTCGGTCTCCGGCCGGGGCACGAACACGCCCGGCCCGACCGCCAGCTCCAGGTGCCGGAAACCGGCCGAGCCGAGCAGGTGCTGCAACGGCTCCCGGGTCACCCGCCGCCCGACCAGGGCGTCCAGGCGGTCACGCTGCGCCGGGGTGAAGCCGTCGGCCAGCGCCAGCCGGCCGCGTGGCACGTCCAGGACGTACGCGGCCAGCTGCTCGGCCTCGGCGCGGGGCGCCTCGACGCCCGCCGCGGCGAGCGCGCGCGCCACCCGGTTGATCACCAGCGAGGCGCGTTCGCGTTCTGTCCCTTCGGACGGGTGTTGCGGGAGTGCGGTCACGCAATAATCATGAGGCGTCGCGGCTCACCTCACGAGCGGGTGCGTCCGGGCGCACACCGCAGGGAGGTCGCGAGTGGGCTGGCTCGACCAGGTCGAGGACCAGGTTGACGCTCTCCGACGCGCACGGTCACTGCAGGAGGCCAGCCGGTCCGCGGAGGCGTGCGTCCTGCTCGACCGCGTCATCCGCACCACCGGCGACCCGTACGCCCGCGCCGACGCGCTCGTGCAGCGCCTGTCCGCGCTGATCAACCTCGGCCGGACCGCCGAGTTCACCCGGGCCGTCGAGGACGCCTCCGCCGCGGTACGCGACCTCGCCGAGCCCTACCTGCACGGGCACCTCAACGCGCTCGCCGCGCTCGCCGCCCACCACCAGGGCGCGCTGGACCGGTGCGTGATGCACCTGGTCCGGGCCGCCCGCGCGCTGGGCGCCGACGACACGCCGGACCGGGACACCGCGTGGGGCTGGCACGACCTCGCGATGGCGTACTCGTACCTGAGCTTCCACGGCCACGCGCTGGGCGCGATCGAGCGGGCCCGCGAGGTGGGGCTCAGCGCCGGCATCCCGGAGGAGACGTTCGCCGCGCCGGGGATCCGGCTGCGCAACGCGGTGGCGCTGGACCACAACGGCGACAGCGACGGCTGCCTGCGGGTGCTCCGCGACGTCGCCGGTGACCTGGCCCGCTTCCTGCGCGGCGGGCGGGCCGGCAACCTGCGCCCCAGCAGCCTCGCCGCGTACGGCTACGCGGCCGCCCGGCGGGCCGCGCTCGGCGACCGGGTGGAGTCCGCCGGAGACGCCGACCCGAAACGGCTGCTCGGCCACGGCGGCGACAGCGCCCGCGCCCGCGACCTGCGCCAGCTCGGTCAGGTCTGCCTGGCCGTCGCCGCCAACCGCCCGATCGAGGCGGTCACCCGGCTGGACGCGCTCCAGGTCTCCGACGAGACGCTCGGCGCGGCCGAGGCACCCCGGCTGCGCAGCGTCGCGCTGGCCCGGGCCGGCGACCACGCGGGCGCGCACCGGGCCGACCGGCACGCGTTCCGACTGGCCGCGCGGCGCAGCGACCGGCTGCGGGACGTCTACATCGACGGCATCGCCGCCCGGATCGACCACGAGGAGATGCGCCGCGAGGCGGCCCGGTACGAGGGCGAGGCGCTCACCGACCCGCTCACCGGCCTGCCCAACCGGCGCCGGCTGGAGCGCTACCTGGGGGCCGTGGTGTCCCGGGGCGAGCGCGTGGTGATCGGCGTCTGCGACCTCGACGGGTTCAAGGCGGTGAACACCCGCCACGGCCACCACTCCGGCGACCTGGTGCTGCAACGGGTCGCCGGGGTGATCAACCGGGTGATGCGGCGGGGCGACTTCGTGGCCCGCTACGGCGGCGACGAGTTCGTCGTGGTGCTGCCCGACACCGTCATGCCGGAGGCGGTCGAGGTGGCCCGGCGGATCGAGGCCGCCGTCCGCACCGAGGACTGGGAGTCCCTGGTCCCGGGCACCCCGGTCGGGGTGACGATCGGTTTCGCCGAGGTCGACGGCAGCACCACTGTCAGCGTCCGGGAGGCGCTCGGCACCGCGTTCGAGCTGGCCGACCGGGAGATGCTGCGCGCCAAGGCGCGACCACGCGCGAGCTGAGCGGTAAGGAAGGGCCCCCTGTTAACGCCTCCGGTAGAGGAAGGGCCCCCTGTTAACACCCAGCGGTCAGCGGCGGGACAGCTCCGTCTCGCCGGCCAGGCGGGCCGCGCGGTCCGCCTCGGCCAGCGCGTCGAGCACCCCGTCCAGCTCGCCGGCCAGCGCCAGGTCCAGGTTGTACGCGGTGTAGCCGATGCGGTGGTCGGTGATCCGGTTCTGCGGGAAGTTGTAGGTGCGGATCCGCTCGGACCGGTCCACGGTGCGGACCTGCGCCTTGCGGGCGTCCGACGCCGCCGCGTCGGCCTGCTCCTGGGCCGCGGCGAGCAGCCGGGCCCGCAGGATGCGCATGGCCTGCTCGCGGTTCTGCAGCTGCGACTTCTCGTTCTGGCAGGACACCACGATGCCGGTCGGCACGTGGGTGATCCGTACCGCCGAGTCGGTGGTGTTCACCGACTGCCCGCCGGGGCCGGACGAGCGGAACACGTCGATGCGCAGCTCGTTCGGGTCGATGGTGACGTCGACGTCCTCCGCCTCGGGCAGCACCAGCACGCCGGCGGCGCTGGTGTGGATCCGGCCCTGCGACTCGGTGACCGGGACGCGCTGCACCCGGTGCACGCCGCCCTCCCACTTGAGCCGGGACCAGACCCCGTTGCCGCCCTCCGGCACGCCCTTGCTCTTGATCGCCAGCGACACGTCCTTGACGCCGCCGAGGTCGGAGTCCTGGGCGTCGATCACCTCGGTGACCCAGCCGTGCCGCTCGGCGTACCTGGTGTACATCCGCAGCAGGTCCCCCGCGAACAGCGCCGACTCCTCGCCGCCCTCGCCGGCCTTGATCTCGACGATCACGTCCTTGGCGTCGTGCGGGTCGCGCGGGATGAGCAGTTCCGCGAGCCGTTCCTCGAGCGCCGGCAGGGAGCTGGCGATGGCCTCCGCCTCGGTGGCGAACGTCGGGTCCTCGGCGGCCAGCTCGCGCGCGGCGGCCAGGTCGGCGCGGGCCTGCTCCAGTTCGCCGGCCGCCTTGTGCAGCGGGACCAGTTCGGCGTACCGGCGGCCGACCCGCCGGGCGGTGCCCTGGTCGGCGTGGATGGCCGGGTCGGCCAGCCGCCGCTCCAGCTCGGCGTACTCGTCGAGGAGGGCGGCCAGGCGCTCACTGCTCATGCTGCGGATGCTCCTTGGGGTGAAAACCGGCACAAACGGACGAACGCCCGCGCCCGGCAGGAGCCGGACACGGGCGTCGTCGACGGAGCTACTTGGCCTTCTTGCCCTGAACCTTGGCGTACTTCTGCTGGAACTTCGCGACCCGGCCGGCGGTGTCCAGCACGCGCTGCTTACCGGTGTAGAACGGGTGGCAGGCGCTGCAGGTCTCGACGCTGATGGCGCCGCCCTTGGCGGTGCTGCGGGTCGTGAAGGTGTTGCCGCAGGAGCAGCGGACCTCGGTGGTCACGTACTCCGGGTGGATGTTGGGCTTCATGTCGCCTCGGTCCTTTCGTCGGTGGTCGCCGGGTCGCCGTCGATGCTCCCCGTCGTCCGCGACGGGCTCGGGCGTGAACCGGAACCGGTGGCCGATTGACCAGTCTGCCACGGGCGTCTTCCACCCGGCACAGGAGGTCCGCCACCCGCAACGCCCGCCCACACTCCCGCATTCCCACCCCCACGCCCCCCACCCTGCTGATCATGAACTTGGCGGCAATTCCTGTCGCTTTTGTCCAGGTCAACTTCATGATCAACGGAGCGGAGCGGCGGAGCGAGGCGGGGGCCGGGGGCGGGGCTCCTCCCCCAGGATGAGGAGCCCCGGCCTCCGGGTCAGGCGGCGGGGGCGCGGACCGCTGCGGCCGTGGTGACAGTCGTCTCGGCCTTCACGCCGTTGACGGTCACCGCCAGCAGCACCTGCGCCCCCGGGCGCAGCGCGGTCAGCCGGCCGGTGGCCGGGTCGAACCGGGCCACGTGCCACGGCCGTACGCCCGTCGCGCCGCCGATGTGCAGGTTCGGCGAACCGGACCAGTCGGCGCTGACCGGCGCCGCCACCGGCACCTGCCGGCCGCTGGGCTGGGTGAGCGTGGCCGTGACGTCCACCGGCGAACCCTGGCGCACCTGCGCGGGCGAGGTCAGCGCGAGCCGGTCGACGTGGGCGTGCATCTCCGCGCTCACCCACGTCGGGCCCTCGGCCAGCGGGTCGCGGCGGGCCCGCTCGGCCTCCCCCGGCGTCACCGGGTCCACCCCGAACTCGGTCCAGCCGGTGAACCCGCCGAGCGCCGCCGGGGTCGACGGGTCCTTGCCCGAGTTGCCGTTGATCACGTACGGCACGCCGTCCACCCGGTCGGCGTGGAACGTGCCGACGTGCCCGTTGACCATCAGCGCGCCCTTGCCGGTGCGGTGCTGGAAGTCGGCCAGCCACTGCTCGACCAGCGCCGCCTCCTTACGGTCGCCGAGCTGGCTGGCCTTGGCCGGGCTCGGGTCGCGCGGCGGGTGGTGGAACAGCACCGCCACCGAGCCCACCGAGCGGTCGCCGGCGGCCTGGTCGAGCGTCCGGCGCAGCAGCTCCACCTGGTCGAACCCGCCGCCGCGCAGCGAGCCGGTGGCCGTGCTGAGCGTGAGGAACCGGGTGCCCCGGTGGTCGAAGACGCGCGAGGTGTCCCCGAAGACGCTGCGGAAGTTGTCGATCGGCGCGCCCATGATCTCGTGGTTGCCGGGCACGTAGTGATACGGCACCTCGCCGCCCAGCTCCTCGTCCAGGATGCGCTTGGCCAGCGCGAAGTCGGCCGGGTAGGCGGTGTCCACGAAGTCGCCGTTGATGATCAGGAAGTCCGGCCGGGCGGCGCGGACCTCGCGCAGCGTACGGCGGGCCTGGGCGACCAGGTCGCTGTCCGGGTTCGCGGCGACGAACTGGGCGTCGGAGAGCACCGCGAAGCGCCAGGGCGCCCCGTCCACAGTGCCGTCGCGCAGCACCACCCGGTCGGTGCGGTTCGGCTCGGGCGGCGCCTGCACGTCCGGCGGTACCCGGGCCACCAGGTCGTCGATCACGACCTCGCTGCGGTACTGCTTGGCCGGGTCGGTCTCGGCCACGTAGAACCGGCGCACCCGCACCGGGTACTGCACGCCCGGCGGTACGGCGAACTCGACGTACTTCCAACCGGTCCAGTCCAGGTACGGGCCGCGCAGCACGAACTGGGTGTCCTGCGCGTCGTGCAGGTGCAGGCTGGGCCACTCGCCGGTGCCGTTGGCCTTGATCCACATGCCGAACGCCTGCGGCTGGCCCGGTACGTCGATCCACGCGGGCGGGTCGGCGTACGCGGCCCGGGTGCCGGTGGACTGGCTGAAGTCGTACGACATCCGCAGCCCGCTCCCGGTGTGCCCCTCGGCCGGTGCGACCGACCCGGAGGCGCGGGCCTGGCTGAACTTCCAGGACGCCGCGTCGTCGAACCCGGCCACCGGCACGTCGGTGAGCCCGACGGTCACCGGCAGGACCGTGCTGTGGTTGCCGACCCGTGCGGTGACCAGCGCCGAGCCGGTCGCGGCGAGCGCTTTGACGGACAGGTTGCCGTCGGCGGTGGGGGTGACGGAGAGCAGGTCCCTGTCGTACTCCAGCTTCAGGTCGGCCGGCTCGATCGGCGCGGTGTTGCCCTCGGCGTCGTAGCCGACCACGCCGAACAGGCCGCTGTCACCGGCGCGGTCCAGGCCGACCCGGTCGACGGTGCCGTCGATCCGCTGCAGCGGGCCGAGCACCGTCAGCTCGATGGTGCCGCGGGCCCGGCCGCGGGCGGCGGTGACGGTGCTGCGGCCGGGGACGGCGGCCCGGAACACGCCGTCGCCGTCGACCCGTCCGTGGGTGGCGTGCCAGCGCGGCTCGCCGGCGGCTGGGCCGTACGTCTCGTCGTATCCGGCGGCGGTGAGCCGGCGGGTGAGGCCGGGGAAGACCCGGTCCGGCCGGCCGCCGCGCACCGGTGCGACGCCCGGCGCGGCGGTCGGGTCGCTGGCGGTCTCCAGCCAGTAGCCGGTGAGCCGGCCGCTGCCCTTCGGGGCGTAGACGGCGAGCCCGTTCGGTACCGGCCGCTCGCTGCCGTCGGACGGGCTGTTCTCCACCTGGACCGTGGCCGCGCCCGGCTCCCGGGCGAGCAGCGTGGAGGAGCCGCCGCCGTCGAGGTTGAGCGCGTTCGCGGCGCCCAGCTCGGCCATCATGCGGCCCATCTCGGTCTGCGTGACGCCACGGCTGTCCACCTGCCGGCCGTCCACCGTCATCATGATCATCTTGCGTCCGTCGGCGGAGAAACCGACAGCGGTGCGCGGGGCCAGCGACGCGTCGGCGATGTCCTGCACCACGCCGTCGCGGACCAGCACGTTGCCGCCGCCCACGGCGGCGCGCAGGTCACCGCCGTCGGAGGCCCGCGGCCGCCAGGTCACGTCCACCGCGTCGCCGGGCCGCAGCGCGGCGAGCGCGTCGGCACCGGCCTCGCGGCCCAGCAGCACGGTGCTGCCGGCCGGGATCGGCCCCTCGCCCGCCGTGGTGGCCACACTCGCCACCCGGCCGCCGGTCAGCGTCACCTCGACCGTCCGGGCCGCGCCCTCCACGGCCCGCTTGCGGGTGTACGAGCCCCAGAGCGGCGTGAACACGCCCACGCCGTCGCGCTGCACCATGTTGTTGAACTGGGTCAGCGGCACCGGCCCGGTGGGCAGCGTCGCGGCGCCCTCGAAGCCGACCTCGACCACCCGGCCGACGCCCTGGGCGCTGATCCCGACGGCGTTGGGGTGCCCGGCGATCGGCGACTGCACCAGTTCGCCGGAGCGGATGCCGACGCCCTGGGCGGCGCCGGAGTTGTTGATGTCGAAGAAGTCTCCGTTGACCGCCGCGACCGCGCGGGACCGGTCCACCGCGGCGCGCAGCGGCTCGTCCCTGGTCACCTCGCCGGAGTTCACGTAGTCCACCGTCAGCCCGCCGCCCAGGTCGGCGGTGAGCGCGTCGGCGCGCAGCCAGCCGGCCGCGTCGTACCTGTCGAAGGAGGTCAGGCTCAGGCCGGGCGCGACCGGCCGGGTGCTCTTGGCGGTCTCCAGGCCGCCGGCCGGCTCCACACCGGCGAGCGCGACGGCGGGGTCGGGGCGGGACGAGGCGCGTGGCGCGTCCTCGGCGGCGGTGGCGGCCGGCGGCGCGACGGGCGACGGCCCGGCGGCCGTCGCGGCGGACGGCGTCGGCGCGGTGATGGTCAGCAACGGCGTCAGCAGCAGGACGCCGGCGAGGCGGGCGGGTCGACTGCGGGTTCGCATGGACGACAGTCAACCCGACGATGAACAGAAGTTTCAATACCTAGCGACTGAACCGTAGGAAAACTTCACCATCGGCGGTGCCCGGTACGCGACGAGGGGCACGGCCGCGTACGGCCGTGCCCCTCGTTCGTCGGATCCGTCAGCTCACTCGCCCGGAGTGGACTTCGCGATCTGCATCAGGAA
The DNA here is from genome assembly GCF_018070485.1 of Micromonospora sp. C41. Lineage (NCBI taxonomy): Bacteria > Bacillati > Actinomycetota > Actinomycetes > Micromonosporales > Micromonosporaceae > Micromonospora > Micromonospora sp. C41. The sequence continues at coordinate 61,656 of NZ_JAGPXP010000023.1, read as the reverse complement.
CTCGATGTTGGTGCGGGACTGCTTGAGCCGGTCCAGCAGGAGGTCGAGCGCCGCCTGCGAGTCCAGCGAGTGCAGCACCTTGCGGAGCTTGTGGATGATCGCCAGCTCCTCCGGCGCGAGCAGGACCTCCTCCTTGCGGGTGCCGGAGGGGTTGATGTCGATCGCCGGGAAGACACGCTTGTCGGCGATCTTCCGGTCCAGCTTCAGCTCGGCGTTACCCGTGCCCTTGAACTCCTCGAAGATGACCGTGTCCGCCATGGACCCGGTCTCCACCAGCGCGGTGGCGAGAATGGTCAGCGAGCCACCGTTCTCGATGTTGCGCGCCGCGCCGAGGAAGCGCTTGGGCGGGTAGAGCGCGGTGGAGTCGATACCACCCGACATGATCCGGCCGCTGGCCGGCGCCGCCAGGTTGTACGACCGGCCGAGCCGGGTCACCGAGTCGAGCAGCACGACCACGTCGTGCCCCAGCTCGACCAGGCGCTTGGCCCGCTCGATCGCCAGCTCCGCCACCGTGGTGTGGTCCTGCGGCGGACGGTCGAACGTGGCCGCGATGACCTCGCCCTTCACCGAGCGCTGCATGTCGGTGACCTCTTCGGGCCGCTCGTCGACCAGCACCACCATCAGGTGGCACTCCGGGTTGTTGCGGGTGATCGCGTTCGCGATCGCCTGCAGCACCATCGTCTTGCCGGCCTTCGGCGGCGACACGATGAGCGCCCGCTGGCCCTTGCCGATCGGCATGACCAGGTCGATCACCCGGGTGGTGAGGATGTGCGGCTCGGTCTCCAGCCGCAGGCGCTCCTGCGGGTAGAGCGGGGTGAGCTTGTAGAACTCCGGCCGGCGCTTCGCCTCGTCCGGCTCCATCCCGTTGATGGTGTCCAGCCGGACCAGCGGGTTGTACTTGTCGCGCCGCTGCTCGCCGTCCCGCGCGGCCCGCACGGCGCCGGTGATCGCGTCACCGCGGCGCAGGCCGTACTTCTTGATCTGGGACATCGAGACGTACACGTCGTTCGGGCCGGCCAGGTAGCCGGTGGTCCGGACGAAGGCGTAGTTGTCGAGCACGTCGATGATGCCGGCGACCGGGACGAGCACGTCGTCCTCGCCGACCTGCGGCTCGCGGCCGCCACCGCTGTCGCCCTCGCCCCGCTCGCCGCGGCCGCGACGACGGTCCCGGAACCGGCTGCGCCGGCCCCGCCGGCCGCCGCCCTCGCCGTCGTCGTCGCCGTCGTTGTCCCGCTCGGCGCGCTGACCACGGTCGTTGCGGTCGCCCCGGTCGTTCCGGTCGCCCCGGTCGTTGCGCTCGGCGCGCTCGCCCCGGTCGGCACGCTCGTTACGGTCGCCCCGCTCGGCCCGGTCACCCCGGTCGTTGCGGTCGCCCCGGTCGTTGCGGTCGCCGCGCTCGGCCCGGTCGCCACGCTCGGCCCGGTCGCCACGCTCGGCCCGGTCGCCGCCACGCTCGGCACGCTCGCCGCCGCGCTCACGGCCCCGGCCCTCGTTGCGCTCACCGCGCTCGGCACGGTCGGTCCGCTCGCCGGTCTCGGCGGGCGCCTCCTCGGCGCGCGGCGTCTCGGCCGGCCGCGCCTCGGTCGCCGGCGTCTCGGCCGGGCGGGCCTCGGTGGTCGCGGCCGCAGTCCGGCTGCGGCGACCACGGGTACGGCCCTCGGTCGCCTCGGCGGCGGGCGCCTGCTCGGCGGGGCGCGCCTCGGCCCGCTCCTCACGGACCTCCGCGTGCACCTCCTCACGGGCGGGAGCAGCAGCCGCGGCCGCTACCTCGGCGCGCGGTCGAGGGGTTCCGGCGGCGGCGCCGCCCTGCTGCCGCTCGGTGATGGCACTGATCAGCTCGCCCTTGCGCATGCGGGCCGTACCAGAGATGCCGAGCGACGCGGCCAGGCTCTGGAGCTCCGGCAGCAGCATGGCCGACAGGCCGGTGCCGCTCCGGCGGCGGCGCGTGGGGGCGGCGGTGGTGGCATCGCCAGCGACGTTGGAAACATCCGACGTCACGTCGGTGGTGTCGCTCAATGGATTCCTTCCCTCGATAGGCCGGAGCTGCCCGGAGTCGTGGAGCCAGGTGGCCGGGCGGCCTCGGTGCACCCGCCTCGCATGGACGCGTCGCGGGAGTCTGTGACACAGCAGCCGGTGGTTTCCCGACTCACCACCATCGGTGAGCAGGTCTCGCCGCCTGCGGCGACCTGTGGAAACTGCGGTGCGGCGTGGGCCTTGGGCAGGGGTGACGGGCTGACCGCCGAGAGCTTCGGGGGTGCGCCGAACCGCAGGAAGATCGCATGCTTCGCGGCTGTGCTAGGTCTAGAGCGTAATCAACTCTTCCGACCTGCGGCAACAGGGCCCCGCTCGGCGTGTCAAAGTCTACCCCGGATGACCCGGGCACCGCTGACATCTATCGGCAACTCCCACCGGCGCCAATCTGTTCCCGGCTCAAATCCCACCGGGACCTGGGAAAGCGCCAGCACCGTCGGCCCCGCCCCACTGACCACAGCCGCCACACCAGCCGCACGCAGCGCGCCGACGAGCGCCGCGGTGGCGGGCATCCCGGGCGCCCGCTGCTCCTGGTGCAGCCGGTCGACGGTGGCCGGCAGCAGCAGCGCCGGATCGGTGGTCAGCGCGTGCACCAGCAGGGCCGACCGGCCCGCGTTGAGCGCCGCGTCGGCGTGCGGCACGGTGGCCGGCAGGGCGGCCCGGGCCACCGAGGTCAGGCCCCGCTCGGCGGGTACGAAGACGGTCGGGCGCACGGCCGGCGCCACCGGCAGCGACACCGCCCGCGCGCCGCCCGGCTCCGTCCAGGCGATCGTGAAGCCCCCGAGCAGGCAGGGCGCGACATTGTCCGGATGCCCCTCCAACTCGGCGGCCAACCGCAGCGCGGCGTCGTCGTCCATCCGCTGCTCGCCGTCTGCAACCAGGGCGCGGGCCGCCAGCACCCCGGCCACGATCGCGGCCGAGGACGAGCCGAGCCCACGCGCCTGGGGAATGCGGTTCTCGCACTCCAGCGCCAGGCCGGCCGGCTGCGCGCCGAGCACGTCGAAGGTGGCCCGCATGGCGGTCACGATCAGGTGCCGCTCGTCGGCCGGCAGCTCACCGGCACCCTCGCCGGTGACCGCCACCCGCACGCCGCCGCCGGTCACCTCGGCCGTGACGTCGTCGTGGCGGCCCAGCGCCAGGCCGAGCGCGTCGAAGCCGGGGCCCAGGTTGGCGCTGGTCGCGGGCACCCGGACCCGGACCGGGCCGGGGAGGAAGGTCGTCGGCACCGGCTCATGCTAGGACGTCACCCCGACAGCCCGGCCGGACCGCCCGGAGCGTGGGACCGGCGTGTCAGCCGGTGCGCTCCGGGGTGGGCGCGTCGACCGGGTCGGTGAGCGAGAGCCGCCGGGTGGCGAACCGCCAGCCGAGCGCGTAGACGACGGTGGCCAGGCCGCAACCGACCAGCACGGTGCGCTCGTCCACCCGGTCCACCACGAGCGCCACAACCAGCTGACTCACCGCGATGGCGAGCGTGGCCAGCATCATGTCGGTGGCGAAGACCCGGCCGCGCAGCCGGTCCGGCACCTCGCCCTGCAACGCGTAGTTGGACAGCACCCAGTTGCTGCCGCCGCCCAGGTGGGCCAGGAAGACCAGGACCAGCACCAGCGGGAACCAGGACACCACCGACGCGCCCAGATAGGCCAGGCCGTACAGCGACATGGACAGCGCCAGACCGGTCAGCAGCCAGGCCCGGTTGCTGAGCACCCGGCGCATCAGGATCGGACCGACCAGGGCCCCGGCGCCCCGGGCGGCGAAGAGCAGGCCCGCGCCGACCGGGCCGACGCCGTACACGCCGGCGAGCAGCGGGAAGACGGTCAGCACGCCGTTGCCCAGGCCGACTGCCGACTTCACGGTGACCAGCGCGAGCACGCGCGGGCGCTGGACGATGTAGCGCAGCGCCTCCCGGATCGCCGCCCAGGTGCGCGGCACGGCCGCCGCCGGGTCGCGCGGCGCCTGCAGGGGCCGGCGGATCAGCGCGGCCAGGCCGAACGCGGCGAGCAGGCCCGCGGCGGCCACCCAGAAGCTGGCGTACGGGCCGTACGCGGCGCTCAGGATGCCGCCGAGTGAAGCGCCGACCACTGTCATGGTGCCCCAGGCCGAGCCGGCGACCGCGTTCGCCGCCGCCAGGTCCGCCGGGTCGACCACGTTGGGCAGCGCGGCCTGGGCGGCCGGCGAGTAGAAGGCCTTCGCCACCGCCACCAGCGCGATCGCCGCCAGCGCCAGCCAGGCCGTGCCGGCGCCGCGCACACCGAGCAGCAGCAGGACACCGGCCAGGGCCGCGATGTTCGCCGCCATCATCACCTTGCGGCGGTCGAACCGGTCGGCCACGGTCCCGGCGTACGGCAGCAGCAACGCGGTGGTGCCGGTGTCCACGGCCAGCACCAGCGCGCCCCACACCCCGCTGCCGGTCAGCTCCGGCAGCAGCACCAGCAGCGGCACCATGACGAACCAGTCCGCGCCGAACACGACCAGCTCGGCGATGAACAGATGGCGGAAGTCGCGGTTGCGGACGAGGACGGAGAGGGTGGGCGACACGCGGGCACCCTATCGGGCCGCTCCCCCACCGGCAGCTCGGCGCAGCAGGTCGGAGACCGTGACGAAGGTGTATCCCCGGGCCCGCAACCCGTCGATCATGTCGGGCAGGCCGCGGAGCGCGACCAGCCGCCGGTCGTCGCCCACGTCGTGCCCGAGCACGATCGTGCCGGGGCGCACGTCGGCCACGATCCGCCGGGCGTGCCCGGCCGGGTCGTGCGGGAACTCGCTCTCGACCATCTGCAGCGTCCACAGCACCAGCCGGTAGTCCAGCCGGGCCGAGGCGTACAGCACCGCGCCGCCCAGATGTCCCCAGGGCGGGCGGAGCAGTCGCGGGGACGATCCGGTGGCCGCGGTGATCGCGTCGTGGCTGCGGCGCAGGTCGTCGTAGACCGTCGCGGCGTCCATCCGGGCCAGGTCGCGGTGCGCCCAGCTGTGGTTGCCGACCTCGTGGCCGTCCATCCGGTCCCGGACCAGCGGGGCGTGCCGGCGCGCCCGCTCACCGACCAGGAAGAAGGTGGCCGGCACCCGGTGCTCGGCCAGCGTGTCCAGCACCATCGGGGTCCACTGTGGGCGGGGGCCGTCGTCGAAGGTGAGCGCCACCAGGGGTTCGTCGGTGCGTACGCCCCAGACGACCTGGACCCCGCCGCGACCGACGTCCTGGTGGCGGTTGCCGAGCGTGGCGCTGGCCGGGCCGCCCGCCAGCGGGAGGCGGCGGTCGGCCACCCAGGTGCTCTCCACGGTGGCGGCGGAGCCGAGCGCGGCGCCGCCCAACAGCAGCGCGGACCGGCGCAGCACGGTACGTCGATTCCACTGGCCCGCGACCCCCATCGCGCCCCCGCACCGAAAGTAGGCATCAGCTCACCGAGCGTACCGCCGGATGCGCTTCTGGTGTGTCCCGTGCGTCGAGGTGTCGGGAGGGGCCGCGCGGGCCCCTCCCGACCCGTCACTCGGTGGGGGGAAGCGGGGAACGGCGGCTCTTGGGCAGGCGGAGCACCTCGAACTGGTCCGTACCGTCGATCAGCGCGCCCGACGGGCGGGCCGGTGGCGGCGCGACCCGAGCCCGCTCCTCGACGCGCTCCTCGCCGCCGCCGACCGGCACCGGCACCGGATCGGCCGCCGGCTCCGGCTCGACCGGCGCCGCCGCGCCCCGGCGCCGGGCCCGGAACGAGCCCTTGGTGTGCTCCACCATCGTGTAGAGCGTCGGCACCAGCACCAGCGTCAACAACGTCGAGCTGAGCAGGCCGCCGATCACCACGATCGCCAGCGGCTTGGAGATGAAGCCGCCCTCACCGGTCAGGCCGAGCGCCATCGGCAGCAACGCGAAGATCGTCGCGACGGCTGTCATCAGGATCGGCCGCAGCCGGCGCCGGCCGCCCTCCACCACGGCCTCGGTCACATCCATGCCCTGCGCCCGGTACTGGTTGATCAGATCCAGCAGCACGATCGCGTTCGTCACCACGATGCCGACGAGCATGAGCACGCCGATCAGCGCCGGCACGCCCAGCGGCGTCCCGGTGACCAGCAGCAGCCCGATCGCCCCGGTCGCCGCGAACGGCACCGAGATCAGCAGGATCAGCGCCTGGGTGAGGCTGCGGAACGTGGCCACCATGATCAGGAAGACGATCGCGATGGCGGCCAGCACCGCGAGCCCGAGGTCCGCGAACGCGTCCGCCTGGTCGGCGCTGACGCCGCTGATCTCGTACGTGGCGCCCGGCACGTCCAGCGCGTCCAGCCGCTTCTGCAGCTCCTGCGTGGTGGCGCCGAGGTTCGAGCCGGTCGCCGTGCCGGTGACCGAGACGCTGCGCTCGCCGTCGATCCGGGTCACCTGCTGCGGGCCCTCGACCTGGTTGACGTCCGCGATCGCGTCCAGCGGCACCGCGCCGACCGGCAGCGCCCGCAGCTCCGCCACGGTCAGCGGCGGCCGGGCGCCGCTGCTCAGGACCACGGTCTGAGCCGTGCCGTCGAGCGTGACCTGGCCCAGCGGCGCACCCCGGTACACCTGCGCGACGAGCTGCCCGACGGCCGCCTCGGTGAGCCCGGCGCGGGCCGCGGCGACCCGGTCCACAGTCACCTCGACGCGGGGCACCCGCGTGGCCAGGCTGCTGGTGACGTCCTCCACGCCCGGCGTGTCGGCCATCGCGGCACGTACCGCCTCGGCCGCCCGGGTCAGCGTCTCCTGGTCGGCGGCCTGCACCACCACCTCGACCTGGTTGGCCGAGGCGTTCTGCCCGCCGCCGAACGTCAGCTCGCCCACCTCCGGGCCGAGCGCGTCGAACTCCTTGCGCAGACCCTGGCGTACCGTCGCGGCGTCGGTGTCGTCGGAGAGCGACAGCGACCAGGTGGCCCGGTCGCTGCCGCCGCCGGCGAACGGGTTGTCGCCACCACCGGCGCTGACCTGGTAGGTCTCCACCCCGGGGGTACGCCGCAGCACCTCCTCGATCCGCGCGGCGGCCCGGTCGGTGCCGGCGAGCGAGGTGCCGGCCGGCATCTCCTGCCGGATGGCGAGCGTGTCCTGGCCCGAGTCGTCCAGGAAGTTCGTCTCCAGCTTCTGTGCCAGCCCGAACGTGCCCAGGAGCACCAGCAGGCCCAGGCCGACGGTCGCCCACCGGGTCTTCCGGGAGCGGGTGGCGAAGTCGATCACCGGCAGGTACGCCCGCTGCAGCGGGTTGCGCAGCTCCTTCTCCTCGGCCTCCCGCCGGGCCGCGGCGTCGTCGGCGCCGCCGCGCGGCCGCAGGAACCAGTACGCCAGCACCGGGATGACAGTGAGCGACACCAGCAGCGAGGCGAGCAGCGCCACCGTCACGGTGATCGCGAACGGGGCGAAGAGCTGCCCGACGAAGCCGCCCACCAGGGCGATCGGCGCGAACACGGCGACAGTGGTGAGCGTGGACGCGGTCACCGCGCCGGCCACCTCGCGGACCGCGGTGAGAATCGCGTCCCGCTTCGGCTCGCCGTACTCCAGGTGCCGTTTGATGTTCTCCAGCACCACGATGGAGTCGTCCACCACCCGGCCCACCGCGATGGTCAGCGCGCCCAGGGTGAGCAGGTTGAGCGAGTAGTCGCCGGACCAGAGCACGATCAGCGCGACCAGCACCGACAGCGGGATGGACACCGCGGTGACCACCGTGGAACGCACCGACAGCAGGAACACCAGGATCACCACGACCGCCATGACCAGGCCCAGCAGGCCCTCGGTGGTCAGGCTCTCGATGGACTTCTCGACGAACGGGGCCTGGTCGAAGACCACTGTCAGCTCGGCGCCCGCGGCGTCACCCAGCTCGTCCAGCCGGTCCCGGATCTCGTGCGAGATCTCCACCGCGTTGCCGTCCGGAGCGGCCGTCACCGCGATGCCCAGGCTGGGCTTGCCGTTGGTACGGGTCAACGAGGTCGCCGGGGCGAGCTGCTGCTCCACCGCTGCGACGTCGCCGAGGCGTACCGGGGCGGCGGGCGCCGTGGTGAGCACGATGCCGCGCAGGTCGTCGAGCGTCCGGATCGGCGTGCCCACCTGCACCGGCAGCGACCGGTCGCCGTCGGCGAGCGCGCCCGCCGGCACCGCCACACCGTTGCTCTTGAGCGCCGACGCGATGGCGGTCGGCGCCACCCGGGCGGCGGCGAGCTTCGCCGGGTCCGGCGTGATCGTCACGATCTGGTCCCGGGCGCCGGTGACGTCCACCGACCGGACGCCGTCCAGCGCCTCCAGCTCCGGCACGACGGCGGTACGCAGCTTCTCGGCCAGCGCCCGCTCGTCGCCGTCACCGGTCGCGGCGACCACCACGGCGGGCAGGTCGTCGGTGCTGCCGGCGATCACCTGCGGGTCGACGCCCTCGGGCAACTGGGCATCGATCCGGTTGAGCGCGGTCTCCATCTTGTTGACCACGTCGTCCAGGTCGGTGCCGAACTCGTACTGCACCTGGACCGTGGCCGAGCCCTCGCGCGAGGTCGAGGTGACCGTGTCCAGGCCCGGGATGCCCTTGAGGCTGTTCTCGATCGGCTCGGCGACCTGGGCTTCGACGATCTCCGGCGCGGCACCCGGGTACGTCGCCACGATGAACGCGGCGGGAAACTCCAGCGACGGCAGGAGCTGCTGCTTCAGCGACGGCACGGCGAACAGCCCGAACGCCGTCGTCACCAACGCGACGAGGGCGATCAGGCCCCGGTTGGCGAGACTGAATCTGGCGAGCAGCGACATCGGCGTTACTCACTCCTGAAGAGGGGGTTTGCGGGGCCCTGAGTCTGCCGCACGGCCCGACACTCCCGGCATCCGCCCCAGCCGATGACATCGCCGTGCTTGAGGGTCGCCCGCGCCCGCCTTGATCGACTCCACTTCGCCGAGGTGGCTACATCCCACCCACCCCGACCCCGCCACTTCCCCGATCTGGAGTCGATCAAGGACGGGGATACCGCCACCTCCCCGAACTGGCATGGGTCGAGCGCGGAGGGCGCCGGCCGGTCCGGGAACGACGCGGGAGACGGAGGGATCAGACCAGGTCGAGGGAGCGCGCGGCGGCCAGCGCGTCGTTGGCGATCGTCACCGGCGCGGGCGCGGTCGAGATGGCCCACTCCGGGTCCTTCAGACCGTGCCCGGTGACCGTGCAGACCACCCGCGACCCGGCCGGCACCTTGCCGGCGGCGGCCTGCTGGAGCAGACCGGCGACGCTGGCCGCGCTGCCCAGCTCCACGAAGACGCCCACCTCGCGGGCCAGCAGCCGGTACGCCGACAGGATCTCCCGGTCGGTGACGGCGGAGATCAGGCCGCCGGAGGCGTCCCGCGCGTCGAGGGCCTTGGTCCAGCTCGCCGGGTTGCCGATCCGAATGGCGGTGGCGATCGTGGACGGCTCCGGCACCACCTGGCCGGTGACGATGGGGGCCGCGCCGGCGGCCTGGAAGCCGTACATCCGGGGGGCCTTCGTGGCCTTGCCGTCGCGCAGGTCCTCGGAGTAGCCCATCCAGTACGCGGTGATGTTGCCGGCGTTACCGACCGGCAGGCAGTGGATGTCGGGCGCGTCGCCGAGCGCCTCGACGATCTCGAAGGCCGCGGTCTTCTGGCCGTGCAGCCGGTCGATGTTGACGGAGTTGACCAGCGCGACCGGGTAGTCCTGGGCGAGCTTGCCGGCCAGCCCGAGGCAGTCGTCGAAGTTGCCCTGCACCTGGAGCAGCTTCGCGCCGTGCACGAGCGCCTGGGCCAGCTTGCCCAGCGCGATCTTGCCCTGCGGCACCAGCACCGCGCAGGTGATCCCGGCGCGGGCCGCGTACGCGGCGGCGGAGGCGCTGGTGTTGCCGGTGGACGCGCAGATGATCGCCTTGTCACCGGCCTCGACGGCCTTGGAGACGGCGACCGTCATGCCCCGGTCCTTGAACGAGCCGGTCGGGTTGGCCCCTTCGACCTTGAGCCAGACGTCCGCGCCGACCCGGGCGGAGAGCACCGGCGCCGGCAGCAGCGGCGTGTTGCCCTCGTGCAGGGTGACGACGGGAGTCGCGTCGGTGACCGGCAGCCGGTCCCGGTACGCCTCGATCAGTCCCCGCCACATGTCGCGCTCCTCGCCTCTGTCGCCCCGCTCCGGGGCCTGCCAACAGCGTGGACCAGCCTGCCCGGCCGGCCACCGGCACACCCTGCCTTAACCATCAGGCGGGACGCGCCGGTTACGCGCCGCCCTCCACCCGCAGCACGCTCGTCACCGAGCGGACGATGTCCAGTCCGCGCAGCTCACGGACGGTGGCCGCGAGCGCGGCGTCGGGCGCGACGTGGGTGACGATAACCAGTTCCGCGTCGCCGCCGGCCGGGCCCTGCCGCACCGTGGCGATGGACACCTCGTGCCGGGCGAAGACCCCCGCAACCCCGGCCAGCACACCCGGGCGGTCGGCCACGTCGAGGCTGATGTGGTAGCGGGTGAGCGCCTCGCCCATCGGCCGCACCGACAGGTCGGCGTACGCGGACTCGCTGGCCGCGCGTACCCCGGCGAGGCGGTTGCGGGCCACCGCCACCACGTCGCCGAGCACCGCGCTGGCGGTGGGCGCGCCACCGGCGCCCCGGCCGTAGAACATGAGCTGCCCGGCCGCGTCGGCCTCGACGAACACCGCGTTGAACGCGTCGCCGACGCTCGCGAGCGGGTGGGTCAGCGGGATCATCGCCGGGTGCACCCGGACGTTCACCGTCTCCCGGCCCTCCGGGTCGACGCCCCGGGCGGCGATACAGAGCAGCTTGATCGTGCAGCCCATGGCCTTGGCGCTGGCCACGTCGGCGGCGGTCACCTCGGTGATGCCCTCGCGGTGCACGTCGGCGGCGGTCACCCGGGTGTGGAACGCCAGCGAGGCGAGGATGGCGGCCTTGGCGGCGGCGTCGAAGCCCTCCACGTCGGCCGTCGGGTCCGCCTCGGCGTACCCCAGCTCGGTGGCCTCCTCCAGCGCCTCGGCGAAGCCGGCGCCGGTGGCGTCCATGGCGGAGAGGATGAAGTTGGTGGTGCCGTTCACGATGCCGGTGACCCGGGTGATCCGGTCGCCGTGCAGCGACTCGCGCAGCGGGCGCAGCAGCGGGATCGCCCCGGCGACGCTCGCCTCGTAGTAGAGGTCGGCGCCGCCCTCGGCGGCGGCGTCGTGCAGCGTCGCGCCGTCCTCGGCGAGCAGCGCCTTGTTGGCGGTGACCACGCTCTTGCCCGCGCGCAGCGCCTCGACGAGCCAGCCGCGGGCCGGCTCGATGCCGCCGACCACCTCGACCACCACGTCCACGTCGTCGCGTTTGATCAGCCCGAGCGCGTCGGTGGTGAACAGCGCCGGGTCGACCGGCAGGTCGCCGCGGTCACGGCCGAGCCGGCGTACGGCGATCCCGGCGATCTCCAGCGGGGCGCCGATCCGGGCGGCGAGGTCGGCCGACTGCTCGTGCAGCAGTCGGACCACGTCGCTACCGACCGTGCCACAGCCGAGCAGCGCCAAGCGAACCGGTGAGGTCATCCCACATCCAATGCCAGCAGGTCGTCTTCGGTCTCCCGGCGGACGATCAGCCGCGCCCGACCGTCACGGACGGCGACGACCGGGGGCCGCGGGACATGGTTGTAGTTGCTGGCCATGCTCCGGCAGTACGCCCCGGTGCCGGGCACCGCAACAAGATCTCCGGGCTGCACGTCGGCGGGCAGAAATTCATCCTTCACCACGATGTCCCCGGACTCACAATGCTTTCCCACCACGCGGGCGAGCATCGGCTGCGCCGTCGACGTGCGGTTCGCCATCGTGGCCGAGTACGAGGCGTCGTAGAGCGCGGTACGGATGTTGTCGCTCATCCCCCCGTCCACGCTCACGTAGGTGCGGAGGCCGTCCACGTCCTTCACGGTCCCGGCCTGGTAGAGCGTGAACACGGCCGGGCCGACGATCGCGCGGCCCGGCTCGACCGACAGGTGCGGCACGGCGAGGTTCTCCGCCGCGCACTCCCCGTCGACGATCTTGCGCAGGCGCTTCGCCAGGTCGTGCGGCGACGCCGGGTCGTCCTGGGTGGTGTACGCGATGCCGAAGCCGCCGCCCAGGTCCAGCTCGGGCAGCTCCACGCCGCGGGCGTCGCGGATCTGCGACTGGAGCGCGAGCACCCGGCGGGCGGACACCTCGAAGCCGCTGGCGTCGAAGATCTGCGAGCCGATGTGCGAGTGCAGGCCGCGCAGCTCCAGCACGTCCTCGTCGAGGATCTTGAACGCGGCCGCGGCGGCGGCGCCGCCGGCGAGCGAGAAGCCGAACTTCTGGTCCTCGTGCGCGGTGGCGATGAACTCGTGGGTGTGTGCCTCCACGCCGACGGTGACCCGGACCAGCACCTTCGGGCGTACCCCGCGCTCGCGGGCCAGCTCGGAGAGCCGGTCGATCTCGGTGAACGAGTCGACGATGATCCGCCCCACCCCGGCGTCGACCGCCCGGGTCAGCTCGGCGACCGACTTGTTGTTGCCGTGGAAGCCGATCCGCTCCGCCGGCATCCCGGCCGACAGCGCGGTGGCCAGCTCACCGCCGGTGCAGACATCGAGGAACAGGCCCTCCTCGGCGATCATCCGGACCACCGCGCGGCACAGGAAGGCCTTGCCGGCGTAGTAGACGTCCGTGTCCGGGAAAGCCGCGCGGAACTCGCGGCAGCGCTCGCGCAGGTCGTCCTCGTCCAGCACGTACGCCGGGGTGCCGTACTCGGCGGCCAGGTCGCGGACGTCCAGGCCCGCGACGGTCAGCGCGCCGGCCGGGCCGCGCACCACGTTGCGCGGCCACAGCTGCGGCACCAGGGCGTTGACGTCGACCGGGGTACGCAGCCAGGCCGGCCCCCGGCTGCCGATCTCGCCGTGCAGCGCTCCTGCCTCATGCGCCCGCATGACTACATCCGCTCCGGCGCGGACACCCCGAGCAGGCGCAGGCCGTTGGCGATGACCACCCGGGTCGCGTCATTGAGCCAGAGCCGCGCCCGGTGGGTGTCGGTGATCTTCTCGTCGCCCTGCGGGGCGATCCGGCAGTTGTCGTAGAACCGGTGGTACGCCTGCGCGACGCTCTCCTCCAGGTAGCGCGCCACCCGGTGCGGCTCCCGCAGCTCGGCGGCGGTGGCCACCACCGCGGGGAACTCGGCGAGCGCCTTGAGTAGCTCGTTCTCCTTGTCGTGGCCGAGCAGCTCGGGCTGGAACGCGGCGGCGTCACCCCGGGTCAGCCCGATCTCGGCCGCGTTGCGGGCCACCCCGGCGGTACGCGCCGCGACGTACTGGACGTAGTAGACCGGGTTGTCGTTCTTCGCCCGGGTCCACAGCTCCACGTCGATGTCGATGGGCGAGTCGGCCGAGTAGCGGGCCAGCGCGTACCGGGCCGCGTCCACGCCGATCGCGTCGACCAGGTCCTCCAGCGTGACCACGGTGCCGGCCCGCTTGCTCATCCGCACCGGGGCGCCGTCGCGGACCAGGTTGACCAGCTGGCCGATGAGGATCTCCAGGTTGCGCGCCGGGTCGTCGCCGAAGCAGGCCGACATCGCCTTCATCCGGCCGATGTAGCCGTGGTGGTCGGCGCCCAGCATGATCACGACCCGGTCGAAGCCGCGCTCCCGCTTGTTCAGGTAGTAGGCGCAGTCGGCGGCGAAGTACGTCCACTCGCCGTTGGACTTGCGCAGCACCCGGTCCTTGTCGTCGCCGAACTCGGTGGTGCGCAGCCAGGTCGCGCCCTCGGACTCGAAGACGTGCCCCTGCTCCCGCAGCCGGGCCAGCGCCGCGTCCAGCGCGCCCTGGTCGTGCAGGTCCTTCTCGTTGAAGTAGGTGTCGAACTCCACACCGAAGTCGCGCAGCGAGGACTTGATCTCGGCGAACATGAGCTGGACGCCCTCGGTCCGGAAGACCTCCTCGGCGGCGTCCGGGGTGAGGTCGAGCACGTCCGGCCGGCGGCGGACCACCTCGGCGGCGATCTCCGCGATGTACGCGCCGCCGTAGCCGTCCTCCGGCGCGGGCTGGCCCTGCGCGGCGGCCAGCAGCGAGCGGGCGAACCGGTCGATCTGGGAGCCGGCGTCGTTGAAGTAGTACTCCGTGCCGACCTCGGCGCCGGTGGCGCGCAGCAGTCGGCTGAGCGCGTCACCGACGGCCGCCCAGCGGACCCCGCCGATGTGCACCGGGCCGGTCGGGTTCGCCGAGACGAACTCCAGGTTGATCCGCTGCCCGGCGAGGGTGTCGCTGCTCCCGTACGCCGGGCCGGCCTCGACGATGAGCTTGGCGAGCTGACCGGCGGCGGCCGCGTCGAGGCGGACGTTCAGGAAGCCCGGCCCGGCGATCTCCACCGACTTGACCCCCGGCGCCTTGGCCAGCTCGTCGGCCAGCGCGGTCGCCAGTTCCCGCGGGGGTACGCCCACCTTCTTGCTGAGCTGGAGCGCCAGCGTCGAGGCGTAGTCGCCGTGATCCGGGTTACGGGGTCGCTCGACGGTGGTCTGCGCGGGCAGCGCGGCGCGGTCCAGCCCGCGCTCGTCGAAGACGGCGTGGGCTGCGGCGAGGACGACCTCGGCGAGTTCTGCGGGAGTCACTGATCCATGTTATCGGGGGTAGACTCGGGCACCGCGGCGGCGACCCAGCATGTGAACCGGCCCCGCGGCCCCCCTGACCGACCGACCTGACGAGGCACGATGAGCATCAGCACCCCGGGCGGCCCGGAGCGCCGTCCCACCGTGGTCAGCACCGGCAAGAAGCCGGCCGCCGGCCGGCCCGCGGCTGCCGACAAGCCAGCCGCGAAGGCCGGCGCGGGCAAGGCCGGGGGCGGCAAGGGCACGCCACGGCCCGGTGCCGGCGGCAAGGGCCGCAAGCCGATCGCCCCGGTGAAGGTGAGCCAGGGTCGCTCGTGGGGCCCGATCGCCCTGTTCGTCGCGGTCGGCGTGCTGGCCGTGGGCATCATCGGCGTCGGCGCCTGGGCGGTCTACCAGGGCGGCCAGCCGTGGGAGAAGCGGGCCCAGGCGATCAACGGCATCGTCGACTACCGCGAGAAGGACAAGGACCTGGTCAAGGGCGGCAACCACCAGCCCGGCGCGATCAAGTACGACGTCCTCCCGCCGGTCGGCGGCCCGCACAACCAGGCCTGGCAGAACTGCATGGGTGACGTCTACGACGCCCCGATCGCCAACGAGCACGCGGTGCACAGCCTGGAGCACGGCACGGTCTGGATCACCTACCGCCCGGACCTGCCCGCCGACCAGGTGGAGAAGCTCAAGAGCAAGGTGCAGGGCAAGGAGAAGCTGATGCTCAGCCCGTTCGAGGGGCTGGACAAGCCGATCTCGCTGCAGGCCTGGGGCTACCAGCTCAAGGTCGACAACGCCGACGACGGCCGCATCGACGACTTCATCAAGACGCTGCGGGTGAACGCCTCCATCGAGGGCCCGAACGCGCTCTGCGACCAGGGCGTCACGGCCACCGGCACCGCTCCGCGCGACAACCTGCAGAACACCATGCCCCAGCAGCCCACCCAGTAAGGACGACGCCGCGATGACCGCTCCGGTGACCACCGACAGCGAGCTGGACGAGGCTCCGGCCGCCGACCAGGGCGGCCGGGGCGCGATGCGCCGCTACGGCCTGCCGGCGGTGGTCGCCGCCCTCGTGGTCGGGCTGCTCCTCGGGTACGCCGGCGGTCTGCTCACCCCCACGCTCACCCGGCCGGGTGAGAACTCGGCGGAGGCCGGGTTCGCCCGGGACATGACCGCCCACCACAACCAGGCCGTGGCCATGGGGCTGCTCGCGTTCAACCAGGGGCAGGACCCTGAGGTACGCCAGGTCGGCGTGGACATCGCCACCGGCCAGCAGGGCGAGATCGGCACCATGCAGACCTGGCTGCGGTCCTGGAAGCTGGACCCGACCGGCGGGCAGGCGCCGATGGCGTGGATGAAGGACGGCGGCGGGCTGATCAAGGACGGCCTGATGCCGGGCATGGCCACGCCGGAGGAGATGGCGAAGCTGCGCGCCGCGAGCGGCCGCGAGTTCGACGTGCTCTTCCTGCAGATGATGATCCGCCACCACATCGGCGGCGTGCACATGATCGACGGCATCCTCGAGCAGGGGCGTGACGACGACGTGCTGGCGGTCGCGCAGGTCATGAAGAACACGCAGCAGAACGACCTGACCAACCTGAGCGCGGCGCTGAAGCGCCTGGGCGGCACCCCGTAACACCACCCGCCACCCCGCAAGACCCCCGAGGCCCGGTCCCCCTTCCCAGGGGCACCGGGCCTCCCCCGTCCCCGCCCGCGAGCCCGCCCGCCCGCCCCGGCGATCTTGCAGTTACTGCCCCGGCCATGTCTGATTCGCCCCGTTACGCGAGGGCCGCAAGTGCAAGATCGCGGGAGGATGGGCGAGGACGGCCCGGGTCGGCCCGACAGGGCATCCTCGCCCGCCCCTCGCGCGTCCGCGCTTCCGGTTCGGAGCTTGATCGACACCAGTTCGGGGAAGCGGCCGCCTCCCCGCTCTTGATCCACTCCAGCTCGGGGAGGTGGCGTTATCCCCGCCCTTGATCGACACCAGTTCGGGGAGGTGGCGGGGTCAAGGTGGGTGGGATGCAACCACTTCGGCGAGGTGGAGTGGATCAAGAGCAGGGTGATGTGCTCGGGCAGGCTGGCCGGTCGAGGTAGGACGGGGTGGGACGGGGTGGCCGTGCCGAGGGTCGGCTGGTGGCCGAGGGCCGGCCCGACAGGGGCATCCCACCCGCCTCGCGTACCCGCGCTTCCGGTTCGGAGCTTGATCGACACCAGCTCGGGGAAGTGGCGGCATCCCCGCTCTTGATCGACACCAGTTCGGGGAGGTGGCGAGATCAGGGTGGGTGTGATGCAGCCACTTCGGCGAGATGGAGTCGATCAAGGGTGGGCTCGTGGCCCGGGGTGATGTGTTTGAGGCAGGCGGGCCGGTCGAGGTGGGACGGAGAGGCCACGTCGAAGGTTGGGGCCGGGGGTGAGATGTCCCGGTTTGGGGGTTTGTAACGGTTTGGGGTTAACGGGTCATTGTGGGGGTTGGAGAGTTTTCTACCCACATATCGTGACCAGTTGCGATTCGGGCTCGTTGCCCAAGACGTGGGGGTTGCACTCAGAGACGCAGGGCGGTCGGTGACCAGCTGGTGCCGACGCCACACCATCGGCGGTGACGGAGCGGTGGCAGCCGTCCGTCGCGGACTGCGGCAGGGCGAGCCGGGAACGCTCAGCCGCGAACAGGAACTCGAACTCATCGACGTGCTCCGGGGGGTCCACCCCGACGAGTTCGGCCTCGACGAGGAGCTCTGGACACGGCAGAGCCTGACCGCCCTCATCGAGCGCCGGTTCGGGCTGGCGATGGACGCCGGCACCGTCGGGGCGTACCTGCGGGCCTGGGGTCTGGGGCCGCGCGAGCCGCGCGAGCGGGCCTGCGGCCTGTGCGTCAGCGCGGTCGAGCGGTGGGTACGCAGCGAGTACCCGACGATCACGCGGGCGGCCCAGGAGCACGCCGCCGAGGTCTACTGGATCGGCCGGGTACGCCTGCGCGGCACCATGCCCGCCGCCGACGTGGTCTCGGCGGTCTCGTCGCGGGGACGGGTGCGGTTCATGGTCACCACGCCGTCGGTGGATCCTCCGCTGCCCCGGGACTTCGTGCTGCGGCTCAGCGGCGCCGAGGAGCGCACGGTGCACCTGATCGTGGACGGCTCGTGGCCGCGCAACGAATGGCCCCGTCGGCTGCCCCGGCGCGTCGTGCTGCATCCGCTGCCGAGCTGTGGTCGCGCCGTCGCCGCCGCCTGATCCGACGAAGATCGACTCGCGGGGTACCGATTCGGTGATCCGGGAGGGGGTTTGCTACTCTTCTCGGGTCGCTGAGCCCCCGTAGCTCAGGGGATAGAGCACCGCCCTCCGGAGGCGGGAGCGCAGGTTCGAATCCTGCCGGGGGCACCAGAGCAGTCATCGCAAGGCCCTTGACCAGCCCGGTCAGGGGCCTTCGTCGTGTCCCCGGCGTGCGCAGCAGTGTCCCCGAATTCGGGGATGGGCAGGTCACGGCTGGCTAACCTCGCGGTGAACGGGTCGAACCCCAGCACCTGCGAAGGTGAGCCAGTTGCCCGAGACTCCGTTGACCAACCGCCCCAAGATGCACACGGGCGTACCCTCCTCGCTGACCACCGCGCACCGATCGGTGATGCGCGCCGTCGCCGTCGCGGACGCCCCTTGCGGGCTGTGGTTCCTCGAAGCGGTGGCCGCGCACACCGGCACCACGTCGGACGAGCGGATCGACGCGACGGTGGAGGAGCTGATCGCGCGCGGGTTCCTCGTCGACACCGCCGCCGGGCTGCGGCTGTCTTCCATCGCGTTGCGCGACGACGTACTGCGGGACACCCCGCCCTCGGTGCGGCAGGCGCTGCGCGAGGCGGCGGCCGAGGTGCTCGCCGACGCCGGGCGCCCGGCCCAGGCGGCCCGGCAGCTGCTGCGGGTCCTGCCGGCGGTGAGCCGGTCCGCCTCGGCGCTGGCCGCGCGGCTGGCGGTCGACCCGGCGGTCGGTCCCAGCCTGGCCGCTGATCTGCTGCTGGCCGCCCCCGCGCCCGGGGCGGCGGAGGCGCGCCTGGCCTGGCTGGTCGACGTCGCCGACAACCTCTACCTGGCGGGCCGGGTGGACGAGACGCTGCGGATGCTGCACCGGGAGGTCGCCGCCGACCGGTACGGGCCACGCCAGCGGGCGATGCTGCTCGGGCGGCTCGGCGCCTACTACGCGACCCAGCGTCCCTCGCTGTCCCTGACGTACCTCGGGCGGGCGCTGAACCAGGAGCTGGACGTCGCGGGGCGGAGCTGGACGCTCACCATGCTGGCGTCGCTGGCGGCCCGGTTCGGGCACCCCGACGCCGCCGAGCTGGTGGCGGCGGCTCAGCGGGCGCACGAACGCAGCCCCTCCCCCGGCGGCGCCATCCGGCTGGCCCTGGCGAACGCGGCCGCGCAACCGCCTGCGGCGACCTGCCCCGCGCCGCGCGGATCCTGCGGGAGGTGGACGCGGGCGAGCCCGCCGCCCGGCCACCGAGACCCACCCGATCTGGACGATGATCGTCACCTGGGCCCTGGCCGTGGTGCTGATCGCGTTCACCTGGGGCAAGCACCCGCCGGCGGCGAGGACCGGGCGGCGCTGACGCGGACCGGGCTCACCCGGCCTCGCGGCGGGCCTTGGCGCGCCGCTTGCCCTCGTGCATCGCCTGCACCCGGGCCACCGGGATGGTCCGTCCCTGCTCGACCAGGTCCGCCGGCAGCCGCTGCGGCGCGGGCAGCGCCTCCGCCCAGGGATCCCGGTCGCCCAGTAGCGCGGGCACGGTCCGCACGGTGAAGTCGGCTGGGCTCGCGCTCTCCAGGTCGGTCCAGCCCACCGGGTACGACACGGGGGCGCCGGGCCGGATCCGGGGACTGTAGGCGGCCACCACAGTCGCCCCGTACGCCCGGGTGGAGTCGACGAAGACGCGGCCGCGGCGGTCGGCGACGATGAACGCGGTGGTCGCGGCCGCCGGGTCGAGCCGTTCGGTACGGACGGCGAGCGCCCGGGTCGCGGCGGCGGCCTCCTCCGCCGTGGTGGCCGGGTCGACCGGCACGATCACGTGCAGCCCTTTCGCGCCGCTCGTCTTCACCGCGCCGGCCAGCCCGGCGTCGGCGAGCGCCTGCCGGACCAGCAGCGCGACCCGCACGGCGGCCGGGAACGAGTCGCCCTCCGGCGGGTCGAGGTCGAGCACCAGGTGGGTCGGGTGCTCGGGCTGCGCGGCCCGGCCGAGCGTCGGGTGGTATTCGACGGCCCGCTGGTTGGCGAACCAGAGCAGCGTCTGCCGGTCGTCGCAGAGGGCGTACGAGATGCGCCGGCGCGACGCCTCGGCCCACACCTCGGTACGGCGCACCCAGTCGGGCGTGTACTTCGGCAGGTTCTTCTGCATGAACGGCTCCTGGCCGGGCCGCACCCGCAGCACCGACAGCGGCCGGTCCCGCAGTTCCGGCAGGATCCGGTCAGCCATCGCGTCGAGGTAGTCGACCAGGTCGCGTTTGGTCGCCCCGGCGCCGTCGAACAGCGGCTGGTCGAGGTTGGTCAGCGACACTCCGGCCCGGGTCTCGTCGGCGGCGCCCATCGGACCACCATCCCGGGCCGGGCCCGGCTCGGCAACCCCGACACGGTGCCCGGCGCGCGCCTCACCGGCCGGCACCTGCGACGATCGGGGCGTGGGCGAGGCAGAGGCGGACCGGTGCGGATCGGGCGCGGCGGAGCAGGCGAGCGCCTGCACCGTGCGGGAGGCGCTGGACCGGGTGGGCGGGAAGTGGGCCATCGGCATCCTGATCGCCGCCTCGGCCGGCCCGGTCCGCTTCACCGAGCTGGAGCGCCGGGTGGAGGGGATCAGCCGCCGGATGCTCACGCTGACGCTGCGCAACCTGGAGCGGGACGGGCTGCTGGACCGGCACGTTCACCCCTGCGTGCCGCCGAAGGTCGAGTACACGGCCACCCCGATGGCCCGCGAGCTGTACGACTCGCTGGTGGCGCTGACCAGCTGGGCCGAACGGCACCGCGAGGCGATCAGCGCGGCCCGGGCCGAGTACGACCGTAGGCACGGCCACCCACCGGCCTGAACAACTGAAATCGCCCTTATGTGGCGAACACCACGCGCTCTATCTGACCGATCGGTCAGCACCTGACCGATCGGTCAGGCATGCTTGATGTCATGGCGCGCCCCACCCCGGCCACCCACGACGAGTTGCTCACCGCGGCGGCTCGGCGGTTCGCCGTCACCGGCTACAAGGGCACCTCACTCCAGGACATCGCCCGTGAGGTCGGCTGCTCCAAAGCCACAGTGCTCTACCACTTCGCCAGCAAGGACGCGCTGCTCGGCGAGCTGATGGCGCCGGCCATCGCGGTGCTGGAGGAACTCGACACCCGGATCGCCGAGCACACCGGCGCGGACGCCCAGCGCGTCGCGGCGGAGGGCTTCGTCGACCTGGCGGTCCGCTTCCGCCGCGAGATCGCGCTGCTCCGCGGCGAGTTCTCCGACCTGCTCCAGCAGCCCACGTTCATGCACATCCAGCAGATCTCCGAACGGCTGGTCGCGGCGTTCGCCGGCTTCTCCGACCGGCCCGAGGCCCGGGTCGCGGCGCTCGTCGTGCTCGCCGGCATCGCCGAGACCTGCGGCGAGTTCCTGGACATCCCCGACGAACAGCTGCGACCCGCGCTGCTCGCCGTGGCGTACCGCGCGCTCGAAGTCTCCATCTGATCCGAACCTGCGAGGACAAGGAAGGTCCATGGCGACCCTGCTGTACCGGCTCGGCCGGGCATCTCTGCGCCGACGGCGACTCGTCGCCGTCATCTGGCTCGTCGTACTCGTCGGCCTCGGCCTGGCCGCGGCCACGCTGCGGGGCCCGACGGCGAGCAACTTCACCATGCCCGGCACCGAGTCGCAGAAGGCGATCGACCTGCTCGCCGACCGCTTCCCGGCGGCCAGCGGCGCCACCGGCACGATCGCGATCAAGGCGCCACAGGACGGCGCGCTCACCACGCCCGCCGGCCAGGGGTTGGTCAAGCAGGTCACGCAGGAGGCGGCCACGCTGCCCGGCGTGGTCGGCGCGGTCGACCCGTACCAGGCGCAGGCGCTCACCCCGGACGGCCGCTACGCGCTGATCCAGGTGCAGTTCGCCGGCGGGGTCGACGAGATCACCGACGAGCAGCGCGACGCGTACGAGAAGGTCGGCGAGCAGGCCGAGGCGCAGGGCTGGCAGATCGCCCCCGGCGGCGAGGTGCTGAACGCCGAGCCGGAGGTCGGCTCGACCGAGGCCATCGGCGTGCTGGTCGCGGCGATCGTCCTGGTGATCACGTTCGGCTCGCTCGTGGCGGCCGGGATGACCATGCTGAACGCGCTGATCGGCGTCGGCGTCGGCATGGCCGGTCTGTTCGCGCTCAGCGGCGCGGTCGAGCTGACCAGCACCGCGCCGATCCTGGCGCTGATGCTCGGCCTCGCGGTCGGCATCGACTACTCGCTGTTCATCACCTCCCGGCACCGGCAGAACCTCCTCGACGGGCTCTCCCCGGAGGAGGCGGTCGGCCGCGCGGTCGGCACCGCCGGCTCGGCTGTGGTCTTCGCCGGCGCCACGGTGGTGGTGGCGCTCGCCGGCCTGGCCGTGGTGGGCATCCCGTTCCTCACCGTGATGGGCCTGGCCGCGGCCGGCACCGTCACGATCGCCGTGCTGGTGGCGATCACGCTGGCCCCGGCGCTGCTCGGCTTCGCCGGCCACAAGGTGCTGCCGCGCAAGCTGCGTGACCGCAAGGCGGTCGAGGACCCGGCCACCGGCTCGGAGGACCGCACCGGCTTCGGCTTCCGCTGGGCGAACTGGGTCACCAAGCTGCGCATCCCGGTGATCCTGGTCGGGCTGCTCGGCCTCGGCCTGCTCGCGATCCCGGCCCAGGACATGCGCCTGGCGCTGCCGGACGCCTCCGCCGCCGCCGAGGGCACCCCGGCCCGGGTCAGCAGCGACCTGATCCGGGAGGGCTTCGGCCCCGGCTTCACCGGCCGGCTCGCGGTCGTGGTGACCGCCGACTCGCCGCAGGCGACCCAGGCCGCCATCCCGCAGGTCACCGCGCTGATCCAGAAGACCGACGGGGTGCTCGCGGTGGCCCCGCCGCAGGTCGACCCGTCGGGGCGTACCGCGCTGCTCGGCGTGATCCCGGAGAGCGGGCCGACCGACGAGGCCACCGAGACGGTGGTGCAGGACATCCGCAAGCAGGTCGCCGGCATCCAGAACGCCGACGTGCTGCTCACCGGCGTCACCGCGGTCGGCATCGACGTGTCCGAGAAGCTCTCCGACGCGCTGCCGGTCTACCTGCTGCTGGTGGTGGGCCTGTCGATCCTGCTGCTGATGCTGGTGTTCCGGTCGATCCTGGTGCCGGTCAAGGCGGCGCTGGGCTTCCTGCTCACCGTGGCGGCCACGTTCGGCATCACCGTGGCGGTGTTCCAGCAGGGCCACCTGGCCGACCTGGTCGGCCTGGACACCCCGGCCCCGCTGGTCAGCTTCCTGCCCATCCTGCTCATCGGCATCCTGTTCGGCCTGGCCATGGACTACGAGGTCTTCCTGGTCTCCCGGATGCGCGAGGACTTCGTGCACGGCGACACCGCGCAGCAGGCCACCATCAACGGCATGGGGCACGGCGCCCGGGTGGTCACCGCCGCGGCGCTCATCATGATCTCGGTGTTCGGCGGCTTCGTCTTCCTGGAGGACCCGATCATCAAGTCGATGGGCTTCGCGCTCGCGATCGGTGTTGCCATCGACGCGTTCGTGGTCCGGATGACCATCGTGCCGGCGGTCATGTCGCTGCTGAACAACGCCGCCTGGTGGCTGCCGCGCTGGCTGAACAAGATCCTGCCCAACGTGGACGTCGAGGGTGAGGGCCTGCGCGCCCACCTCGCCGAGAAGCAGCACGCCCAGGTGTGAGCCGTACCGGGTGGGGTCCGACGGGCCCCACCCGGTCACACCCCGGCCGGGTACGTCTCCATCTCGCCGGGCGTGACGTGCGCCGGCAGCGGGTGCAGCGCCGTGGTCTCGTCGCACCAGATGAACGCGTCGTAGCGCTCGCCCAGCCGGGTCGGCACGTAGTTGCCCCAGGACTCGAAGCTCGGGTCGTACACCACCCCGATGGCCCGGTGGTCCGCCTCGCCGGTCACCCACTCCGGCTGGTCGTCGCCGCCGAAGACCAGCACCGCCCGGTCCGGCATCAGCTCGTGCAGCCGGTGCTCCACCGAGCCCTTCCGGGCCGGCGGCACCACCATCGCCTCGGCCGGGGAACCCCAGCGCGGAGCGGCTATCACGCTGCCGCGCCAGCTCCCGAAGCCGATCAGCGCCACCGTGTCCCGGCCGTGCCGTTCCCGGCCCAACTGCCCGATGTTGACCATCCCGTCCGCCGCCATGTCGGTGGCCCGGGCGTCGCCGACGTGCGTGTTGTGCGCCCACACGATTCCCCGCGAGCCCGGCCCGTACCGGTCGAGCAGCCGGTCGAGCGTGTCGGCCATGTGGATGTCGCGCACGTTCCACGACTCGGGGCCGCCGCCGACCATGGCCCGGTAGTACCGCTCCGCGCCGGCCACCACCTCCGCGTTCTGCCAGGCCGAGAAGCGGTCCGGGCCGTCCGCGGCGGCCTGTTCCCGGGTACGCGCCAGCAGCCGGACCACCTCCTCCTCGCACCGGGCGGAGACGAACCGGCTGGCCATCGCGTACTCCTCGGGCCGCTTGCCGTACGGCTCGAAGCAGCGGTACGCCTCCTGCGCCGCCTCCAGCGAGGCCGGGTCCTCCTCGCCCAGGTAGTCGAAGATGGCCTGCATCGACTCCCAGAGGGAATACACGTCCAGCCCGTGGAAGCCGGCCCGTTCCCCCTCCGGGCGTTCCAGGTTCCACGCCCGCAGCCAGCGGCAGAAGCGGGCCACCTCGGCGTTCGCCCACATCCAGGTGGGCCAGCGTTCGAACCGTTCCAGCGCGACCAGCGGATCGGCGAGCCCGTCCGGCGCGCCGACCACCGACCGGTGCACCCTGTCGCAGTCCGGCCAGTCCCCCTCCACCGCCACGAAGTCGAACCCCTGCTCGGCGATGAGGCGCCGGGTCAACTGCTCCCGCAGCCGGTAGTAGTCGTAGCTGCCGTGCGTCGCCTCGCCGATCATCACCACGCGGGCGTCCCGGACGCGCTCCAGCAGCGGGTCGAAGTCGCTCGGCGCGCCGAGCCGCTGAACCAGCATGTCCGCGGCTACCCGGGGCCCGCCGGGGCAAACCGCCGCCGTCGAGTCGGGCGGCGGGCGTACGGCGGCGGCTGCGGCCCGGGTCGGCGGGGCGGGCGTAGCGGCGGACGCGGGCCCGGCTGGGGGCATGGCACCGGGCTCATTGGGTAGCCGGGCGGCATGACCGTCACCGGCGCGCAGTTGCAGGAGTTCCTGGCCGGGCTGGACTACCCGGTCTCCCGGGAGGACCTGGTCCGCTGGGGCCAGGAGAACGGTGCCAGCACCGAGGCGCTGCAGGCGCTGCGGTCCCTGCCGGCCGAGGAGTTCCAGTCCCCCACCGAACTGGGCGAGGCGATCGTCACGCTGGCCGGCGCCTGACCTGCGGGTGTTAAGAGGGGCCCCTTCCTCTACCGGAGGCGTTAATAAGGGGCCCTTCCTTACAGCTCGACGGTGCGGCCCTGCGACCTTGCGGTCTCGGCGGCGTCGAGCACGGCCACCACCTCGCGGCCGAACCGCACGTCGCAGCGGTGGTCGCGGGTGCCCGCGTCGACCTCTTCCAGCAGCTGGTCGAGCGCGGTGGAGAACGCCTGGAGCGCGCTGCCGTCGCCGGGCGGGACGGTCTCGGTGCCGTTCTCGCCGAAGAAGACGAAGTCCCGGGTGACCGCCTCGGACGGCGCGTCCAGGGTGAGCGAGAGCGAGCTGGTGGCGCCGCCGTCGTGGGTGAGCAGCAGGTGCACCAGGCCGCTCGGGCCGTCCATCGCGGCGACCCGGGTGACCCGGCCGAGCACCGGCAGGATCAGCGACAGCGCGTGCGGGCCGATGTCCCAGAGCGCGCCGCGCTCCCGCCGCCAGGTCGAGTCGCCGTACGGGTTCCCCGGCTGGAAGATCGACGCGAACATGGTGGCCCGGGCGTGCTGCCAGCCGCCGGCTGCGGCGGTCGAGGCGAGGAACCCGGTGACGTTCGGGTGGAAGCGCTGGGTGAAGAAGACCACCGAGGCCACACCGGACGCCTGGGCCGCGTCGACCACCCGGTCGGCGCCGGCGAGGTCGAGCGCCAACGGCTTGTCCAGCAGCAGGTGCCGCCCGGCGGTGGCGGCGCGGACGGCGATGTCGGCCTGCACGTCCGGCGGGAGCGCCACGGCGATCGCGTCGCACGCGTCGATCAGCGCGTCGACGTCGGTGAAGGCCGGTACGCCGTGCCGGGTGGCCAGCTCCTCCGCCTTGGCGGGGTTGCGCCCCCACACGCCGGCGAGCCGGGCCCGCGGGTGCGCCTCGATGGCCGCCGCGTGCGTCTGCGCCGCCCAGTAACCCGTGCCGAACAACCCGAACCGCACCCGGACCCCCTGCCGTCGACGTCCGCCACCGGCGTACGCCGGGACCGTGATCCACGCTAGTCCTCCGGCCGGTCCGGCGCGCCTCGACCCGGCGGGCGGGCCGCTACTACACCGGTTAGTAGGCTGTGCCGGTGAACGACACTGTGTCGACGACCGTCGCGGCGGCCGCCGGATCGCCGGTGGACGGGCCGCTCGCCACGGTCGCGATCGTGATCTCGCTGGCGGTCGCGCTCTGGGCCCTGGTGGCGGCGGTACGCCACCGGCCGCCGGACCGGATCCAGTTCGTCGGCCTGGCCGTGCTGGAGGTGGCGCTGCTCGCGCTGACCGTGGTGGCGCTCGTCGCACTCGGCGGCGGCGAGCGGCCGGGCGAGCCGGGCGCGTTCTTCGGCTACCTGGCGACGCTCGTCTGCCTGCCGCCGCTGGCCTGGGTGCTGGCGCGGATGGAGCCGACCCGGTGGGGCTCGGGCATCGTCTGCGCGATCTGCCTTGTCACGCCGGTCGTGGCGGTCCGGCTCCAGCAGACCTGGGAGGCGCTCAGTGGCTGACACCACGACCGCGCACGAGCATCGCGCCACCAACCGCGGCCCGGGCCGGCTGCTGATCGCCGTCTACATCGTCTTCGCCATCGCCGCGACCTCGCGGGCCGGCCTGCAGATCGCCACGAAGTTCGACGAGGCGCCGGTGGCGTATCTGCTGTCCGCGGTGGCGGCGCTGATCTACATCGTGGCGGCGGTCGGGCTGGCCCGGGCCGGGCACGCCGGCCGCCGGGTCGCGCTGGCCTGCTGCGCCGTCGAACTGGTCGGGGTGCTCGGCGTCGGTGTGCTGAGCATCGCCGACAAGGAGCTGTTCCCGGACGAGACGGTCTGGTCCGGCTTCGGCAGCGGCTACGGCTACGTGCCGCTGGTGCTGCCGGTGCTCGGTCTGTTCTGGCTCTGGCGCACCCGGCGCGACCCCGCCTGAGCGGGCCCGCGCCGGGTCGGGGGCCGGTCAGTCCTTCGGACCGCCGGCGACGTAGATGACCTGGCCGGAGACGAACGACGCGCCCTCGCTGGCGAGGAACGAGATGGTGTGCGCGACGTCCTCCGGGCGGCCGGGGCGGCGTACCGGGATCTCGGCGGCGGCGTGCTTCTGGAGCGCGTCGAAGTCGACCTTCATCCGGGCCGCGGTGGCGGCGGTCATGTCGGTGACGATGAAGCCCGGCGCGACCGCGTTGACAGTCACCCCGAACGGGCCCAGCTCGATCGCCAGCGTCTTGGTGAAGCCCTGGAGGCCGGCCTTCGCGGCCGAGTAGTTCGCCTGGCCCCGGTTGCCGAGCGCGGACGTGCTGGACAGGTTGACGATCCGGCCCCACTTCGCCTCGACCATGTGCTTCTGCGCGGCCTGGCTGAACAGGAACGCGCCGCGCAGGTGCACGCCCATGACCGTGTCCCAGTCGCCCTCGGTCATCTTGAACAGCAGGTTGTCGCGCAGCACACCCGCGTTGTTGACGAGCACTGTCGGTGCGCCCAGCTCGGCGGCGATCCGCTCCACGGCTGCCTCGACCTGGGCCCGGTCGGACACGTCGGCGCCGACGCCGAGCGCCCGGCCGCCGGCCGAGCCGATGGCGTCCACCGTCTCCTTGGTGGCGGACTCGTCGATGTCGACCACGGCGACGGCCATGCCGTCGGCCGCCAGCCGGCGGGCGGTCGCCGCCCCGATGCCGCGCGCGGCTCCGGTGACGACGGCGATGCGGGGCTCCTCCGACATGCTTACCTCCCGGTAACTTGTGGCTCGATCGAAGGAGCTTAACCCGCCGGTACGCCGCGCCTACCGCCCGTGGCCCCGGCAGAGCCGGATCCACCGGTAGCCGTACCCGCCGAGCTTGAGCCGGTCGAGCTTGCCCACGTCCTCGTAGTTGCGGTCGCTGAGCACGTCGATCGGCAGGTCCGCCTCCGGGGCCAGCGTGCTCAGGTCCACCTCCACGTCCTCGGTGCCGAGGTTGTGCAGGAAGACCATCGTCCCGGTACGCCCGTCGGCGCGGTGCGCGAGCACGCCCGGCGGCATCGGCACGTCGATGTGGGTGGTGCTGCCCGAGCCGGTCTCCGGCGCCTCCCGCAGCGTCCGGATCATCCGCTCGAACCAGCCGAGCAGCGACCGCGGGTCCTTGCGCTGGGCGGTGACGTTGACGTTCTGGTAGCCGTACTCGCCCTTGTCGATCACCGGGCGGACCAGCTTCTCCGGCTCGGCGGTGGAGAAGCCGGCGTTGTCCGCGTAGGACCACTGCATCGGCGTGCGGATCGCGTCGCGCCCGTCCAGCGACAGGTCCTCCCCCATGCCGATCTCCTCGCCGTAGCGCAGCACCGGCGTGCCGCGCAGCGAGAACTGCAGCGAGTACGCCAGCTCCATGTGCCGGCGGTCGTTGCCGAGCATGGGCGCGAGACGACGGCGGATGCCCCGGCCGTAGAGCTGCATGTTCTCGTCCGGGCCGAACTTCGCCAGCACGTCGTTGCGCTGGTCGGCGGTGAGCCGGGACAGGTCGATCTCGTCGTGGTTGCGCAGGAACGTGGCCCACTGACCGCCGGTGGGCAGCTTGGGGGTGTCCCGCAACGCCTCGATGATCACCTCCGGGTCCTCCCGGGCCAGGGCGAGCATCAGCCGGCCGTTGAGCATGAAGTCGAACAGCATGTGGATCCGGTTGCCCGAGCCGCTGCCGTCACCGAAGTAGACGGGCAGCTCGTCCGGCTCCACGTTCGCCTCGGCCAGCAGGACCGCGTCGCCACGTCGCCACTGCACGTGCTGACGCAGGTCGGTGAGGAAGTCGAAGTCCTTCGGCGAGTTCGGGTTGCCCGGTTCGGTGCGCTCGATGATGAACGGCACGGCGTCCATCCGGAAGCCGGAGACGCCGAGCTGGAGCCAGAACGAGGTGATCTTCTTGATCTCCGCGCGGACCTTCGGGTTCTCGATGTTCAGGTCCGGCTGGAACTTGTAGAAGCGGTGGTAGTACCACGCCTTCGCGGTCCGGTCGTAGGTCCACGTCTCGTGCTGCTCGCCCGGGAAGACCATGCCCTGGTGGCGGTCGGCCGGCTCGTGGTCGGCCCAGACGTACCAGTCCCGGTACGGCGAGTCCGGCGAGGACCGGGCGGACTGGAACCACGGGTGCTGGTCCGAGGTGTGGTTGACCACCAGGTCGATGATCACCCGGATGCCCCTGTTGCTCGCCTGGTGCAGCAGTTCGGCGAAGTCGCCGAGCGTGCCCAGTCGCGGGTCGACGTTGTAGAAGTCGGTCGCGTCGTACCCGTCGTCCTCGTTGGGCGAGGGATGGATCGGGTTCAGCCACAGGCAGGTCACGCCGAGCCGGGCCAGGTAGTCCAGCCGGCCGATCAGCCCCTGGAAGTCACCTACTCCGTCGCCGTCGGAGTCCGCGTACGTGTCGACGTCGAGGCAGTAGACGACCGCCTCCTGATACCACCTGTCACCCATGCGAGGACTACTTCTCCGAACGTGCGCGCCGTCAAACCCGGTACGGTGCCGGGATGAACGAGGCGTACGACTGGTCCGCCGGCCACTGGCTGAACCCGCCCGAGCGGGCCGAGCCGGTCGACGGCGGCCTGCTCGTCGAGCCGCACGGCGGCAGCGACTTCTGGCGGCGCACCAGCTACGGCTTCGTGCACGACGACGGCTCGGCACTGCTCGCGCCGTTCGGCGCGGGCAGCGCCGTGGAGGTGTCTTTCCTCCTCGACTACTCGGAGCAGTTCGATCAGGCCGGTGTGCTGGTCCGGGTGGACGAGCGGCGGTGGACCAAGGCCGGGGTCGAGGTGAGCGACGGCGCGCCGCAGGTCGGCGCCGTGGTCACCGACGAGTTCTCGGACTGGTCGGTGGCGCCGGTGCCGCAGTGGTCGGGCCGGGAGGTGACGGTCCGGGTGAGCCGGGCCGGGGACGCGCTGACCGTCCGGGCCCGGTGCGACGACGAGCCGTGGCGGCTGGTCCGCGTCGCCCCGCTCGACCCGGCGGCGCAGGCGTCGGCCGGGCCGTACTGCTGCTCGCCCAGCCGGGGCGGGCTGCGGGTCCGCTTCACCGGCTGGCGACGGGGTCCGGCGGACGCCGCGCTGCACCCGGAGGGCTGAGTCACAGGTGTGACACCGGCCGGTCCGGGTAACACTTTCGGATCTCCGGCTCTCGCGTGGAAGGACCGACATGGCCTTGGCCCAGGACGTCGACCCGAACCAGTTCACCGGGCTGACCGGCTGGGTGGCGAGCGTGATCGACTCGCTCGGCGCGGTCGGCGTGGCGTTGCTGGTGGCGCTGGAGAGCATCATCCCGCCGATCCCGAGCGAGATCGTGCTGGCGATGGCCGGTTACCTGTCCGCCGAGGGCCGGTTCAACGTGGTGTTCATCGTGCTCGCCGCGACGGTCGGCTCGCTGCTCGGCGCGCTGGTGCTCTACTGGCTCGGCGCGGCGCTCGGCGAGGAGCGGCTCAAGCGCTGGCTGGACCACATCCCGCTGGTCGACCTGCAGGATCTGGAGAAGGCCGACCGTTGGTTCGAACGGCACGGGCGGTGGGCGGTGCTGATCGGCCGGGTGGTGCCGGTGGTCCGCAGCCTGGTCTCCGTCCCGGCCGGCGCGAACCGGATGCCGCTCGGTGAGTTCATCCTGCTCACCACGCTCGGCAGCGGGGTGTGGAACGCGCTGATCGTCGGCGCCGGGTTCACCCTCGGGTCGCGGTGGGAGGACGTCGACAGGTACAGCTCGTGGTTCAACTACGCGATCTTCGCCGTCTTCGGTTTCATGATCGTGAGCTGGGCGGTGAAGAAGGTGCGCCGGCGGCGCGCCCGGCAGTCGGTGACCGCCGGGCGCTGACCGCGTCGCGGGCTCAGAAGCCGGCGGTGATGCCGGTGAACTCCCAGGTGTTCTGCGCGATGCCGGAGCAGTTGGCGACCACGCCGCCGCCGGGGCAGGGCCGGTCCCGGTTGACCGACCAGAACGTGAACCGGGCCAGGCCGCGCGCCTTCGCCCAGTCGCGGATCTGCGTCCAGGTGGCCGGCGAGGTCAGCTCCTGCTGGTCGGAGAGGCCGTTCATGCCGGACAGGCCCATGTGGGCGTACGCGGTGGCGTCGGACCAGCCGAACGCGTTCTTGAGCGCGGTCTTCAGGCCCTCGGCCGCGTTGACGGTGCTCTGGTACATGTTCGCGCCGCCGCCGAAGTCGAACGGCATGATCGTGAACACGTCGATCCCGGCGCCCTTGGCCGCGGCCTGGTTGATCAGCCGGGTGCCGTAGTACGACGGCCCGGTGGTCGAGGTGCCGAACGTGATGATGGTCTTGATGCCCGGGTTGTTCTGCTTGACGATCTTCAGGGCGTCCAGGATGCGGTCCTGCACCACCTCGTTCTCGAACTCGTCGCTGTTCTCGATGTCGATGTCGATGGCCTTCAGCCCGTACGCGTTGATGACCTGCTGGTACGCGCCGGCCAGCGCGGCGGCGGACGAGCAGTTCGGGCCGAGCTTGTTGCCGCTCCACCCGCCGAAGGACGGGATGACGTCGCCGCCGGCCGCCTTGATCGCGGCGATGGTGGCGGCGTGCGTGCCGCCGGTCAGCGGACCGCTGCCGTCCCAGGCCGGGGTGCAGCCGCCGCCGGAGAGCACGAACGCGATGGTGAACCACTTGATCCCGGTCGCGCCCATCACGGTGGACGGCGCGGGCGGGTCGCCCCAGCCCGGGTAGAGGTAGGGAGCGGCGGCCATCGCGCCCCCGCCGCCACCGGTGCAGCCGCTGGTGGTGGCCGCGACCGCCGCCGACTTCGCCGACTCGCCGCTGCCGTTGTACGCGGTCACCGTGTAGCTGTGCCCGCTGCACGCGGCCAGCCCGGAGACGGTGGCCGAGGTGCCGGTGACGGTGGCCTTGACCGTGCTGCCCTCGTACACCCGGTAGCCGGTGACGGTGCCGGAGACCGCGTTCCAGGCGAGCGAGACCGACGACGCGGTGGTGCCGGTGACCCGCAGGCCGCCGGGGGTGGCGGGCGCGCCCGGGTTGCCGGGGTTGCCGCCGCCGGCGCAGGAGGCGCCGTTGACGGTGCAGTTCACCGGGTCGCCGGTGCCGCTGACGACGAAGCCGAAGCTGGTGCTGGCGCCCGGGGCGAGCGCGCCGTTCCAGGACTGGTTGACGGCGGTGACGTGCTGGCCGGAGGTGGTGAGGCGGGCGTCCCAGAACGAGCCGAGCGTGCTGCCGGACGGCAGGTCGAACTGGACGTTCCACGAGGAGATGGCGGCGGAGCTGTCGTTTGTGACGGTGAACCGGGCCTCGTACCCGCTGCTCCAGCTGGAGGTGCGGACGAAGGCCGCGGTGGCGGCGGAGGCGGGCGGGGCGGCGAGCAGCGCGCCGGCGACCACGGCGGTGGTCAGCGCGGCGGCGAGCGTCGCCAGGCGGGGGCGGAGTCTCACGGCGTCCTCCAGGGGACGGGCGGGGGGTGGAGAGGGATTCACAACCGTCGACGTGCGCCTATTATTAGGAGTGTTAACTGTTTCTGTCCAGCACCGGTTCGACGCGACCCGGACCGAGGTCCGGGTCGCGCCCCCATCGGCCTCAGCGGCGGAAGATGAACCAGTTGACGTTGACGAAGTCGGACGGCTGCCCGCTGCTGAACGTCAGGTAGACCGTGCGCCGCCCGGTCACCGCGCCGACGTTGCCCGGCACCGAGCGCCAGGTCTGCCAGCCGCCGGTGTTGCCGATCGCGAAACTGCCGATCGGCGGCGCGGTCGGGCTGTCCACCCGGACCTCCACCAGCCCGCTCACCCCGGACGCCGCGCCGGAGGCCACCCGGGCCACGAAGTCGCGCGGCGGCGTGGAGCCGAAGTCGACGTTGTCGTAGCGGGCCCAGTCGCCGTTGGCGAGCCAGCCGATGTCCTGGCCGCCCTCGGAGCACGTCTCCACCTGCACGCCGTTCTGCGCGTTGAACGACTCTGCCTGGATCGTCGAGTAGGCGTCACGCACCCCGCCCGGCGGCGGCGTGGTCGGGGTCGGCGACGGGTTGCTCCCGCCACCCCGGGTGTAGACGGCCACGTAGTCGACGAGCATCGACCGGCCGGACACCGTCGACGCGGTCGGCGTCGCCGAGCCGGCCACGCCGTCCGGGAAGCCGCCGCCCATCGCCACGTTGAGCAGCAGGAAGTAGCCGGCGTGGTTGGTCATCTGACTCCAGTACGGCTCACCGATCTGGTTCTGCCCGACGGTGTGGAAGAGCTGGCCGTCGACGTACCAGCGCAGCTGCTGCGGGCTGATCGAGGCGTCCCACTCGAACCGGTAGGTGTGGAACGCCGACTGGCAGGTGCTGCCCGGGCAGGCCCGGGACGCGCCGATGCCGTTGAACTCCCCGCACGGGCCGCCCGGCGCGACGCCGCAGTGCAGCACGCCCCAGACCGAGTTGATCCCGTTGACGTTCTCCATCACGTCGAACTCGCCGATACCAGGCCAGTTCTGGTAGTTGCCCCGGTACGGCGAGCCGAGCGCCCAGAACGCCGGCCAGTACCCGGATGCCGCCGCGCCGGTCACGTTCGGCATCTGGATCCGGCCCTCCAGGGCCAGCACGCCGCCCGACGGCGGCTTGAAGTTCGCCCGTACCGTCTCGATCCGGGCCGAGGTCCAGCGGCCGGCCGAGTCCCGCAGCGGCGTGATGCGCAGGTTGCCCGAGCCGTCGTGGGCCAGGTTGGCGGTGCTGGAGGTGTAGGTCTGGATCTCGCCGGTGCCCCAGTTGGCCGGGCCGCCCGGGTAGCTGGTGCCGGTATCGATGATCCAGTTGGCGGACGAGGGCAGCGTGCCGGCCGAGCCGGTGAAGTCGTCGCTCCACACCAGGCTCCAGCCGGAGGGAGTCGGGGGCACCGCGGCCTGGGCGGTCATCGAGACGCCCGCGAGCGCTGTGGTGAGCGCGAGCACACCCGCAGCCAGGGCGAGGCGGCGGCGCGATCGGGGCACGGTGGCGGAGGCGGCCGGAGCCGCCGGGATCGGGTTCATTCGGGGTGCCTCTCTGCGGGGACGGGTCCGGGAGAGCGCTCTCTGAGAGCGATTTCTACGCGCCCGCCCCCGCACTTGTCAACGCTTGTCGATGGCTGCCGCCGGCTGCGGGCGACGCAGCATCACCTGCTCCAGCGCCGTCCACGCCGTGGTGGTCACCAGATAGAGCACCGCCGCCAGCGGCACCACCAGCGCGACGAGCACCGTGCCGTACGGCAGCAGCGGCAGCAGCCGGCCGAGCACCGCCGCGCCCGGACCCTCGGTCGGCGTCCCGGCCACCGTGCCGGTGGCGGCTGCCGCCCGGCGCATCCGCCGCGACGACCACCAGGCCAGCGCGAGCAACGCGGCCAGCAGCACGCCGAACACCAGCGGCACCGGGCCGGCCAGGCCGTCGCCGAGGTGCCACCCCAGCGGTACGCCGGCCAGCCGCTCCCCCAGCAGCTGCGGCGCGCCGTCACCGGTGGCGAACAGGCGGTACATGACCAGGAAGAACGGCGCCTGCAACAGCGCCGGCAGGCAGCCCGCGACCGGACTGGCCCCGGCGTTGCGGTAGAGCGCGAACAACTCGGTCTGGAGGCGGGCCGGGTCGTCGGCGTACCGGCGCTGGAGTTCCCGTACCTCGGGGGCGAGTGCGGTCCGGCGCCGCTCCCCGCGGACCTGGGCCACTGTCAGCGGCGAGATCAGCAGCCGGACCGCGGCGGTGAACAGGACGATGGCGGCCGCCGTGGCGGCGCCGCCGGTGAGCGGGGCGAGCACGTCGGCGAGCCAGGTGACGACGGTGGCCGCGGCCGACGCCGCGGAGTGCAACGGTGCGAAGGCGAGCATGGGTGGACCCCTCGATGGCGATTCCGGGTGTCCCGGGCGGCGACGTGCCGCACGGCGGGACGGATGACGACGGAATC
The DNA here is from genome assembly GCF_018070485.1 of Micromonospora sp. C41. NCBI lineage: Bacteria > Bacillati > Actinomycetota > Actinomycetes > Micromonosporales > Micromonosporaceae > Micromonospora > Micromonospora sp. C41. The sequence goes on along the minus strand of NZ_JAGPXP010000023.1, from coordinate 26,715 downwards.
GGCCGCGAAAGCCGGGAAGGAAACGGCGGCCCGCCGGCGCGGGCCGGAGGGTGGCTACGCGGCCGAGGGGCGCAGGCCGGGTGCGCGGGGGCGCGGACGCCCCGGCGCGTTCGGGTCGACCTGGCGGGGAACGCCGCGACGGCGGGCGCGGGCCCGCAACGCGGCGGCGAACCGGGTGCCGGGCGGCGTGGGCAGCGCGCGGACCCGCAGCGCGAGCAGGGTGGCGAGCAGCAGCGCGGCGACCACCGCCGCGCCGGCGAGCAGCCCGGCCGGCCGGTCGGCGAACAGGGCGAGCGCGTACGCCCACGCCCCCGTCAGCACCGCCAGCATCCCCGCCACGCGACCACGGTATCCCGCCGTGTCACGCCCTGCTGCCCCGTGCGCGAACGCACTCGACCGACCCGAACGGGCGAACCGGCGCCGACACGCCCACCGGCACGTTTTCCGGAACGGACACGGTGGGTAACAGGTCCTCGGCCACGCGGCACCGTGCCGCGAGTGGTCCGGAGGAGACGGTGGTGGCGATGAGCGGCTCAGTGGCGGAGCGGGAGCGGAGCGCCGCGTCGGGCGGAACCGACCTGCTGACAGTCGGCGTCGAGGAGGAGTTCCTGCTCGCCGACCCGCACACCGGGACCGCCGTACCCGCCGTCGACCTGGTCATGGAGCAGGTGCCGGCCGAGCTGCGCGGTCAGGTGGAGCGCGAGTTCCAGACCAGCCAGATCGAGATCGGCAGCCCGCCCGGGCTGGACCTGTCCTCGATCCGGCACTCGCTGTCGATGCTGCGCGCCGAACTGGCCGACGCGGCCGAGCGGGCCGGCGTACGGCTGCTCGCGATCGGCACCGGACCGGTCGACGGGCCGGTGCCGCCGGTGGTGGACAAGCCCCGCTTCGACCGGATGATCGAGCGGTTCCGGCTGCTGGTGCCCGGTCCCGGCAACAACGGCATGCACGTGCACGTCGGCATCCCCGACCCGGACACCGGCGTGCAGGTGCTCAACCACGTCCGGCCGTGGCTGCCGATCCTGCAGGCGGTCACCGCGAACTCCCCGTTCTCCCGCAGCGAGGACACCGGGTACGCGAGCTGGCGCTCGGTGGAGTGGGAACGCTGGCCGTCGGTCGCGCCCACCCCGTACCTGGAGTCGCACGAGCACTACGAGCGGCTCATCCGGCAGCTCATCGCCAGCGGCGTGATGCTGGACGAGGGAATGCTCTACTGGTACGCCCGGCTCTCCGCCAAGTACCCCACCGTGGAGATCAGGATCGGCGACGTCTGCCCGACCGTGGACGACGCGGTGCTCGTCGCCGCGCTGGTCCGCGCGCTCGTGGCGACCGCGCTCACCGACATCGCCGCCGGCCGTCCCGCCGTCAACACCGACCACCACCTGCTCGTCGCGGCGCACTGGCGGGCCGCCCACGACGGGCTGGAGGGCGAGGGCGTCGACCTCACCGACGGTGAGCTGCGCCCGGCCTGGGAGCTGCTGGACCGGCTCGTCGACCGGCTGCGCCCGGAACTGGAGCGGCACGGCGACCTGGACCGGGTGACCGATCTGCTGGGCGGGCTGCGCCGGCACGGCAGCGGAGCGGCCCGGCAGCGGGCGGTGTTCGCGCGTACCGGACGGCTCGTCGACGTGGTCACGGACGTGGCACGCCAGACCCGTGGCTGAGCGGCCGCACGGCCGTGTCCCGGCGTGACAGGATGGGCGGCGTGGCGGAGCGCATGATCGTCATCGGCGGCGACGCCGCCGGCATGTCGGCGGCGTCGCAGGCGCGTCGCCGCCGCCGCGACCGGTCCGACCTGGAAATCGTCGCGTTCGAGCGGGGGCACTTCACCTCCTACTCGGCCTGCGGCATCCCCTACTGGGTGAGCGGCCTGGTCGAGGAGCGGGACGAGCTGATCAGCCGCGATCCGCAGACCTTCCGCGACGACTTCGGCATCGACGTCCGCACCCGGCACGAGGTCACCGCCGTCGACCTGGACCGCCGCGAGGTGATCGCGCGGGACCTGGACGGCGGTGGCGAGGTCCGCGCCGGTTTCGACACCCTGGTGTACGCCACCGGCGCGTCCCCGGTGCAGCCGGACTGGGCGCGCGACGACGTGTCGGGCGTGTTCGGCGTGCAGACGCTGGGCGACGGCGCGGCGCTGATCGACTGGCTGGAACGCGAGCCCCGGCCCCGGCGCGCGGTGGTGGTCGGCGGCGGCTACGTCGGCGTGGAGATGGCCGAGGCGCTCGTGCAGCGCGGGCTCTCCGTCCAACTGGTGGAGCAGGCCGACCAACCCATGTCGACCGTCGACCCGGACATGGGCGAGCTGGTGGCCGACGCGATGCGCGCCACCGGCATCGGCGTCCGCACCGGCCTCACCGTCACCGGGCTGGAGGAGCGGGACGGCCGGATCTCCGCCGTGGTCACCGACGAGGGACCGGTCCCGGCCGACGTCGTGGTCCTGGGTCTCGGGGTACGCCCCAACACCGCGCTCGCCGAGGCCGCCGGCCTGCCGATCGGGCCCTCCGGCGGCGTCCGGACGGACCGCCGGATGCGGGTGCCGGGCGTGCCCGGCGTCTGGGCGGCCGGTGACTGCGTGGAGTCGCTGCACCGGGTCAGCGGCATGCCGGTGCACATCCCGCTCGGCACGCACGCCAACAAGCAGGGCCGCGTCGCCGGCATCAACATCGGCGGCGGCTACGCCACCTTCCCCGGCGTGATCGGCACCGCCGTCACCAAGGTCTGCGAGCTGGAGGTGGGCCGCACCGGGCTGCGCGAGCGGGACGCGCTGGACGCCGGCTTCGAGTTCGTCACGGTGCTGGCCCAGTCGACGAACCGGGCCGGCTACTACCCGGGCGCGCGGGAGATGACCGTCAAGCTGATCGCCGAGCGGCCCAGCGGGCGGCTGCTCGGGGCGCAGATCGTCGGCTGGTCCGAGGCGGCCAAGCGGATCGACGCGCTCGCCGTGGCGCTGTGGAACGGCATGACGGTGGACGAGATGACAGCGCTCGACCTGGGTTACGCGCCGCCGTACGCCCCGGTGTGGGACCCGGTGCTGATCGCCGCCCGCAAGGCCGTCGACGCCCTCGCCGCCGCTGTGTAAGGAAGGGCCCCCTATTAACGCCTCCGGTAGAGGAAGGGCCCCTTCTTAACACCGAGACCCGGGTTTGTCGGTGCCCGGCGTTAGCGTGTGCGCGTTGCCGGTCCGGCACTTCCCCTCGGAGGTAAACCCCCATGTCACAGGAGACGACCTACCTCGAACTGTCCGAAGTAGACGGTGGAGCGCACAAGTTCTACGAGGTGGTGGTCGACGACACCGCGATGACCGTGCGCTACGGGCGCATCGGCGACCAGGGCCAGGTGAAGACGAGCACCTTCCCGGACAACGCCCGCGCCCGCGCCGCCGCCGCGAAGAAGATCGGCGAGAAGGTCCGCAAGGGGTACGCCCCGGCGGTGCGCGGCGTACGCCAGAAGCGCACGGTCTCGCGCCGGCAGATCGTCAGCACCCGCTCCACCGCCCGCACCGCGCCGGTCCTCTGGCGGTACGCCTCGGGCGCGCCCGCCTTCGGCATCTTCGTCGACGACCGGCACTGCATGGTCGGCAACGAGCACGGCGTGATCACCACGCTCGACCACGACGCCCGGCTGCTCAACCAGGTCCGGCTCCCCGACGGGGTGAAGTGCATCGTCGCCGACGACGCCTGGGTCTACGCCGGCTGCGACGACGGCAACGTCTACGACCTGTCCGGCAAGGTGCCGCGCGCGGCGTACGCGATCGCGCCCGAGATCGACATCTACTGGCTGGACATCCACGACGGCGTGCTGGGCGTGTCCGATCGCGACGGCGGCATCTCGGCGATCGACCACGAGGACGAGTTCCTCTGGCGCCGGCCGGGGCGCGGCCGGTCCGCGTGGATGGTGCGCTGCGACGCCGACGCGATCTACCACGGCCACTCGCAGGGGGTCACCGGCTACGACTGGCGTACCGGGCGGGAACTGTGGCACACCGGCACCGGGGCGGTCCTGTTCGGCTGGCAGGAACGGGACGCCGTGTTCGCCGGCACCGGCACCCGCGAGGTGGTCCGCCTGCGCAAGGACGGGCGGGCCGAGCAGACGTACCGCTGTGACGCCGCGGTCTTCTCCTGCGCCACCGCCGAGGGCGGCCGGTACGTGTTCGCGGGCGACAGCGCGTCCTCGATCTACTGCTTCGACCAGGCCGGCAACCGGCTGTGGAAGCTGGGCACCGGCTGCGGCTCGGCGTACTCGATGCAGTACCACGACAATCGGCTCTACGTGGTCACCACGAGCGGCCACCTAGCCTGCATCGACGCGAGCGAGGCGGCGATCCGGGCGGCCGAGGCGGGCAGCGTGCCGGACGTGGTCGACGTGAAGGCGCCGGCCCGGCTGCCCGAGCCGGCCGCCTGGACGTCCGTCGAGGTGACCACCGACGACCGCGACGGCGTGCTGGTGCAGTGCGTCGAGCAGGGCGGCCGGCTGCGCGTCCACGTTCTGGCCGACGGCTACCGGCGGGACTGGCCGGTGCAGTTCCCCAAGGGCATCCGCGAACCGGGCGCGCGCTTCCTGGTCACCGAGATCCGCGAGTCCGGCCGGGGCGGCTTCTACCGGGCATACGGGGACATCCGCCGGCTGCGCTGAGCCGCCGGCCGAGTCGGAGGGCGGGTCGGCCGGGGTCCTCGGCCGACCGTCCCGGCGAATCGACAGGCCGACGGGGCAGCCGGCAACACATCGACGGAGTACGGTACCGACAGGAGAACTCTCCGTTACCGGTCAACCTCGGAAGGGGCACCGACATGCGAGTGTGGCGCATGGCCGCGACGGCTCTTCTCCTGCTGCCCGGCGGTGTCCTCGTCGCCGCGCCGCCCGCAACCGCCGCACCTTCCGCAACCGCCACGCCCTCCGCAACCGCCACGCCTTCCCCTGCGGCCGCGGCGGACCAGACGCCACCGGTGCTGGTGGACGTCACGGTCTCACCCGACGCGGTCTCCGTCTCGGGCGTCGACCTGGTGCCGGTGACGGTGACGGTGCACCTGACCGACGACACCGGCGTGGTCGAGGCCTCCGAGATGGACGGCGGCTCCCTGCCCTACGTCGGTCTGCGCCTCGTCGGCACGGACCGCACCGACGGCGCCGAGTTGTCGCTCACCGCTGGCACCCCGCAGGACGGCACCTGGAGCGCGACGATCCACGTGCCGTCGACCTGGAACGGCACCTGGGAGGTCCACCGTCTGGTGGCGACGGACGCCGCCTGGAACCGCCTGGACGTCGACCCGCCCGCCTCGGCGGACACCAGGCTGGAGGTCACCGGCACACACCGGCCCGCGGTCACCATGCGTCTCACCCCGAACCCGCTGGTCGGTGACGGACCGCTGACCGTGGCGGGACGGTTCTACTACGAGGACACCGGCGAGGGCATCGGTAACCAGCCCATCTTCTTCGGCACCGACAACCTCTGCGTTGAATATCACAGCGAGCCCAACGGCACCACCAAGGCCGACGGCACGTTCTCCCGGACCTATCCGAAGGGCGACAGCTACCTCAAGTGCGTCGGCATCACCCGTCCGTCCAACTCGAGGGTCGCACCGTCCTACATCGTCGTCACGGCAGACCATCCCCGGGTGAAGCCGACAGTCACGGCGAAAGCGAACCGCACCACCGTCACGCCCGGCACCACAGTCACCATCACCGGCGAGGTGAAGCCCGACGCCGGCTGGAACATCGAACTACAGCAACTCCAGGGCAGGACGTGGCGGAAGGTGGCCGCCGACCTGACGAGCGGAGACCGCGGCGCGTACCGCATCCCCATCACGCCGAAGACACCCGGCACCTTGCGCTACCGCGTAGTCGTCCCGAGTGAAGACCCGGCGACGGTCGGCGTGTCCGAGGTGGTCACCGTACGCGTGTCGACACCCGGCGGCGAGCCCTCGCCGGGCGGCGGCGGAGGCGGTGGCACCGTCGGAGGCGGAGGCACCGGAGGGCTTCCGATCACCGGTCCCGCCACCGCGCCGCTGGTGGCTGGCGGCGGGGCTCTCCTGATCGTCGGCGCCGGCCTGATGCTGCTGGCCCGCCGCCGCCGACCGACCCCAGACGGACGGTAGATCCGGACGGGCACCGGGCCGGGCACGACGACTGACAGCCACGGCCAGCTTGATCAACACCAGGTCGCCGAGGTGGTGGCATCAACGGCTCCGCGACACCACCACCTCGGCGAGCTGGTGTTGATCAAGGGTGATGATGCCGCCACCTCGGCGAGCTGGTGGGAGGCGTGGCTGCGTCAAGGGTGGGACCGGCGTCGGCGGTGATCTCGGGCAGATGAGCACCGTCCGGTTGATCCATCTCGTCTTCGTCAGGCCGCTCGGCGAGGGCCGGGACGGCCATGAGCGTCACTTCGTCGGCGTGCGCGTCGAGGACGCCGCGGTGCACGGCCGGTCGCCTCGCTCGGCCAGGATGACCGGATGCGGTGTGACATTCCTGAGAGCCTGCGCTGGGTCGAGCGGACGGAGGCCGGGCGGGCCTGGCTCGCGGAGCTGCCGGACCGGCTCGCCGCGTGCGTCGCACGGTGGGAGCTGACGGTCGGGCCGCCGTTCGGGTACGCGTTCGCGTCGCTGGCGCTGCCCGCGACGCTGCCCGACGGGACGCGGGCGGTGCTTAAGCTCCAGTACCCGGACGACGACAGCCGTCACGAGGCCACCGCGTTGGCGCACTGGGACGGCCGGGGCGCGATCCGGCTGCTCGCCCACGATCCGGGCCGGCGCGCGCTGCTCGTCGAGCGCTGCGACCCCGGCACCCCGCTGTACGGCCTGCCGCCCGACGCCGCGCTCGACGTGGCGGTCGAGCTGCTGCCCCGCCTCGGGGTGCCGGCCGGACCGCCGTTCACTTCGCTCGCCGAGGAGGCGGCCGGCTGGGCGGAGCGGATGCCGGGCAACTGGCAGCGGGCCAACCGCCCGTACGAGCGGCGGCTGCTGGACGCCGCGCTCGGGCTGCTCGCCGACCTGGCGCCGAGCCAGGGTGAGCAGGTGCTGGTCAACCAGGACCTGCACGCCGGCAACATCCTGGCGGCGGGACGCGAACCGTGGCTGGTGATCGACCCGAAGCCGCTGGTCGGCGAGCGGGAGTTCGCGGTGGTGCCGCTGGTGCGCGGCGCCGAGCTGGGCCACTCCCCGGCGGCGGTCCGGCACCGGCTCGACCGTCTCAGCGCCGAGCTGGGCCTGGACCGGGAGCGGGTACGCGGCTGGGCGATCGGCCAGACGGTGGCCTGGTGCATCGGCGGCGACCAGGTCTTCCCCGGCAATGTCGAGGCGGCCCGCTGGCTGCTCGACGAGATGTGAGTCAGCCCGCCTGGCAGGTGGGGCACCAGTACAGGTTGCGTCCGGCCAGCGTGCCCCGGCTCACCTCGGTGCCGCAGACGTGGCAGGGCGCGCCGGGGCGGCGGTAGACGTACACCTCGCCGCCGTGCCGGTCGACGCGCGGCGCGCGGCCCGTGACCTCGGGCAGGTCGGCGTCGCGCACCGTGTCGATCCGGCCCCGCTCGACCGCGCGGGTCATCAGCGTCACCAGGTCCGTCCAGAGTTCGGCCCAGCCGGCCGCGCTCAGGTCGCGGCCGGGCAGCAGCGGCGGCCGGCCGGCCCGGAACAGCGCCTCGGTCACGAAGATCAGGCCGGTGCCGGCCACCACCGACTGGTCCAGCAGCAGCGCGGCGAGCGGGGTGAGGCTGCGGCGGATCCGCGCGTACGCCCGGTCGGGGTCGGCGTCGGCGCGCAGCGGGTCCGGCCCGAGCCGGTCGCGCAGCGCCGTCACCTCGGGCGGGGTCAGCAGTTCGCAGGCGGTCGGGCCGCGCAGCTCCAGCCAGTTCCGGTCGCTGTGCAGGCGCAGCCGCACCTGCCCGACCGGGGACGGCGGTTCCCCGGGCCCGTCGGCGAACTTCCCGTACAGACCCAGGTGTACGTGCAGCGTCAGCTCGCCGGCGTAGTGGTGCAGCAGGTGCTTGCCGTACGCCTCGGTGCCGTCCAGGACGGTGCCGCTGAGGCGGGCCGCGCCCTCGGCGAAGCGGCCCTGCGGGCTGTCTGCGTGCACCTTGTCGCCCGCGAACAGCTCGGCGTGCCGGGCGGCGAGGCGGTGGATGGTGTGTCCCTCTGGCACAACGACCAAGCGTAGCCAGCGGATCGGACCGCCGGCGACGTCGGGTCCTGAGACGACGTTGAATCGATGTTCGTCGACTGAAAGACTGGCGGCGGTAGCGCTCGGGAGCCAGTGCGAGCCGCTCGATCTCGCCGGAGGGACAAGCGCGGGGTGATGTGCCACCCCGGTGCCGGGCAGTCGTCTCCGGCGCTCCGCCGTGCCGCTACGGCGGCGACATCGCGGTCCACCACCACTCCGGCGCCGACCGCCCCCGGCGCCCCCAGCTCGGGAGAGACACATGCTCCGTACGCTCGGCGCGGCACTGGCCGCCACCCTCACCCTGACCGGCCTGACCGCCTCGGCCGGTGCCGACCAGTCACCCGCCGCCACGGCGATGACGGCCGCCGCCACGGCGACGCCCACTCCCACGCCCACCTTCGCCTGCCCGCCGGCGCTGCCGGTCACCGGCCAGGTGACCGGGGCCACCGCGACCAGCGTCACCATCACCTACTGGATGGTGCTCAGCCCGCCCTGCGGCTACGACCCGCCGCTCCTCGTCAGCCTCTTCACCAGCCGCGAGGACGCCACCGCGTGGCGCAGCCCGGTGGCCGAAGCCGTCACGGGGCCGGAGCGCCAGGGAAAGGTGACAGTCACCGGCCTGGCCCCCGACACCGACTACTGGTTCCGGTTCGGCGACACCCACGGCACACGGGACCCGTACGTGATCGGCGGGCCGGCCCGGACGTCGGGAACCTGCTCCGCGACGGCCACGATCGACGCCGGCTGGGGCGGTGGCTTCGTCGCCACGGTCACCGTCCGCAACGACGGCGCCGAGCCGGCACCGGGCTGGCTCGTCTCCTGGCGCTGGTCGGGTGACGAGCGCATCCAGTCGGTCTGGGGTGGGGTGGCGGAGGGCACCGGCCAGGACGTCGCGGTCCGCAACGCCTCCTGGAACGGGACGCTGCCGCCGGGTGGCTCGACGACGTTCGGCCTGCTCGTGGCGGCCGGCGCGACGCCCGGCACCATCACGCCGAAGTGCGGCAGGTGACAGCCGTGCGAGGGACGACACGGTACGGCGCGGTCGTGGTGGCGCTCGCGGTGGCGCTCGCGGCGGCGGTGCTGGGACCGGCGGCGGGCGCGCTGGCGGCGCCGGTGACAGTCACCAACGGCACCCAGTTCACCGACACGAGCGGCGCCGTGGTGCACGCCCACGGCGGCGGCGTGCTCAAGGTCGGCGACTACTACTACTGGTTCGGCGAGAACCGCAACCCGGACAACACGTTCCGGGCGGTCTCCGTCTACCGCTCGACGGACCTGCGCACCTGGGAGTTCCGCAACAACGTGCTCACCCAGTCGTCGGCGGCCGAGCTGCGGGTCGCCAACATCGAACGGCCGAAGGTCATCTACAACGCCGCCACCGGCCGGTTCGTGATGTGGATGCACAAGGAGAACGGGTCCGACTACAACGAGGCCCGGGCGGCTGTCGCCTCCTCGGCCACTGTGGACGGCAACTACACCTATCACGGCAGCTTCCGGCCGCTCGGGCAGCACATGTCCCGGGACATCACGCTCTACAACGACAACGGCACCGCGTACATGATCTCGGCCGCCGACGACAACTACGACCTGAACATCTACCGGCTCACGTCGGACTACCTCAACGTGGCCACCCTGGTGGGCAACTTCTGGGACGGCGCGCACCGCGAGGCGCCGGCGATGTTCAAGCGGGGCAGCACCTACTTCCTGCTGACGTCGGGGGCGACGGGGTGGAGCCCGAACCAGGCTCGGTACGCCACCGCGCCGAGCATCTCGGGACCGTGGAGCGGCTGGACCGACGTGGGCAACGGCACCACGTTCAACTCGCAGCCGGCGTTCGTGCTGCCGATCCAGGGCACGTCCGGCACCAGCTACCTCTATCTGGGTGACAGGTGGGCCGGAGCGTGGGGCGGCCCGGCCAACGACTCCCAGTACGTGTGGCTGCCGATCGCCTTCCCGACCGCCACCAGCATGAGCCTGACCTGGTACCCGTCGGTCACCATCGACGCGGCGGCGGGCACCGTCACCGGCAACTCGCCCGCGTACTACCGCGTCACCGCCCGGCACAGCGGCCGGGTGCTGGACGTGATCAACGGCTCCACGGCGAACAACGCCGAGGTCAAGCAGTGGAGCTGGAACGGCGGCGGGAACCAGAGGTGGGAGTTCCAGGACGCCGGCGGCGGATGGTTCCGCCTCGTCAACGCCGCGAGCGGCAAGTGTCTCGACGTCGCCAGCGCGAGCACCGCCGACGGCGCCAACATCATCCAGTACACCTGCGGCAGCGGCGCCAACCAGCAGTGGCAGTGGGCCGCGCGCGACGGCTGGTTCCAGTTGCGGGCCCGGCACAGCGGCAAGTGTCTGGACGTCGTCAACGCCGGCACCGGAGACGGCGCGGACGTCCAGCAGTACACCTGCGGTTCGGGCACCAACCAGCAGTGGTCACGCACGGTGGCGTGACCGGACGGCACGCCTGAGCGTGCGGAGCGAGCCCAGGGGTGTCGATTTCGGCACCCCTGGGTACTTCCTGCATGTCATGCGCGGCCTCCGCGCCTGGATCAGGAGGTGCCACAGTGAAGATCCTGTCCCGCCGGAACGCTCCGGCGACCAGTACCGATACCAACGGCGACGGTGTCGTCGACGAACGCGACCGGACCGCCGAGCAGCCGGCCGACCGGCCGGTGGTCACCGACCGCGACGAGGAGCGGACCACGTACCGCAGCGCCGCCACCGCCACCGACGACGAGCGCGCCCGGGACGCGGCGACCGACCGGGACGCACGCGACCTCGACGCCACCACCGACGGCCGGACGGCGACCACGACGACCGGCCGCCGGACCGTGGCGGCCGACGACGAGCGGGAGGCGGAGGCACGGCGGCGGGCCGCGGACCGGGGCGCGGCGGCGCGTGCGGTCACCGGCCGCCGGGTCGACGCCGACACGCGGACCGTTCCGGTGACCGACGCGCGGACCGCCGGCGCGGCGCCCGTCGCCGAGCGCACCACCGACCTGGACCGCGACGGCCGCGCCGACCTCGACCGGGACGGCCGCCCCGACGGTACGGACACCGACGGCGACGGTCGGGTGGACCGGCCGGAGCCGTACACCACGAAGCGTCCCCGGGCCAGCCTGCTCGCCACGCTCGGCCTGATCGTCTCGGTGGTCGGGGCGCTGTTCGTGCTCTCCGGCACGCTCGCCGGGTACGGCATCGGCGTCGGCGCGGCCGGCGCGGTGCTGGCGGTGCTGGGCCTGATCGCGACCCGTCGCCGGCACGTGGCGGGCAAGACCGACGCGCTGATCGGCATCGCCGTCGGCCTGGCCGCGGTGGTGCTCGGCATCGTGGCGATGACCGGCCAGTTCGACTGGCCGACCACCGACGGCGACTGGGTGGGCCGCTTCCGCGAGTGGCTCGACTCACAGTTTGCCAACTGGTTCTGACGGGCACTGTCCCGATCGCCGACGCAGGGCGGCGGCAGCCTGATCAGCTCCGGTGGTTCACCGGCCGGGCAACACCTCTTTCGGGGGCGGCGGTTCGCCGCCCCCGAAGTGTGTCCGGCGTCGACGCAACGATCGTTCGCCGCCCACTGGCTCAACGCAACGATTCGCTGCTCAACGCAACTTCTCGCGGTGGATGTCGTCTACCCGGGCCGCATAACGTTGGACCACGGCGCCAGCCCGTGGGCCGACGGTGGCCGGGCGCGCCCGACCCTGGGAGCACGACATGACGATGGACGCCATCCGCCAGCGCTTTCTGATGTGCCGGCCGACGTACTTCGCCGTCGACTACGCGATCAACCCGTGGATGGACCCGACCGCCCCGGTCGACGCCGACCTGGCGATCCGGCAGTGGGAGCAGCTTCGGCGCACGTACCTCGACCTGGGCCACGAGGTCGACCTGATCGAGCCGGTCGCCGGCCTGCCGGACATGGTCTTCGCCGCGAACGGCGGCACCGTGATCGACGGCAAGGCCATGGCGGTGCAGTTCCGCGACCCGCAGCGCGCCGACGAGGCGCCCGCGTACCGAGCCTGGTTCGAGGCCGCCGGCTTCGAGATGTACGACCCGAAGCACGTCAACGAGGGCGAGGGCGACATCCTGCTGGCCGGTGACCACCTGCTCGCCGGCACCGGGTTCCGCACCGCGCACGCCTCGCACGCGCAGCTCCAGGAGGTCTTCGGCTACCCGGTGGTCACCATGCAGCTGGTGGATCCCCGCTTCTACCACCTGGACACCGCGCTCACCGTGCTCGACGAGCGCACCGTGGCGTACCTGCCGGAGGCGTTCTCCCCCGGCAGCCGGGCGGTGCTGCGCCGGCTGTTCCCGGACGCGATCCACGCCACCATGGCCGACGCCGAGGTGCTGGGCCTGAACGCGGTCAGCGACGGCCGGCACGTGGTGCTGCCCGCGCAGGCCACCGACCTGGCCGCGAAGCTGCGCGACCGGGGCTACGAGACCATCGGGATCGACCTGTCCGAGCTGCGCAAGGCCGGCGGCGGACCGAAGTGCTGCACGTTGCGACTCCGTCAGGGAAAGGCGAGCAAGTGATCATCGACGACATGCTGCGGACTCCGTCCGCGGTCCGGGACGCGGAGCGTCACACGGCGCACAACTACCACCCGCTGCCCGTGGTGATCTCGTCGGCCGAGGGCGCCTGGCTGACCGACGTGGACGGCCGCCGCTACCTGGACTGCCTGGCGGGATACTCGGCGCTGAACTTCGGCCACCGGCACCCGAAGCTGATCGAGGCCGCGCACGCGCAGCTCGACCGGCTCACGCTGACCAGCCGCGCGTTCATCCACGACCAGTTCGCCGACTTCTGCCGCGAGCTGGCCGCGCTCTGCGGCAAGGACCTGGTGCTGCCGATGAACACCGGCGCCGAGGCGGTGGAGACCGGCATCAAGGTGGCCCGCAAGTGGGGCTACCAGGTCAAGGGCGTCACGCCGGGCCAGGCCAACATCGTGGTGGCGGAGGGCAACTTCCACGGCCGTACGACCACCATCGTCAGCTTCTCCACCGACTCCGACGCGCGCGCCGACTTCGGGCCGTACACCCCGGGTTTCACCGTGGTCCCCTACGGCGACCTGGCCGCGCTGACCGAGGCGATCGACGAGAACACGGTGGCCGTGCTGCTGGAGCCGATCCAGGGTGAGCAGGGCGTCGTGGTGCCGCCGGAGGGTTACCTGCCGGGTGTGCGCCGGGTCTGCACCGAGCGCAACGTGCTGTTCGTCGCCGACGAGATCCAGTCGGGCCTGGGGCGTACCGGCGCGACGTTCGCCTGCGAGCACGAGGGCGTCGAGCCGGACATGTACCTGCTCGGCAAGGCGCTCGGCGGCGGCATCGTGCCGGTGTCGGCGGTGGCCGCGAACCGCGACGTGCTGGGCGTGCTCCAGCCGGGCCAGCACGGCTCGACGTTCGGCGGCAACCCGCTTGCCTGCGCGGTCGCGACCGAGGTGGTCCGGCTGCTGGCGACCGGCGAGTTCCAGCGCCGCTCGGCCGAGCTGGGCGAGCGGCTGCACGCCGGCCTGCGCGGCCTGATCGGCAAGGGCCTGGTGGCGGTACGCGGTCGCGGCCTGTGGGCCGGACTGGACATCGACCCGGCGCTGATGACCGGCCGGCAGGCGTGCGAGCTGCTGATGGAGCGGGGTGTGCTCGCCAAGGACACGCACGGTTCGACCATCCGGCTCGCCCCGCCGCTGGTGATCACCGAAGAGGAGATCGACCACGCGGTGGCGCAGCTCGCCGCCGTGCTGGCCGGCTGAGGCCGTACGCGAGAAGGCGCCGGGACCGCGACGGTCCCGGCGCCTTCGCGTGCGGGTCACTGACGTGGCAGCCGCATCGCCATCGTCGGCGCCTCGGCCATCACCGAGTTCGGGGTGTACGTGGCGTCGCTGCTCATCTTGGCGGCGCGGCCCACCTGCACGCCCGGGTACAGCTCGATCAGGTCCCCCTCGGCGAGCACCCGGGACTGCTGCGGCGCCAGCGCGATCCGCTCGTTCTCCGCCATCGAGCCACCCGGGCGTACGCCGGAGCCGTTGGTGCTGGTGTCGGTGACCACCACCTCGCCCACGCGCAGCTCCAGCCGGATGTGGCTGCGGCTGATCCAGCGCCGGGCCTCGTCGTTGAGCCACTGGCCCAGCGTCACCGCGCCCGGCCCCTCCGGCGCCCGGCCGACCTGCACCGGCTCGGTCTCGGTGAGCGCGAACCGCTTGCGCACCAGCCCGCCGATGCGCACCGCGAGCACCTCGGTACGCGGGCGCGGACCGGCGTCGGAGAGCCGCGCGCCGTGCCGGGGGCAGGTCGGGGCGCCGGTGCGCAGCGTGGGCGGCGGCTGCTCGGCCGGCGCCCGGTCCACGGCGGCCAGGTCGGCGAACGCGCCGCCGCCCCCGCCGCCGCCGAACAGCGCGCAGCCCGGTTCGGGGCAGCGCCACTGCCGGGAGAGCAACTTGACGCCGGCCGGTGAGCGGCTGCCGGTGGCCGGGTCCTGGCCGCCGCCGACGTGCGCGATGAACACCGGCCCACCGGCGCCGGGCACCGGGGCGAGCACGCGCCCGGCCTGCCCGAGCCACGGGTACCGGCCCACCAGCCCGTCCAGCCGGGCCCGGGTGAGCACCGGCAGGCCGAGCAGGTCGGCCACCTCCAGCATCCGGTCACCGGGCTGGTCGAGCACCTCCACCAGGCCGTCGTCGGCCCAGCGGCGGACCACCATCCGCTCGTTGGAGGTCAGGTCGGCGTCGGACAGCAGCGCCCGGTGCACGATCGCGTAGACCGGGACGCTGTCCTCACCGATCTGCCGGGACAGCGCGTCGATGACCATGCCGAGGCGCAGCAGGCTGGCCGGCCGACCGCCGTCCAGGTTCTGCCAGCGGATGACCTCGGCCAGGTCGACCACGGCCCGGGCCAGCGACGGATCGGTGCAGACCCGTCCCTCGATGGCGTCGAGCACCTTGCTGATCTCGAATCTCATGCCGCAGCTCCGCACGATGTCGTCCCGTGACGCGGCCGGGGTGGTACGCCCCGCCGTGCCGCGCGCCACCACCGTGGCGCGCCCTCCACCAAGCGACGACCCTACCGGCAGCCGGCCGGGTCAGCCCGCGCGCAGCGGGCGGCCCACGTCGTGCAGGTGCGCCAGCGCCTGCCGGTACGACTCGATCAGCCCGGTCTCCGCGTACGGGACGCCCTGCTCCGCGCAGTACGCCATCACCAGCGGCCGGGCCCGGCGCAGGTTGGCGCGGGGCATGTTCGGGAACAGGTGGTGCTCGATCTGGTAGTTGAGCCCGCCCAGCGCCAGGTCGACGAGCCGGCCACCGCGTACGTTGCGCGAGGTGAGCACCTGCTTACGCAGGTAGTCGAGGCCGTCCTCGTCGGTCGGCATCGGCATGCCCTTGTGGTTCGGGGCGAACGAGCAGCCCATGTAGAGGCCCCACAGCCCCTGGTGCACGGCCGCGAACACCAGCGCCTTGGCCGGGGACATGACCGCGAACAGCAGACCGAGGTAGCCGGCGGCGTGGGCGGCGAGCAGCAGCGCCTCCACCGCGCGGTGCCGCATCGGCACCCGCCACCGCCCGTCCGGTTCGCGGTCGACGAGCGCCCGCACGCTCGCCACGTGCAGCGCCAGTCCTTCCAGCAGCAGCAGCGGGAAGAACAGCCACGCTTGGCGGCGGGCCATCCACCGGCCCAGGCCGCGCGTGGCGCTCGCCTGCTCGTACGTCCACACCAGCGCGCCCGCGCCGACGTCCGGGTCCTCGTCGGTGTGGTTCGGGTTGGCGTGGTGGCGGTTGTGCTTGTCGACCCACCAGCCGTAGCTGAGCCCGACGGCGAGGTTGCCGGCGACCAGCCCGGCCGCCTCGCTGGGCCCGCGCCGCCGGAACATCTGCCGGTGCCCGGCGTCGTGGCCGAGGAACGCCACCTGCGTGGTGGCCACCGCCATCACCACTGCAAGCGGCACCTGCCACCACGAGTCACCGACGAGCGCCACCAGGGCCCAGCCGGCCAGGAACGCGCCGAGCGTGAGCGCGATCCGCAGCGCGTACCGGCCGGGCCGCCGCTCGAACAGTCCCGCCTCGGCGATGCGGCGGGACAGCCGCGCGTAGTCGCTGCCCCGCCGTGCCGCGGGTTCCGTCGACGTGGAAGAAGTCATGTCGCCCCCCGATGCGCGAGCCACGCTCTCGTACGCGACTCTCCGTCACCGATTCTGGCGACGATCGTCGCCGTGGGTAATCCCGCAGACCCCCGGCTCGAAGGTGGTGCTGTCCCTACCCCGCCGGGCCGGACCCGGGCAAACGATCTTCGTCACACCGCAGCAAGCCCACGCATCGGTGGGCGCACCCCCTCTGACCAGCTAATATGTACGTAAAGATGAGTACAGTTCATCCGAACGGTCAGCCGTGCCGGACGCACGGTCATCGACAGACGGGAGACATCACGGTGCGTGGATTGACAGACAAGGTGGTGCTCGTGACGGGCGGCGGCTTCAGCCCCGACCAGGTCGGCTCCGGACTCGGCATGTCCATGTGCGTCGAGCTGGCCGCCGAAGGCGCGAAGGTCGTCGTCTCCGATCTCTCCCTGGAACGCGCCGAGGCGACTGTCACCCGCGTCAAGGAGGCCGGCGGCGACGCGGTGGCGGTGGCGGTCGACGTCACCGACGAGGAGTCGGTACGCGCCATGGTGAGCGCCGCCCTCGACGCGTACGGGCGCATCGACGTGCTGGTGAACAACGCCGGCGTGTTCGGCGCGTACGTGCCGCTGCTGGAGATCGAGAACAAGCAGTGGGACCGCGTCATGGAGGTCGACCTGAAGGGCGTCTTCCTCGCCACAAAGGCCACGTTGCCGCACATGCTGGAGCGCGGCAAGGGTGTCGTGATCAACGTGTCGTCGGCGTCCGGCCTGGTCGCCAGCGAGGTCGGCGCGGAGTACACCACCGCCAAGCACGGCGTCATCGGGCTCACCAAGCAGATCGCCTACGACTACGGCCACCAGGGCATCCGCGCTGTGGGCATCGGCCCCGGCGTGATCAAGACCGCCGCCTTCGAGGGCGCGGAGATCACCAGCGACTTCCCGTTCTACGACCTGACCATGCAGGCGCCCGCCGGCCGGTACGGCGAACCGCACGAGATCGCCCGCGCGGTCTGCTTCCTCGCCAGCGACGACGCGTCGTTCATCCACGGCCACACCATCCCGGTCGACGGCGGCTCGCCGATCAGGTGAGGCGCACCGGCGCAGCGAAGCCCTCTCACCACAGTCGGTGAGAGGGCTCGCCGCTCGGGTCAGCCGAGCCGGGCCACGGCCTCGCGCAGCCGGACCAGATCACGCCGGCGCCGCTCGTAGGTGGCGGCCAGCCCGATCAGCAGCAGCCCGCCCACGCCCAGGAAGAGCCAGCGGGGCAGCAGGTCCCAGCCCCGGGCCAGCTCGTGCAGCGCCAGCGGCACCAGCGTGGCCGAGCCCAGCACCACCGGCGCCTGCCAGCGCCGGGCCGCCCCGCCCAGCACCACCGCCACCGCCGCCGCGCCGAGCGCGAGCCGCCGCCACGGCTGCGGCTCACCGGAGACGAGCACCGACACGAGGCTCGGCAGGAACGCCGCGCCGAGCGCCGGACCGAGCGTCAGCCAGCTGGTCAGCCCGGGCCGGCGTCGCAGCGCCAGCAGCCCGGCGCCCAGGGCGAGCGCCGCCGCCGGCAGGGTGTACGCCTCCAGCACGACCACCCCGCGCGCGGCCAGCACCAGCCACCCACCGACCAGTTCGCTGCCGGCGGCCACCGCGGCCAGCACGCGACGCCCGCCCGGCGACTCGCTCCGGCGCAGCACCCGGACCGCGACGGCCACGCCCCACAGCACGCAGACCGCCGCCGCGTGCCGCAACGAGCCGCCGGTGAGCAGCAGCGCGAGCAGCGCCACCGCCTGCGCCGCCGCCTCCAGCGCCCACGTGCCGGCCCGCCCGACGCCGCCCGGACCGCCGGACCGGACCACGCGCAGCAGCGGCGCCGCGTGCAGCGTCACGGCCGCGACGGCCAGGACCGCGAACGCCCCGGTACGCAGCGACTGCCCGGCCGTCAGCGACGCGACGAGGGCGAACCCGGTGGCCGCCGCGACGGCGCCCAGCCACCCCACGATCCGGACCACCGCCGGCCGTCCGGCCACCCCGGTCACCGCCCCGGCCACCACCAGCACACCGAGCGCGGCGAGCGTCCCGGCCCGGGTGGCGAGCAGACCACCGAACCCGGGTACGGCCAGCACCACGGCCAGCGGCACGAGCACCGCCCGGTACGCCCCGGTCAGCGCGGCGGTCAGCAACGCGGCCAGCCCGATCCCGAACGCCGTCGCCGGCACCACCGGCCAGGGCGCGCCGGCCGCCTCGGCCAGCACCGGCAGCGCCACCGCGCCGAACGGCGCCCCGGCGACCCACCACGCGACGCGGCGACCCGTCGCGGCGTACGCCCCGGCGGCGACGCCCAGGAACAGCAGCACCAGCCCGGCGCGGGCGGTCCCGGCGGAAGCCGCCGCGGCGGCGGGCACCCCGGACCCGGGCCGCACCGGCAGGCCCGCGAACACCAGCAGCACGGTCCGCGCCGTGGCCAGCAACGCCACCACGGCCAGCGCGGCACCCACCGCGCGCGGGGCGGCCACCGGCCGGGAGCCACCCCCGGCGGCGAGCGCCAGCAGGACCCCCGCCGCCGCGTAGAGCGCCATCGGTTCCCCGCCCGGCGCGACGAGCGGCACCAGGCCGGTCCCGGCGAGCGCCACGGCGAGCCCGGTCGAGGCGTACCCGCTCAGGTCGGTCCACAGGCGACGGACGGCGAGGACGACGACCACCGGCACCACGACGGCGGCGGCCGCACCCCGCAGTTGCCACCACGGCGGCGCGCCGAGGCCGAACAGCGCGACGGCCACCGCCGCCGGTACGGCGACCAGCGCCACCGCGAGCGCGACGCCGCCGACAACCGGCTGCGCGCCCAGCCCGCGCCGGCCCAGCCCGGCCACCGTCACGCCGAGCAGCGCCGTCACGGCGAGCACCGCCACCGCCCCGCCGGGCGCGGCGACGCCGACCAGCAGCGCGTGCCCGAACAGCACCGCGGCGGCCGACGCGGCGACCGGGACGACCACCCGGCCCGGGCGCGGCCGGGCCACCGCCGCCAGCAGCAGCGCGGCGGCCGCCCCGAGGTCCACCACCAGCACCAGCGGCCACGGCACGGCCGTCACGGCCGGCGCGGCGAGCGCGACCAGCCCGGCGGCGATCACACCGACCAGCGGCCGGCCCGCCCGGGGCGTCAGCAGCGCGACCGCGCCGGCGGTCAGCAGCAGGGCCGCCGGGAGCTGCCAGCCCCAGGACGGGACCGGCACGTCCCGCCCGCCCTGCCAGGCCGGGAACGAGGCGCTCGCGGTCGCCGCGCCGACCACGCCGGTGAGCACGACAGTGACCTGGCCCAGCGCGGCGGCCACCGCGAGCACGCCCACGAGCGGACCGGTCCGCACCGGCGCGGGCAGCGCCCGGACCGCACCGGCGAGCGCCGCCACCACGAGGCCGGCGGCGATCAGCAGCAGCCCGGAACGCAGCTCGGCGACCGGCCGGATCAACGCGCCCGCGAGCACCGGCGCCAGCAGTCCGGTGGTGGTCGCGCGCCAGAACCGGCCGCCGGCCGCGACCGCGCCGGCGACCGCTGCCAGCGCCACCAGCAGCAGCGGGCCACCGGCCAGCAGCGGCGTGCCCGCCGCGTGGCCGACCGCCAGCGGCACCAGCGCGCAGCCGGCCGCCAGGACCAGCGCCACGCCGTGCCCGGTCCAGCCCAGCACCAGCCCGGCCGCCGACGCGGCGCTGTCGCCGGAGGTACGGCGGCGCAGCGCCACCACCACCGCGAGGTCGCCGAGCGCCACGGCGGTCAGCACCAGCGCCCAGCCGGCGGCGGTGGGCCGGAACGCGGCCACGGCCAGGGGCAGCACCGGCTGCGCCAGCAGCCACGCCGCGAACCAGGGTGCGGTGAGCCGGCTCACCAGCGCGTATCCGGCCGCCACCGCGGTACTGACGGCAGCGACCAGCGCCGCGTACCGGCTGCCGGGCAGGCCGGTCACCCCGAACAGGTCCACCGACCAGGCGGCGTACCCGTCCAGGACCACCAGCAGCAACGCCACCGAGGCGAGCGTCTCGGCGGTGCCGCGCAGCCCGCGCGCCCGGGCGACGAGCGGCGCGGCCAGAGCAAGCGCGGTGACCGCCAGCAGGACCAGCGCCCGGCCGGTCACCCCGAACGTGGCCCAGGCGACAGCGGTGAACACCACGGCGGCGGTGCCGAGCAGCAGTCCACCCAGGACGAACAGCAGCCCCTGCACCGCCCGGGTGGAGGTTTCCGCGCCGCCGGGGCGTACCGGGGCGGGGGCCTGCGGGATTTGACGCGGCGGCGGCGCCGGGAGCGGCGCGGGACCGGCGGCGCCCGGCACGGGGATCTCCTGACGGATCCGGGCGGCCAGCGCCGACCGCCGCTGCCGGGCCGTGGACAGGCGGCCGGACAGATCGTGGTACGCGAGCCGGGCCGCCTCGACGCGCGGCGCCAGCTCGGTGATCTCCCGGTCCAGCCGGATCACCTCGGCGGCGGGCGGGTAGGGCGGACGGCCGCAGCCGCGGCATCCGGCGACGAGGTCGGCCGGGGCGCCGCAACCGGGGCAGGGGTAGCCGGTGTTCTCCACCCGGCCAGCTTCGCGGGCGGCGGGGCGGGCGGACAGAGTAGGAGTACCTAGGGCCGGGTCTGCTCGCGCACCCAGGCGGTGTAACCGGGGTTGCCGCTGTCCTCCCGGCTGACCAGGATCTCCGGCACCTCGTACGGGTGGTTGGCGCGGAGCTGGTCGACCAGCGCGTCCACCCGGTCCGGCGCGGTCTTGAACCGCACCTGCCACTCGGCGGTGGTCTGGATCGCCGACTGCCACCAGTAGGTGCTGTCCACCGGGCCGCCGACCTGGGCGCACGCCGCCAGCCGGCCGGCGACCGCCGCGGCCGCCAGCACGTCCGCGACCCCGCGGGCGTCCACCACAGTCGTCACCACGCAGATCTGCTCCACCAGCGCACCTTACGCGGCGCGCGGCCGGCGCGCCGAACAGGCGCGGGGAATCGGATCAGGCGTCGACGGTGCCGTTGCGGTTGTCCGCGATCCACCTGTCGATGCGGGCCCACCAGTCGAACAGCCAGTCGATGCGTTCCTGCTCGCCGGCCGGGATCTCCTCCGGCGGCACCGACCAGAACCGCATCACGATCCGCTTGTCCATCGGCAGTTCGCGCCACACGTCGGCGACGGTGAGCATCTGGTCCAGGCCGGTGTGCGCCACGAAGATCACTCCGGCGTCCGGCGCGGCGTCGAGCGCGGCGAGCAGCCCGCCGGGCTGCGGGGCGAGCACGTGCCGCATCCGCTCGGCGCGGCGCGCCATCCGCTCCAGCCCGAGCCCGCGGAGCCGGTCGATCGCGCGAAGCCGCCGGGACGGGGTGAAGTTGCCCCCCTCCGGGAAGATCACGAAGGCGTCGTCGTCGTCCAGGCCGGTGGCCAGGTGCCCGATCTGCCGCACCACCGAGTCGCGCCCGTCCGGCCCGGCCGCGATGAACCGGTTGGGCAGCCGGTTGAGCAGCACGTCGATGGCCGGATCCCACTGGAGCGTCTCCTTGAGCACGATCCGGGGTTCCCGGTTGAACCAGTTCACCAGCGCGTGGATCAGGATGAACGAGTCACCGGGCCCGGCGTGCCGGCAGACCACCAGCTCGGGGCGGCCGGGCAGGGCGGTGTCCGGGTCGGTGCCGACCACGTCGATGCTCAGCCGCAGCGTCCACCGGGCCTGCCAGAACATCACCCGCAGGAACCATCCGGCGAGCACGTAGTGGGCCCGCTGGAAGGCCGGCGCACGCTTGTAGACGCCGAAGCCGGAGGCCAGCCAGAGCAGGAAGAGGGCGAGCAGCGCGGCGGCGTCCCAGACCAGGTAGACGGTGCCGAACCAGAGCAGCCGCAGCGGGCGTAGCCGTCCCGGCACCAGCGGCGACGCGGCGAGCGCGAGCAGCGCCCAGGCCGGCAGCGTGGTCACCACGAAGAAGGCGAGCAGCACCACTCCGGGCGCGAGCACCAGCCGGCGGAGCCAGCGGGGCGGCAACGGCATCAGCGCTCCAGCGCGGTGTCCAGGTATCGGCGGGAGGCAGTGTACGCGCGACTGATCCGCCGGCCCACCGCCGCGGTGTCCCGGTACGCCCACGGGCTGTCGTCGCGCGGCTCCAGCCCGCCGGTGGGCAGCACGTGTACCTCGACGTCCTCGGGCAGCGCCGCCATCTCCCGCGCGAACCGGTGCCGGCGGGCGATCTCGAACGCCACCTGGGCGATCTCCCAGGGGCGGCGCGGCGGGCTCAGCTCACGCTCTATCCGGCCCACCTGGAGCACGAAGATCTGCTTCGCGCCGAGCAGCACCGCCTCGCCGACCGGGATCGAGTTGACCACGCCGCCGTCGATGTAGTGCTGGCCGTCGATCTGGGTCGGGGGCAGCAGCCCGGGCACCGAGGCGGAGGCGAGCACGGCCGGCACCAGCGGCCCGCTGTGGAACCAGTGCTCGGCGGCGCGCTCGATGTTCGCGGCGCAGCAGCGGAACGGCACGGCCAGGTCGGCGAAGGTGGTGTCCTCGCCCAGTGTGCTCTCCAGCAGGCGGTACAGCGGCCGGGGCGAGTGCAGGTGGGTACGGGCGGCGAACCGGCGCAGCTGGCGGGCGACCGAGTCGCCGTACACCTCGCTGGCCTCGGGCGACGCCCAGAGCCGGACCAGCCGGTCGGTGACCGCCTCGGTCGGGTCGGCGGCGACCAGGGCACCGTTGACCGCGCCGATCGAGGTGCCCAGCACCAGGTCGGGTTTGATCCGGGCGCGGAACAGGGCGCGCAGCATCCCCACCTCGACCGCGCCGAGCACTCCCCCGCCGCCGAGCACGAACGCCACCGGACCTGCTGCCATGACGTTCATCCTGGCACGCGGCCCACAGCCGGCCGGGCGGACCGTCCCCGCTGGTCCCGGCGGTGACCGGGAGCCATCACGGATGCGCGCCGCGCGATCGGCGCCGCGCGGACTGTTGACAGGTAAGACACATTCACGCAACCTGATAGCGCTCCCGAGCCCAGGCAGGTGCGAGCTGATGGCGACACTCCAGGCCGGCCGCCTGCTGGCCCGTCGGTACCGGCTCATCGACCGGATCGGCGCCGGTGGCATGTCGGTGATCTGGCGGGCCCGCGACGAGGTGCTCGACCGGGTGGTGGCGGTCAAGGTGCTCGCGCCCTCACTCGCCGCCGACGCCCGGTTCCGCGACATGGTGCGCGAGGAGGCCCGCTCGGCCGCCCAGCTCGACCATCCACATGTCACGGCCGTGCACGACTACGGCGAGACGGTGGCGCCGGACGGCTCGATCACCTCGTTCGTGGTGATGGAGCTGCTCGCCGGTGAGGAGCTGGAACACCGGCTCACCGAAGGGCCGCTGCCCTGGCCGGAGGCGGTGGAGACCGGCGCGCAGGTGGCCGAGGCGCTCGCCGCCGCGCACCGGCTCGGCATCGTGCACCGGGACGTGACCCCGGCCAACGTGATGATGACCGGCACCGGGGCGAAGGTGCTCGACTTCGGCATCGCCACCCGGGTCGGGACGCCGGACGACGACGAGGACGGCGGCACGTTCGGCACCCCCGCGTACGTGGCGCCGGAACGGCTGGACGGGGCGCCGGCCCAGCCGGCCACCGACGTCTACTCGCTCGGCGTGCTGCTGTTCGAGACGCTGACCGGGCACCCGCCGTACCCGGCGGAGACCTGGGAGGAGCTCAGCGCCGCGCTCGCGGAGAGCCCGGAGCCCAGCCTCGACGGCGTACCGGGGCTGCCGGGACCGGTCGCGGAGATCTGCCTGCGCTGCCTGGCCCGCGACCCGCGACAGCGGCCCACCGCGCACCGGGTGGCGGCCGTGCTGCGCGACCAGATGCTGCCCGCCGACCCGCAGGCCGCCACCATGCTGGCGCCCACCATGACGCTGCCCGCGCTGCCGCCGACGCCCACTCCTGCGCCTGCCCCGACGCCCGCTCCCCCGCCGCCCGGGCCGGCCGCGGACCCGGTCCCGCCGGGCAACCCGGCCGCCGCGCCGAGCCGGCGGCGCGTCCTCGCGCTCGCGGCGGCCGGCGTGGCGGTGGTCGCCGCCGCCGCGCTGCTCGTGCCCACGCTGACACCGGACCGGCCGGAGGACCCCCGGGTGCTGCCGACCGCCGGGCCGGTCCAGCCGCCGTCCACCGTCGCGCCCGCGCCGGAGCCGCCGGTCGTCACGGCGCCGGCCACACCGTCGAGCGCGCCCGCCACCGGCGGCAACCGTCCGCCCGCGACCGGCCAGCCCGACGCCGCCGAACGGGTCGACGGGCTGATCGAGGCCGGGCTGGCGGAGGGTCAGATCCGCGAGGACGTCGGGGTGGACCTGCGCAACCTGCTGCGCAACGCGGTCGCCGCGAGCGGTGAGGGCGAGGTGACCGCCGCCGTGGACCGGCTCCGCGACAAGATCGACGAACGCCGCCGCGAGGGCAGCATCACCCCTGGGTACGCGCGGCGGCTCGACGCGGCCGCCGCGGAACTCGTGGCCGGGCAGACCTGACCGGTCAGCCCGCGACCGCGGGCGCGACCGCCCGGGGTGCCCGTGTGCCCGCTCGCGCGGCCAGGAAGCCCCGGTAGACCGCCTCGTAGTCGGCGGCCATCCGCTCCACCGAGAAGTTCTCCGCGACATGCGCGACGCAGTCCGCCGGATCCAGGCCGGCTGCCGCCGACAACGCCGCCGGCAGCTCGTCGGCGTCGTCGCAGACGAACCCGGTGACCCCGGAGCGGACCAGCTCCGGCACCGCGCCCCGGCGCAGCGCCACCACCGGGGTGCCGGTCGCCATCGCCTCCACCATCACCATGCCGAACGGCTCCGCCCACTGGATCGGCATGATCAGGCAACGGGCCTCCAGCAGCAGCCGCCACGCGGCCTCGCGGTCGGCGTTCAGCACGAGCGTGACGTCGTCGCCCAGCAGCGGCCGTACCACCTGTTCCAGGTAGCGGCGCTCGGCCGGCTCGTTGCACTTGCCGGCCAGCGTGAGCGGCAGCCCGGCCGCCCGGCACGCCGCGATCGCCACGTCCGGGCCCTTGTCCGGGCTGAACCGGGCCAGCCAGAGCACCGGTCCCGTCCCGGGCGCCCGCTTGCGCGGGACGTCCCGCAGCGGCATCGCGTTGTGCACCGTGCCGGCCCAGGGCAGCCCCGGATTCGCCCGGCGCTGCGCGTGCGAGATCGCGACCAGGCCCACCCCCCGGTCGGTGTTGCCGAGCACGGTGCCGTACTCGCCCACCGGGTTGCCGTGCACGGTCGCGACAGTGGGCACCCGGCGGCGTCCGGCCACCAGCGGGCCGATCGTGCTGTGGTCGTGCACCAGATCGAAGTCCGCCGGGCCGATCAGGCGGTCGACGTGGGCCAGGTGCGCCAGCTCGGGCAGCGACTCGCCCATCCGCTCGTACTGCAGCTCGTCGCAGGTGGAGACGAAGTCGGCCGAGGTGCCGTGCCCGGTCCCCGCCCCGAACAGCGTCACCGCGTGCCCCCGCTCGACGAGCGCGTCGACCAGTCCCGCGACCAGCGTCTCCAGCCCGCCGTAGCCGGGCGGCGGCACCGACAGCCAGGGCGGCACCACCATCGCGATCCGCAGCGGCCCGGCCCGCCAGCGCTCCGAGGACTGCTGGTTCACGGCCACGAGTCCTCCCCGCTCGGTCCCCGGCGTACCCGCTGGGTCGCGGGTTCCCGGCCCGGCCCGCGGTAAACGACACGCCGTCGGCTCAGCCGGACACCACGATCCCGACGTGCACCTCACGTACGCCCGGCAGGGCCCACGCGGCCCGTTCCGCCTCCTCGCGCTGCCACCAGGCGCCCACGACGCCGTCGAGCACCACAGTGTCGCCGTCGACCCGGGCGTCGATGCGCTCGGTGCCGGTCCGCCGCAGCAGCAGGCGGCGCAGGTCGAGGCGCTGCTGCTCGTCGCTGGGCGGGGCCGGGGGCCGTACCTCGATCAGGTTCGTCACCCCGCGTACGCCGCGCAGCCGGCGCAGCTCACGCTCGGCGGTACGGCGCTGGAAGCCGAACTCGACCTCGCCCCGGAGCATGACCCAGCCGTCGGCGACCGTCACGTCCAGCCGTTCGGCCGGCACGAAGCTGTCCCACTCCAGCGCCCGGCCGGCCGCGATCGCGATGTCGGCGTCGGTACGCCGGTCCGTGGCGGTCAGGTCGACCTCCAGGTCGCTGGCGACCGCGCGCACCCCGCGTACCCGGTGGGCGCAGCGCTCGACGGCCCACCGCCGCGCGTAGCTGTCCACCCGCCCGGTGAGCGTGACGACGCCGTCGGCGACCGTCACGCCGACGTCGGTGGCCCGGGTCTGCGCGTCCCAGTCCAGTTCGGCGAGGACGTCGCGCTGGATCTGCTGGTCGGTACGCACAGTGGACGTGGTGGTCATGCCCCCAGCGTGGCCCGGTTGCGGGTGAGCCGGTCTCACCCGCACCGGGTGAGAAAGAGGACGGGCGGCGGGCGACGGAGCCAACC
>NZ_JAGPXP010000022.1:0-112092 GCF_018070485.1 Micromonospora sp. C41 | reverse complement strand
ACCCATCGGCTACCTCCACCTCAACCCCGACAAGAACTACATCCCCCTCACCCCCACCCCCACGATCCACAACCCCTGACACATCTATCGGGACTTCCCGTTGACACATGTCCCGGGACATGACAGCTGTCATGGAGACCGTTTCCTTCCAAGATCTCTCGTGGTCCTGCCAACCGGAACGGCGCTCTCGGCTGATGGAGCAGTCCGGCGTGAGCCGGTGGTGCGCACCGGAGGCGGAACGGGAGAGCGCCAGAGCGCCGCCGTACGGGCGGTGATCATGAGGTTGGCGGGGACAAAAAGGACCGCCGGTGCCGTCAACTTCATGATCAACGGGGACGGCGGAGGGGGACGGGGGACGCGGAACGCGGCAGGCCCGCTCCCCCGGAGGGGGTGCGGGCCTGCCGTGGCGCTTTGGGTCAGTGCTCGGCGGTGCGGCGGGTGCCGGAGTAGTACTCGAAGAGCAGCCCGCAGGTGGCGAAGACGACCGTCACCAGGCCCAGTCCCAGCAGCCAGAACTGCCAGAACACCAGGCCCAGGCCGGCGATCGCGGCGGCCAGCGCCAACGCGAACGGCCAGTAGCTGCCCGGGCTGAAGAAGCCGACCTCACCGGCGCCGTCGGCGATCTCGCCGTCCGGCCGATCCTCGGGGCGCAGGTCGATCCGGCGGGAGACGAACCAGAAGAAGCCGCCGCACATGGCGCAGAGCAGGAAGGAGAGCAGCAGCGCCACGGTGCCGATCCACTCGATGCGGCCGTCGCTGTCCGCGTACGTCCAGGCGCCGTAGAGGATGGTCGCGCCGAGGAGGAACGTGGCGATGGTGAGGAAGATCTTCCACTCGGTCTTCATGCCGGACCTCTCAGCTTCCCGCGCCGGCCTGGGCGTCGGACGGGTTGAAGTTGTTCACGTCGCGCCGGGTGTCGAACGGCTTCGTCTCGGTGGCGTACTCGGGCTCACCGATCGCGCCGAGCGCCTCCTGGGTCGACTTGCCGGCCTTCTTGGCCGCGAGGAACTGGTCGTACTTCTCCGGCGAGACGACCCGCAGCTCGAAGTTCATGAAGGCGTGGTAGCTGCCGCACAGCTCGGCGCAGCGGCCGACGAACGCGCCCTCCTGGTCGATGCGGGAGACCTCGAACGTGTTGCGCACGTTGCCCGGCATGACGTCGCGCTTGAACAGCAGCTCCGGCACCCAGAACGAGTGGATGACGTCGCGGCTGGTCTCCTCGAACCGGATCGAGCGGCCGCTGGGCAGCACCAGGACCGGGATGACCTCGCTGGTGCCCAGCACCGAGGCGACGGTGTTGGCGTCGCGGCCCTGGCCGTCGCGGTAGTTGAACTGCCAGTTCCACTTGAACGCCACGACCTCGACGGTGACGTCCGGGTTCTTCGACTCCTTGATCACGTCGGTCTGCACGACCGCGGTGTAGTAGAAGAGCACGGAGACCACGAGGATCGGCGCGATGGTGTAGAGGAACTCCATCGGCAGGTTGTAGCGGGTCTGCACCGGCAGCTCGTTGCCGCGCTTGCGGTAGCGGACCACGCACCAGAAGATCAGGCCCCAGACGAACACACCGACGGCCAGCGCCGCGATGCAGGACGCGATCCACAGGTCGTACATGCGCTGCGACTCGGGCGTGATGCCGCCCTGCGGCCAGCCGAACCCGCCGAACGCCTTGCCGACGTCACAGCCGGTGAGCGAGACCAGCAGCGCCGCCGCGCCGAGACCGAGCCCGGCGATTCGACCAGCACCACGCCGCCGGCGTCCACCGGCCCCCGGGGAAGCGCTGTCCCGTACGGCCGAGCGCCGTACCTCCGAACTCCTTGCGACCACCTGGTCCTGCCTCCCTAGCGCGCCGCGGCGGTTGTTCTCCTTGACACCGACGGCAAAGGCGTCACCGACGGTCGCAGATTACTCGACCATGACCGGCCAGGCCGTCTTGGGGTCGCTGTCCACCCCCATCGGGGGGATCTTGGGCGTAACCGGGCGATAGCGTGGAACGTCATGAGCGCCTCCCCGGTCTACCTGGACGCCGCCACCGCGGCCCCGCTGCATCCGGTCGCGCGGCAGGCGATGCTGGCCGCCCTGGACGACGGCTGGGCCGACCCGGCCCGGCTCTACTCGGCGGCCCGCCGGGCCCGCCAGCTCCTCGACGCCGCGCGCGAGGCCGCCGCGCAGACGCTCGGCGTCCGCGCCGACGAGCTGTCCTTCACCCCCAGCGGTACGGCCGCAGCGCACGCCGCCGTACTCGGTGGCCTGGCCGGGCGGCGGCGGGCCGGGGCGACGCTTGTGCACTCGGCGGTCGAGCACTCGGCGGTGCTGCACGCCGCGCAGCGGCACACGGCCGGTGGCGGCGCGGCGGTGTCCGTACCGGTGAACCGGCTGGGCCGGGTGGACCTGGACGCCTGGGCGTCGGCGGTGGCCGCGCCCGGCGTGGCCCTCGCGGCGCTGATCGCTGCCAGTCACGAGGTGGGCACGGTGCAGCCGGTGCCCGCCGCGGCGGAGCTGTGCGCCGAGGCGGGCGTGCCGCTGTACGTGGACGCGGCGCAGCTCGCCGGCCGGGCGCCACTGCCGGCGGGCTGGTCGGTGCTGAGCGCCAGCGCGCACAAGTGGGGCGGGCCGCCCGGCGTCGGGCTGCTCGTGGTGCGCAAGGGCGCCCGGTGGGAGTCGCCGTACCCGGCCGACGAGCGGGAGTCGGGGCGTACCCCGGGGGTGGTGAACCTGCCGGCGGTGGTCGCGGCGGCGGCGAGCCTGCGCGCGGCGGCGGCCGACGCGGCGGCCGAGGCGGCGCGGCTGGGCCCGCTGGTGGACCGGATCCGGGCGCGGGTGGCGGCCGAGGTGCCGGACGTGGAGGTGGTCGGCGACCCGGTCGACCGGTTGCCGCACCTGGTGACGTTCTCCTGCCTGTACGTGGACGGCGAGGCGCTGCTGCACGCGCTGGACCGGCGCGGGTTCGCGGTGTCCTCCGGCTCGTCGTGCACGTCGTCGACGGTGCGCCCGTCGCACGTGCTGGAGGCGATGGGGGTGCTGTCGCACGGCAACGTGCGGGTGTCGCTGCACCGGGAGACCACCGAGGCGGACGTGGAGCGGTTCCTGGCCGAGTTGCCGGGGATCGTGGCGGACCTGCGGGCGCAGGCGGGGGTGACCGACCTGTGAGCGAGCCGGATCAGGTGCTGGACTGCCGGGGGCAGCGCTGCCCCCTGCCGGTGATCAATCTCGCCCGCCTGGTGCCCGGGCTGCCGGCCGGCGCGGTGGTGCGGGTGCTGGCCGACGACCCGGCGGCGGCGGTGGACATCCCGGCGTGGTGCCGGATGCGCGGCCACGAGTTCCTCGCCGCGCACGACGGGCCCGCCTACGACGTCCGGGTGTAAGGAAGGGCCCCTTGTTAACGCCTCGGGTAGAGGAAGGGACCCTTCTTAACGCCCGACGCTCAGCTCAGGTACGCGAGGATGCCGGGCAGCGGGTCGGCCGCCACGGCGGTGTCGACCACCAGGCGGGGGCCGATCAGCGGCTCGTACTCGGCCCGGCGGCGCAGCGTCAGCTCCCAGGTGCCGTCCTCGGGCGGGCGGGCCTCGACCCGGCGCCGGTGCTCCTCCTCGTCGCCGCAGTGCACCTCGATCACCCGAAGCGGCACGCCGGCTCGTTCGGCCACGTCGTGCCAGAGCCCCCGGGCGCTGGCGACCGGGTTCACCGCGTCGACCACCACGCTGAGCCCCAGACCGAGCTGCACCTCGGCCAGCCCGGCGACCGCGCCGTACGCGGCCATGCCCGGCACGTCGCCGGTGAGGCCGTAGCGGTGCAGGGCCCGCTCGACCGGATCGACCGGCAGGACCGGGGCGCGCAGCGCGACGCCGACCCGGGCGGCGAGGGTGGTCTTGCCCACGCCGGGCAGCCCGGCGAAGGCGACCAGAACCGGGCCGCCGGAGCCGGGGCGGACCGCCTCCGGGTCCACCCCGCCCGACGGGACGGCCGCGCCGGTCACAGCAGGTGCGGCCGGACGTCCTCGGCGGCCGCGTCACCGTACGACTCGGCGAGTCGCTTCACGAACAGGTCGCGGCGGACCTCGTACTCCTGGCCGCCGAAGTTCTCCAGCACCAGCGTGGCCAGCAGGCAGCCGACCTGGGCCGCCCGCTCCAGGCCGACGCCCCAGTCGAGCGCGGCGAAGAACCCGGCCCGGAAGCCGTCGCCGACGCCGGTCGGGTCGACCGCCTGGATCTCCCGCGCGATCGGCACCCGGATCGTGCCGACCTCCCGGCCGGCGATCTCCACGCCCTGCTTGCCCAGCGTGGTGACCCGCACCTTGACCCGGTCGAGCAGCTGCTCGTCGGTCAGCCCGGCCTTGCTCTGCAGCAGCGACTTCTCGTACTCGTTGGTCATCAGGTAGTCGGCGCCCTCGACCAGGCCGAGCACGTCCGCGCCGTCCATCCGGGCGAGCTGCTGGGACGGGTCGGCGACGAAGGCGTAGCCCCGGTCCCGGCACTCGCCGGAGTGGCGGATCATCGCGGCCGGGTCGTTGGCGCTGACCAGCACCAGGTCGAGGCCGCCGAGGCGCTGCGCGACCGGGTGCAGCTCGATGTTGCGGGCCTCGCTCATCGCCCCGGCGTAGAAGGAGGCGATCTGGCACATGTCGGTGTCGGTGGTGCAGACGAAGCGGGCGGTGTGCGCCACCTCGCTGACGTGCACCGAGTCGCAGTCGACGCCGTGGCGCTCCAGCCAGGAGCGGTAGTCGGCGAAGTCGGCGCCGACCGCGCCGAGCAGCACCGGGCGCAGCCCGAGCTGGGCCATGCCGAACGCGATGTTGGCGGCGGTGCCGCCGCGCCGCAGGACCAGCTCGTCGACGAGGAAGGAGAGCGAGACCTTGTCGAGCTGGTCGGCGATGAGCTGGTCGGCGAAGCGGCCGGGGAAGCTCATCAGGTGGTCGGTCGCGATCGAGCCGGTCACGGCGATCTTCATGTCAACCCTCGGGGTCGGGAGCACGGCGCGGTCAGCCTACCGGCCCCCGGACCGGACGGACGGCGGTCGGTCACCAACCGGTCGATCAGCGCACATCCGGACGTCACCCCCAGGGGGTACGACGAAGCGGCGGGCCGCCCCACCGGGACGGCCCGCCGCTTGCGGTCGGTGCGTCGACTCAGCTGAAGGAGTCGCCGCAGGCGCAGGAGTTGCCCGCGTTGGGGTTGTCGATGGTGAAGCCCTGGGCGTCGATCCGGTCGGCGAAGTCGATGGTGGCGCCGGTCAGGTAGGGGGCGCTCATCCGGTCGACGACGACCTCGACACCGTCGAAGTCGGTGACGATGTCACCGTCGAGCGAGCGCTCGTCGAAGAACAGCTGGTACCGCAGGCCGGAGCAGCCACCCGGCTGCACGGCGACCCGGAGCCGCAGGTCGTCGCGGCCCTCCTGCTCGATCAGGGCCTTGACCTTCTGCGCCGCGACGTCGGTGAGGACGACGGTGCTGGGGGCCTTGGCCTCGGTCGACTCGGTCTGCGCTGGCGTGGTCACGTGGAAGTCTCCCTGCGCGGTATAGGTCCGGACGTCCTGGCCAACGCCGCACGTCCGCCAGTGATTCCCGGTGTGGTCCGTTTCGATCGTACGCCGCCGTCGGCGTCACCACCCGGCGGCGTGACCAGCGGAACCGGTCAGCGGCTCCACTGCCCGGCCAGCCGCGCGCCGAGCGCGCGCAGCCCCTCGGCCGGGCGGGTCATCGCCGCGTCCACTCCCCCGCGCTCCTCGCCGCCGAAGTGGTCGACCAGGCTGTACGCGTCGGTCACGCCGGCCGCCGCGGCCTCCCGCCGCCCGGTGCTCACCCGTCCCGCCAGCACCACGCAGGGCACGCCCCGGTCCCGGGCGGCGCCGGCCACGCCGGCGACCACCTTGCCGCGCAGCGACTGGTGGTCGAACGAGCCCTCGCCGGTGATCACCAGGTCGGCGGCGTCGAGCGCGGCGTCCAGCTTCACCGCGCGGGTGACCAGCCCGATGCCCGACTCGCACCCGCCGCCCAGCGCCAGCACGGCCGCGCCGAGGCCGCCCGCGGCGCCGCCGCCGGGCAGCGCGCCCAGCCCGGGCGGGCAGCCCGGCAGGCGCTGCGTCAGCACGTCCGCCCAGCGGGTCAGCGCGGCGTCGAGCAGCAGCACGTCGGCCCGGTCGGCGCCCTTCTGCGGGCCGAAGACGCTGCTCGCGCCGTGCAGCCCGAGCAGCGGGTTGTCCACGTCGGTGGCGGCGACGAGCGTCGCGCCGCGCAGCCGCGGCTCGCCGTCGAGCGCGGCCACCGCGGTGAGCGCCGCGCCGCCGTACGGCAGCGCCCGGCCGGCGTCGTCGAGCGGCGTGACACCCAGCGGTACGAGCATCCCGGCGCCGCCGTCGTTGGTGGCCGAGCCGCCCAGCCCCACCACCACTGTGCGCGCGCCCGCCTCGACCGCGGCGGTGACCAGCAGCCCCAGCCCGTACGAGGTGGTGGCCTTCGGGTCCCGTTCGGCGTCGGAGAGCAGGTGCAGGCCGCACGCCTGGGCGCTCTCCAGGTACGCCGTGCCGTCGTCGGTGAGCAGGATCTCACCGGTGGCCGGGCGGCCCAGCGGGTCGACCGTGGGCACCGGCAGCCGACGTCCGCCGAGCGCGTCGGCGAGCACCTCGACGAACCCCGGTCCGCCATCGGCCAGCGGCCGGACCAGCAGTTCGTCGCCGGGGGCGACGTCCCGCCAGCCCTCGGCCACCGCGGCGGCCACCTCGGGGGCGGACAACGTGCCGGCGAACTTGTCCGGGCAGAGCAGCACGCGCATGCGCAGCAGTGTGGCAGGCCACATCCGAGGCGGCTGCGGCGCGGCGGCGCTGTGGGACCATGGGGGCGTGACTTCGACCTGGGTTGAGCCGTCCAACACCGCCACGGCGCTGCTGCTCCTCGGCCGCGGCAGCGACCCCGCCACCGAACGTGGCGTGGAGTGTCCGGGTGATCTCCCCGCGCCGAGCGACCCCGACCTGGTGGCCCGCGCCGCCGCCGCGAAGGCCGCGCTCGGCACGAAGGTGTTCGTGCTGGGCCACCACTACCAGCGCGACGAGGTGATCCAGTTCGCCGACGTGACGGGCGACTCGTTCAAGCTGGCCCGGGAGGCGGCGGCGCGCCCTGATGCGGAGTACATCGTCTTCTGCGGCGTGCACTTCATGGCCGAGAGCGCGGACATCCTCACCTCGGACGCGCAGAAGGTGATCCTGCCCGACCTGGCGGCCGGCTGCTCGATGGCCGACATGGCGGTGCTGTCGCAGGTCGAGGCCGCCTGGGACACGCTCACCGACCTGGGCATCGCGGCGGAGACCGTCCCGGTGACGTACATGAACTCCTCGGCCGACATCAAGGGCTTCGTCGGCCGCAACGGCGGCGTGGTCTGCACCTCGTCGAACGCCAAGCGGGCCCTGGACTGGGCGTTCGAGCAGGGCCGCAAGGTGCTGTTCCTGCCCGACCAGCACCTGGGCCGCAACACCGCGGTGCTGGAGATGGGCTTCTCGCTCGACGACTGCGTGCTCTACGACCCGCACAAGCCGGGCGGCGGGCTGACCGCCGAGCAGCTGCGGGACGCGAAGATGATCCTGTGGCGCGGCCACTGCTCGGTGCACGGCCGGTTCACGCTCGACAGCGTCAACGACGTACGCGAGCGGGTGCCGGGCGTGAACGTGCTGGTGCACCCGGAGTGCCGGCACGAGGTGGTGAACGCCGCCGACCTGGTCGGCTCGACCGAGTTCATCATCAGGACGATCGAGGCGGCCCCGGCCGGCTCGGCGTGGGCGGTGGGCACCGAGCTGAACCTGGTCCGCCGGCTCGCGCTGGCCCACCCGGACAAGCAGATCATGTTCCTCGACCGGGCGGTCTGCTACTGCTCGACGATGAACCGGATCGACCTGCCGCACCTGGTGTGGGCGCTGGAGGAGCTGGTCGCCGGCCGCGTGGTGAACCAGATCACCGTCGATCCGGAGACCGCCCGACACGCCCGGTCGGCGCTGGACCAGATGCTCGCGCTTCCGGGAGCGTGATCACCCTCGGTCACCCCACTGGCACGTAAACGCACCGGACACCCCGGTTCGTGCCCTCGCTGGTGATGTGACCGATTCCATTTTCGTCACGGAGGGCTATGCTGCCGGGGCGACGACACACGCGGCCCGTTTTCCCATGACCGCGTTCCGGGTAGCGATGAACTTCGTGCACCCATCACTAGACACGGCAGCACCCAACGCGCTGGAGGTTGCGTTGACCGACGACGTCCTGGTCGTACACGGAGGCACTCCGCTGGAAGGGCGGATCCGCGTCCGCGGCGCGAAGAACCTGGTGTCCAAGGCGATGGTCGCCGCCCTGCTCGGCGACACACCCAGCCGGCTGTTCGACGTGCCGCGTATCCGTGACGTCGAGGTGGTCCGCGGTCTGCTCGGCCTGCACGGCGTCAAGGTCAGCGACGGCGACGAGGAGGGCGAGCTGGTCTTCGACCCCTCGAACGTCGAGAGCGCCAGCACCGACCAGATCAACGTGCACGCCGGTTCCAGCCGGATCCCGATCCTGTTCTGCGGCCCGCTGCTGCACCGGCTCGGCCACGCCTTCATCCCCGACCTGGGCGGCTGCCACATCGGCCCGCGTCCGATCGACTTCCACCTCCAGGCGCTGCGCGAGTTCGGCGCCACCGTCGACAAGACGCCGGAGGGCCTGCACCTGTCCGCGCCCAACGGGCTGCACGGCACGAAGTTCGCGCTGCCGTACCCGAGCGTGGGCGCCACCGAGCAGGTGCTGCTCACCGCGGTGATGGCCGAGGGCGTCACCGAGCTGCGCAACGCGGCGGTCGAGCCGGAGATCATCGACCTCATCTGCGTGCTGCAGAAGATGGGCGCGATCATCAAGGTGCACACCGACCGGGTGATCGAGATCCAGGGCGTCAAGAAGCTGCACGGCTACACCCACCGGCCGATCCCGGACCGGATCGAGGCGGCCAGCTGGGCGGCGGCGGCGCTGGCGACCCGCGGTCACGTCGAGGTGCTGGGCGCCCAGCAGGCCGACATGATGACCTTCCTGAACATCTTCCGCTCGGTCGGCGGCGAGTACGAGGTCACCGACCTGCGCCCGCCGCGCGGCGGCAGCCCCGGCCAGGAGGGCGGCATCCGCTTCTGGCACCCGGGCGGCGAGCTGAACGCGGTGGCGCTGGAGACCGACGTACACCCGGGTTTCATGACCGACTGGCAGCAGCCGCTGGTGGTCGCGCTCACCCAGGCCCGCGGCCTGTCGATCGTCCACGAGACGGTCTACGAGCAGCGGCTCGGCTACACCGAGGCGCTGAACACGATGGGCGCCAACATCCAGGTCTACCGGGACTGCCTCGGCGGCACCCCGTGCCGCTTCGGCCGGCGCAACTTCAAGCACTCCGCGGTGATCGCCGGGCCGAGCAAGCTGCACGCCGCCGACCTGGTCATCCCGGACCTGCGGGCCGGGTTCAGCCACCTCATCGCGGCGCTCGCCGCCGAGGGCACCTCCCGGGTGTACGGCGTGGACCTGATCAACCGCGGCTACGAGGACTTCGAGGCCAAGCTGGCCGACCTCGGCGCGCACGTCGAGCGTCCCTGAGGCGTCCCGTTCACTCGACCGGCCGCGCCCGGTGCACCCGTGATGTGCACCGGGCGCGGCCGGTTGGCTACCCTTGCCGCGTGCCGTCGCTGTTTCGCCGCAAGTCCGCCGACCTCGTCGAGGAGTCCGTCACCACTGTGACGACCGACGAGGAGTCCGCCGCCGCCCGTCCCCGGGGCTACACGCCCAGCAAGAAGGAACTCGGGCAGGTCACGCCGAAGCGCCCGGTCGCCGGCCGCCGGCCGACCGCGCCGGCCAAGCCGCTGACCAAGGAGGAGG
This sequence comes from Micromonospora sp. C41, assembly GCF_018070485.1. Lineage (NCBI taxonomy): Bacteria > Bacillati > Actinomycetota > Actinomycetes > Micromonosporales > Micromonosporaceae > Micromonospora > Micromonospora sp. C41. The sequence goes on along the minus strand of NZ_JAGPXP010000022.1, from coordinate 102,232 downwards.
CCCGCGCGCAGCGCCGCGCCGCCCGCGCCGAGGCCGCCGCCGAGTTCCGGCGCGAGGGCGGCCCGCGTGACCGGGGGCCCGAGCGGCTGCTGGCCCGCAACGTGGTCGACTCCCGGCGTACGGTCGGCACCTGGTTCTTCGGCGGCGCGCTGATCGTGCTGGTCGGTTCCAACCAGGCCATGCCGCCGATCGTGCGGCTGCTGTCCAACCTGCTGTGGGGCGCGCTGGCGCTCGGCGTGCTGATCGACTCGGTGCTGATCTCCCGGAAGATCAAGCGGCTGGTGCGCGAGCGCTTCCCGAAGAGCACCGAGAAGCTCGGCTCGCTCTACTTCTACGCGATCATGCGGTCGATCACGTTCCGCCGGATGCGCGCTCCCGCGCCCCGGGTGAACATCGGCGACAAGGTCTGACCGGCCCCGCTCCGAAATCGGCCCCTTCCCGCTCCGGCGGTGCGGGGCCGTTCTCGTGCGAGGGCCGGCGTCAGTCCACGCCGAGCAGGCGCAGCACCGCTGTGGTGGCCGCCGCCGCGACCACGACCAGCACGAACGGCGCCCGGCGCCAGGCCAGCACCAGGCCGATCAGCACCCCGGCGGGGCGGGCGTACCCGGCGAAGCCACCGGCCTCGGTCAGCGCCGCGGTGGCGGCGAGCGCGGCCAGCAGCGTGGCGGCGCCGACCGGCAGCAGGTGGCGGGCCCATTCGGGCAGGTCCAGCCGGTCCCGCAGCAGCACCCCGGCGACGCGGAAGCCGTAGGTGCCGGCGGCCAGCGCGAGGATCACGGCGATCAGCACGAGACCTCCCCGGCCCGCACGCTCCGATCATCAGCCGCCTCGTCAGCGGTCCGGGGTGGCGCGGCGGGCGGGCGGCGGCGGGCCAGCAGCGGCAGGGCCAGCGCGGCGAGCGCGAGCAGCACCGGCAACCCGGCCGGCAGCAGCGGCGTGGCCAGCACGGCCAGGCCGGCGCCGGTCAGCGCCACCCGGCGGGTCTCCCGGTCGCGCAGGCTGGGCAGCAGCAGCGCGGCCAGCCCGGCCGGGAACGCGGCGTCGAGTCCCAGCGCGGCCGGGTCGCCGGCCGCGCCGCCGGCGAGCACGCCGAGCGCGGTGCCGGTGTTCCAGGCCAGGAAGAGCAGCACCCCGGCGAGCCAGAACGCCCGGCGTCGCCCCGGACCGGCCGGGCGGGACAGCGCGAACGCGGTCGCCTCGTCGGTCATCAGGTGGCTGCCCAGCAGCCGCTGCCAGCGCCGGGAGCCGAGCGCGCCGCCGAGGGCCAGGCCGAACGGCAGGTGGCGGGCGTTGAGGAGCAGGCCGGCGAGGACCGCCGCGAGCGGACTGCCGGCCACGACGAGCCCCACCGCCATGAACTGGGCACCACCGGCGTAGACGACCGCGGACATGGCGAGCGTGGCCCAGGCGGGCAGGCCGGCGGCTACCGCCACGGCGCCGAACGACGCGCCCACGGCGAGCATCGCCGCGCCGATGGCGGCGACGTCGCGGAGCACCCGGGCGTCGCCCGTTCGGTATGCCGTACGCATGTCCATTATCCTGAACGCGAGAACGCTTGTTCGTCAAACCGAACAAACCGACCGTTGGAGCGAACACATGGCGATCGACCCCGCTCCCCCACTCGCGACCATCGCCGCCGCGCTACGCCGCGAGCGCGAACGGGCCGGCCTGTCGCTCACCGAGCTGGCCCGCCGCGCCGGCATCGCCAAGTCCACCCTGTCCCAGCTGGAGTCCGGTTCCGGCAACCCCAGCGTGGAGACGCTCTGGGCGCTCGGCGTGGCGCTGGACGTACCGTTCAGCCGCCTGGTCGAACCACCCGCCGCCGCCGTGCGGGTGGTCCGGGCCGGCGAGGGCCCCCGGATCCGCTCCGAGCACGCCGACTTCTCCGCCACCCTGCTCGCCGCCGGAGCGCCGCACGCCCGGCGGGACGTCTACGTGATGGAGCTGGAACCCGGCGCGGTACGGATCGCCGAGGCGCACACCCCGCGCAGCGTCGAGCACGTCGTGGTCGCCGCCGGACGGATGCGCGTCGGCCCGGAGACCGACCCGGTCGAGCTGGGACCCGGCGACTACGTCACCTTCCCCGGCGACACCCCGCACCGGTACGAGGCGCTGGTCCCCGGCACGTTCGCCGTACTCGTCATGGAGCACCCGTGACCGCGGCCGGCGCCCGGTAGAGCCGCGCCACGACCTCCTCGATGTCCGGCTCCACGATCGAGATGTCCCGCAGCGTGGCCAGGCCGGCCAGCCCGGCCACCACCTCGGCGACGCTCGCCCGTTCCAGCGCGAAGACCAGCCGCCGCCCGTCCGCCTCCACCCGCTGCACCGGCGCGCCGGGCAGCACCGGCGGCTCGGGCAGCGCCGCGTCCAGCTCGGCGACCACCATCCGGCGCGAGCCGTACCGGCGGTGCAGCTCCGCGATCGACCCGTCGTGCACCACCCGCCCGTGGTCGATCACCACGAGCCGCCGGCACAGCCGCTCGATGTCGGCCAGGTCGTGCGTGGTGAGCACCAGCGTGGTGTCCCCGTCCCGGCCCAGCTCGGCCAGGAAACCACGCACCGCCTGCTTGCTGACCACGTCCAGGCCGATCGTCGGCTCGTCCAGGAACAGCACCTCCGGGCCGTGCAGCAGCGCCGCGGTCAGCTCACCGCGCATCCGCTGACCCAGCGAGAGCTGCCGGACCGGCGTGTCCAGGAACCCGTCCAGGTCGAGCAGCTCCCGGCAGCGGGCCAGCCGGGCCGCGTGCTCGCCGGCCGGCACCCGGTAGACGTGCCGCAGCAGGTCGAACGAGTCCCGCAGCGGCAGGTCCCACCACAGCTGCGAACGCTGCCCGAACACCACGCCGATACGCAGCGCCAGCCGGGTCCGGTCGGCCACCGGGCGCAGCCCGCACACCCGGGCCCGCCCCGCCGACGGCGTCAGCACGCCGGTGAGCATCTTCAACGTGGTCGACTTCCCGGCGCCGTTCGGGCCGATGTAGCCGAGCATCTCGCCGCGCTCCACCCGCAGGTCGACCCCGTCGACGGCGGTCACCGTCCGCTTCTCGCGGCGCAACCGCCCGGCCCGGACCCGGACCGTGAACTCCTTGCGCAGCCCGTCCATCTCGATGACGCTCATGACCCCGTACTCCGGTAGTGACGGACCCCGACGCGCCAGGCCAGGGCGGCCAGCGCCGCCGCGACCACCGCGACGCCCGGCGCGGCCCAGCCCGCCCAGGGCGGCAGGCCGAGCGGGTCGGCGCGGCCCAGCAACGCCAGCGCCGGGTGGTAGCTGACAAAGGCGAACCCCATCCCGTACGCGAACAACGCGCGGAACCAGCCGCCGTACACGGTGACCGGGTACGAGGTGAAGTCACGCCCGCCGTAGGTGACCGAGTTGGCCAGCTCGCCCGAGTCGACCCAGTAGAACGACACCGTCGCGGTCAGCACGAAGACCGAGGCGAAGAAGACCACGGCGGCCAGCGGCGCGACGACCGCCAGCGCCACCCGGCCCGGTGTCCAGTCGATCCCCGCCGAGACCAGCGCGAACAGCAGCACGGCGAGCCCGAACACGGCCCGGGACAGCTTACGCAGCGGCAGGTCCATCAGCAGCAGCTGCGGCAGCGCGCCGAGCGGACGGACCAGCACCGCGTCGAACAGGCCGGTGCGCACGTACCGGGGAAGCCGTTCGATGTTGCCGACCAGCAGGTCGGCGGTGGCGAAGCCGCACGCCGACAGCCCGACCACGACGAGCGTCTCGCGCAGCGTGAAGCCGCCCAGCTCCCGCGTCACACCGAAGATCACCAGGACCGTGACCACGTCGAACACCGTCGCGCCCACGTTGCCGACCAGGTCCACCACGAACGACGTGCGGTACGCCGCCTGCGAACGCGCCTGCGCGCCGAGCAGCGCCCGGTACGCCCGCAGTTCAGCCACCCCGGGCGCGCTGTCGCGCTCAGCCACCCTGGACGCGCTGTCGCGCTCAGCCACCCTGGGCGCGCTGTCGCGCTCAGCCACCCTGGACCACCAGGCGGCGCTCGGCGCGGCGCTGCACCAGCCGGCACAGCGCCAGCAGCGCCACCACCCAGGCGGCCTGCACCCCGACCAGGGCGAGACCGGTGGACATCGGCTCCCGCTCCACCAGCACGTCCAGCGGCACCTGAAGGATGCTGGGGAACGGGGTCGCGTACCGCAGGACCGCCTCCAGCGGGCCGGGCAGGAACCCGAGCGGGAAGTAGAGCCCGGCCAGCACGCCCGAGCCGAGCGTCCACAGGATCATCGGCCCTCGGACGTCCTGCAGCCAGTACGCGGTGGCGTTCACCAGGTAGCGGCAGCCGAAGCAGACCACCACCGCGAGCAGCACGGAGAGCAGGAACAGCGGCACCGTTGCCCAGTGCCGGGGCACGTACACCGCGAAGAAGAACGGGCCGATCACCAGCGGCGGCACCAGCCGGGCCAGCGCCGCGAACCCGGCCCGGCCCAGGTCGGTGGCGAGGTAGCTGGTCACCGGGTGCACCGGTCGCAGCAGGTCGGCAGCCACCTCACCGGTACGGATCCGGTCCGCCAGGTCGGTCCAGCCCCAGATGGCGATCACCGCCAGCAGCCCCTGGCCGGCCCAGACGAACGTGGCGAGCTGCGCCCTGTCGTAGCCGGCCACGGTGCCGGCCGCGCCGGTCGCGGCGAGGAAGATGTAGCAGCGCAGGAAGCCGAACACGGTGTTGGTGAACAGCCCCGCCACGGCGGCCTGACGGTAGGTCGCGTGCCGCCGGAACCCGGCCGCCGCGATCGCGCCGAATGTCCGAAACCATGGGGTAACGTGTGCGCCGGTGGGTGGTGCCACAGTGGCGGTGACCGAGCCCACGCCGTTACCCTCCTTCCGCAGCCACGACGTGCTGGACCGGGCGACTGTACCGGCACGTCCGGCGCCCCAGCGCGCGAATTTCCAATGAGGTGACACCGCCGTGAGCGAGCGACGCGAGCCGGCCCCGGGGCCGTCCCGCGCGAGCGGCCGGAGGGGTTGCCGATGAGTGGCTGGGGGAGCTGGCGCGAGCCGGCCGAACCGGCCTGGGCCGCCGAGCCCACCCACGAGTGGCAGCCGCAGTTCCCGGGGCAGCGCTACCCGGGTGACATCGGCATCGAGAACCTGACGCCGCGCCGCCGTACCGTGGTCGGCCGCGCCGAGGTACGCCCGGTCAGCCCCGCGCCCGACGCCGACCCGTACCCGGTCAGCCCAGCAGGCGCGCACCCGGTCAGCCCGGCGGGGTTCCACCCCGTCAGTCCCGCGCCCGACACCGATCCGTATCCGGTCAGCCCGGCCGGCGCGAACCCGGTCAGTCCCGCCGGATTCCACCCGGTCAGCCCGGCGGGTCCGCACGGCCCGCACCCCGCCGGCCCGGTGGGTCCCGCGGGTCCGCGCGACGCGTACCCCGTCAGTCCGGCCGGCCCACGCGGCACGTACCCGACCAGTCCAGCCGGCCCACGCGGCACGTACCCGACCAGTCCAGCCGGCCCACATGGCACGTACCCGACCAGTCCAGCCGCCCCACATGGCACGTACCCGACCAGTCCCGCCGGTCCGCGCGGGGCCGAGCAGCCGGGGCCCGGCGGTCCACGCGGTGGCGGCCCGGCCGGTCCGGCCACGTCCCGCGGGGCGTACCCGGCCGGGCCCACGGATCACGGCGGCCAGCGCCCCGCCGGCAGCCCTCCGGACGACCGCCGCGGGCACCCCGCGGACGGACGGCGGCCCTGGCCGGAGGATCGGCGCCGCACCGGCCCGCCCACGCCGCCCGAGCAGCGGCTCGACCAACGCTGGGTACGCCCCGAGGCCGCACCGCGCCGGCCGTCCCAGCCCGGCTGGATGCCGGAGCCGAACGAGTTCCCGCACCATGGCGAGCGCCGGGCCGACCGCCCGCACCAGGCCGACGGACGCCGCGCCCCGGTCGAGGGCCCGCCTGCCGTGTCGGAACAGCGGTGGGGCTCGGCGTCCGACGCGCGGCGGGACCACTCCCCCGCCGGGCGCCGCGAGTCCATGCCCGACGGACGCCGCGACCGCTTCCCGGACGAGCGCCGGGAGCCGCCGTCCGACGGGCGGCGTGACCACGGCGCCGGGCGCCCGGCCGATCGGCGCGACGACGCCGTGCCGCCGCTGGAGCGGGGCGCGGCCGGGTGGGGCCAGCCGGGCCGGGACGGTTGGCGCGGCACCGACGGTGACGGCTGGCGTGACCCGAGCCGGCGTCCCCCGGCGGAGCGGCGTGAGCCGGTGGACGGCCGGCCCTTGGCAGACGGACGTGCGCCGGGCCGGGAGGCCGCCGCGTACCCGGAGACCCAGCGCCGGGCGCCCGAGAACGGGCCTCCGCAGACCGAGCCCGACCGGTACGGCGCACCGCGTCCCGGCACCGACCAGCGGTGGCAGGGTCAGCGCCCGCCGGTCGACCGGTCCCGCCCGCACCAGGGCGAGTGGCCCATCATCGAGCCGCGGCCCCGTCCCGAGACGGACACGCGCCGGCCGGACGAACGGCAGCGCCCACCCGTGGAGCGGCCGGCGCCGCAGCGGTACCCGATGCCGCCGTCCGACGCCACCCGCCCGCCCACCGTGATGCCCCGTCCCGAGCCCAGTCGGCCACAGCCGGATGCCGCCGCCCGCCCCGAGACCCGTGCCCCGCAGTGGCCGGTGCGGCCGGACGAGCGCAGGTCGGCGCCGCCGGTGCAGTGGCCGGTGCGGCCGGCCGGTCACCCGCCGCCCCGGGTGGCCGACGGCCGGGAGACGGCACCTGTCGAGCCGGCCGCACACACCCGTCCCGACGACCGTCCCCGGGTCGCCCCGGTACGGCCCGATCCGGTGCCGCCGCCGGCCACGCCCGGGCGTTCCGAAGAGGGCTCGGCCGCGCCTCGGACCGGCGACACCCCGCGTCCGGCACCTCCTGCGCCGCAGGCCGGCGTGCCCGTCGCGGACGCTCCCGTTTCCGGAGCGCTCGCCCCCGCCGCGCCGCAGGCCGACATGCCTGGCGCGGGCAGCCCCGCTTCCGGCGCGGTCACCCCCGTTCCGCCTCCTTCCGACGCGCACGTCTCCCGTGCGCCCACGTCCGGAGCGCCCACTTCTGGAGCGCAGCGTCCGGGTGGCGCGGCACCGACGGACCGGAGCGAGGGCGCGGCTCGGCCCACGCCGTCGCAGGACGGGACCGCCGAGCGTCACGGCCCGCCTTCTTCCGACCCGGTGAACACGGCGCAACCCGCGAGGGCTCGCCCGGCACCGCCTGCCTACTCCGGTTCCGTGCCCGCACAGCAGACCGCGGGCAGGCCGCCCGTACCCACACCGGCCGAGCAGCTACCCGACGTCAGGCCCGCCGACTCGGTGGAGCACCCGGCCCCGATCGCGCCCCGGCCAGTCGTGGAGAGCGGCGCCATCGGCGAGCCAGAGGCCGGACCGGACGCCGAGGCCAAGCCGTCGGATGTGGATGCCGGTCGACAGCGCGAGTCCGAGGTGCAGGCTCCGTCCACGTCGGCCCCTGACACCGACCGGCCCTACGCCGACGCCAGTGCCCGTCCCGCGCCCGGCACAGGACGGACGGAACCCGGCCCGGCTGTCGGCCGGACCGGCGAGCCATCGGAGCGAGCCGAGCACCCCCGCCCGGGGGCGACAACCGCTCCGCCCTCCCCGGCCACGGACTCCGGCGCCGAGGCATGGTTCCGTCCCAGCCAGCCCGCCGCCCCCGCCCAGACACCGGAACCGCCGGAGATCTTGGAAGATTTCGGCCCCCCTGGGGGCCATTTCGTACCAAGATCTCCGGCAGACCGAGCCCAGCCGGCGACGATTCGTACCCCCGAGGTGGCCGAGGCCGGGTCCGGTACCGGCTCGACGCCGCCCGCTACCGGCGTCACCACACCATCCGACGCCGCAACCAGCGACGCCACACCGAGCGCCCCTGCCGCCACCGACATCAGCACCAACGCAAACACCGACACCGACGAATCCACGAGCACCGCGGACCCGGCGGCCGGACACCTGGACACACCGGACGGGACCGCTTCCGGCGGGGAGAACGCGGGCAACCGCATGCCCGCCACCGGCACGTCCGCCGACACCGGAAGCGGCCGGCCGGTCACCGACGCCGAGCCGCCGGTCACTGTGGATGCCGGGCAGGACGCCACGGATTCAGAGGCTGGCGGCGGGAGCCAGACAGCCGGCGAGCCGGGCGGGGCCGGTCACGTCGAGGAACCGGCCGCCACACCGGAGCCGACCGGCAGCATCCGGGCCGACGCCGACCGCGCCGACATCACCGCCTCGCCACTGGAGTCTCCGGGCAGCCGAGCCGAAGCCGACCTCACGAGCATCGCGACCCCGCAATCGGCACCCGCCGGCACCGAGCCCTCCGGCATCACGATCCCGCAGCCGCAGGCCGCCGACACCCCGGCCACCGCGCCCGGCGAGGACTCCAACGGCGAGACCGCACCGACCGGTGACCCGGACCGCGCCCCCGCCGAGCCCGCGGCCGGCGGCAAGCCCGCACCCGACACCGACACCACAACCGTCGACCCGGAGCACGACCGCGAGCCCGCACCACCCGAGCCCGCCGACGAGCCGACCGCTCAGACCGACGACGCGCCGACTCCCCGTGCCCAAGAACCGGACACCGAAGCGGACGCCGAACCGGCCGGACCGCCGCCGCCCCCGGCGGACCCGGAGCAGGCCCTCGCCGCGGTCGGCTGGCGGCTGGATCCGCGTACGCTGCGCGAGGAGGCGCCCGATCCGGCGCAGCTGCGGCTGATCCGGGACGGCCTGACCGGCAAGCTCGACACCACACTGGACAACCGTGGCCGGGCCCGGCTGCTGAGCCTGCGCGCGGTGGCGTCGCGGATCCTCGGCGACCTGGACGACGCGCTCGGGGACGCGCGGCTGGCAGTCACGTACGCGGAGACGACGGGTGAGCTGCGGCGTACCGCGTTGGCCCGGGCCCGTCTCGCGGAGGCGCTGCGGTGGCGGGGTGACCACGCGGAGGCCGACCGGCTCTTCGCCGAGACGAACTCGCCGGAGCTGCCGGACCCGCTGCGCGCGTTGCTGCACGAGCACGCCGGGCGGAGCTGCTACGACCAGGGACGGCTGACCGAGGCGTGCCTGCACTTCGAGCGGGCGCTGGACCTGCGCCACGGCGAGGACGCGGCGATGAACGCGCGCGTCGAGGTGGCGCTGGACGCGATCGCGGAGCGGGCCGCCGCCGACGGTTTCGGTCCGGCCCCGCGCCGGCCCGAGGAGGTGCTCGGCGCGCCGCGTCTCCCGGTGGCGACGTTCGACGAGGAGCAGCAGCTCTGGGGGTACGCGAACGCCGACGGCGAGATGGTGATCGCGCACCGGTACGCCGAGGTGCAGCCGTTCCACGAAGGGCTGGCCTGGGTACGCCGTCCGGAGGCGTCCCGCTGGGCGCTGATCGACACGTCCGGCGCGGCGCTGATCGAGGCGAACAACGGCTACCGGGCGGTGGGCGCCTTCTCCGAGGGGCTGTCCTGGGTGTCGATGGACGGCAAGGGCCGCTGGATGGCCGTGGACCGGATGAACATCGTCCGGATTCCGCCCGGGTACGAGGAGGTCAGGTCGTTCCGCAACGGACTGGCGGCGGTACGGCAGAACGGCGGCTGGGGCGCGGTGGACCTCACCGGCGAGGTGGTGGTGCCGACCCGGTACCACGGTCTCGGCACGCCGCTGGCCGACGGACGGAAGGTGGACGGGTTCACCGCCGACGGCCTGGCCGTGGTCGAGCTGGCCGGCCGCCGGGGCGTGGTGGACCGCGCCGGGCGGGTGGTGGTCACGCCGGCGTACCCGACTGTGGTGGTGCATCCGGTGGCGTTCATGGTCGCCACGGAGTCGGGCCGGTGGGGCGCGCTGGACCGGCGCGGCGACCCGCTCATCGACCCGGTGCATCCCGGCCGCGCGGCGGTGGTCGCGGAGATCGACCGTCTGCTCGCCGACGCCAGCCCGGTGCTCTGACCCGCGCCCGGCGGGGAGCGCCGGACGGCGGTCGCCACCGGGCAGGACTAGGGTCGGGAGCATGGAATTCCGTCACCTGGGCCGCTCCGGCCTGATGGTCAGCGAGATCTCGTACGGCAACTGGATCACCCACGGCTCACAGGTCGAGGAGGACGCCGCGCTCGCGTGCGTCCGCGCCGCTCTCGACAGCGGCATCACCACGTTCGACACCGCCGACGTGTACGCCGGCACCCGGGCCGAGTCGGTGCTCGGCCGCGCGCTCAAGGGTGAGCGCCGGGAAGGGCTGGAGATCTTCACCAAGGTCTACTGGCCGACCGGGCCGGGCCGCAACGACAGGGGCCTGTCCCGCAAGCACATCATGGAGTCGATCGACGGCTCGCTGCGCCGCCTGCAGACCGACCACGTCGACCTCTACCAGGCCCACCGGTACGACTACAGCACGCCGCTGGAGGAGACGATGGAGGCCTTCGCCGACGTCGTACGCTCCGGCAAGGCGCACTACATCGGCGTCTCCGAGTGGAAGGCGTCGCAGCTGCGCGAGGCGCACGCGCTCGCCCGTGAGCTGCGCATCCCGCTGATCTCCAACCAGCCGCAGTACTCGATGCTGTGGCGGGTCATCGAGACCGAGGTGATCCCGGCCAGCGAGGAGCTGGGCATCGGTCAGATCGTCTGGTCGCCGATGGCGCAGGGTGTGCTGTCCGGCAAGTACCTGCCGGGCCAGCCGCCGCCCGCCGGCTCCCGCGCCACCGACGAGAAGTCCGGCGCGAACTTCATCGCGCGGTTCCTCAACGACGACGTGCTCACCCGGGTGCAGCGGCTCAAGCCGCTGGCCGAGCAGGCCGGGCTGACGATGGCGCAGCTCGCCGTCGCGTGGGTGCTGCAGAACCCGAACGTCGCCTCGGCGATCGTCGGCGCGTCCCGGCCCGAGCAGGTGCACGACAACGTGAAGGCGGCGGGCGTGAAGCTCGACGCCGACCTGCTGAAGGCGATCGACGAGATCGTCGAGCCGGTCACCGAGCGGGACCCGGCGAAGACCGAGAGCCCGGCGCAGCGTCCGTGACGTCGCGTCGTTCCCGGGCCGGCTCGCTCCGGCCCGGGAACGGCCGGTCGGCTACTGCCAGAAGCGGATCAGGGCGTAGCCGATCTGGTACAGCTCCCGCGGCAGCCCGAGCGCGTCGCCGACGGCGAACACCGCGCCGAAGAACGCCCGGTTGATCTGCGGGCTCCACAGCAGCGCGAACAGCAGGATGAAGCCGTACGGGGCGAACAGGTCGTACATCCGCCGGTAGGCGGGGCTGAGCCAGGGCTGGAGCATGTTGCCGCCGTCCAGGCCCGGTACCGGCAGCAGGTTGAGCACGCTGGCGGTGAGCTGGAGGAACGCGAGCAGCCCGACACCGGCCCAGAACTCCAGCGGCCCGCCCAGCTCGGGGCCCCACGCCACCGCGGCCACCAGCACCAGCGTGAACAGCACGTTTGTGGCCGGCCCGGCCAGGCTGACCAGCGTGTGCCGCAGCCGGCCCGGGATGGCGTGCCGGTCCACCCAGACCGCGCCGCCGGGCAGGCCGATGCCGCCGAGCAGCACCACGACCACCGGCAGCACGATCGACAGCAGCGGGCTGGTGTACTTCAGCGGGTTGAGCGTCAGGTAGCCCCGGTGGGCGATGTCCCGGTCACCGGCCCGGTACGCGACCACGGCGTGGGCGTACTCGTGCAGGCACAGTGAGACCAGCCAGCCGGAGACCACGAAGAGGAACACGTCGAACCGGACGTTGCCGTACCTGTTCCAGGCCATCACCCCGCTGGCCACGAAGAGCGCGACCAGGGCCAGGAAGATCGGGCTCGGCCGGAAAGCCGCCCGGGGCACGCCGAGGACCAGCGGCTCGCCGGGGCGGTCGTAGCCGGTCATTCGGCCGGGGGTTGCAGGCTCATCCGGTAGTCCACCCGGTCGTCCTCGACCAGCACGACGGTGGTGACGCCGGATGCCGCGAGCTCCCGCCAGGTCTGGCCGATCCACGACTCGGCGTCCGCCTGGCTCGTGAACGACTCATCCGGCCCGTCGACCGCGTCGCCGTTCGTGCCCTCGTACCGCCAGCTCCACGCCATGCCGCGTCTCCCCTCGCCGCCGTCGTCCCGCAGGACGCCAAACCTCCGCAAGCCTAGTCGCCCGCCCACGACGCTTCACCCCTCGACCGGCGCGGGCCGACGCGCGGGTGCCCGCAAGGTTCGGCCGTCACCAGCGGGGTATCCACGCCGGACGTCGTCAGCGAGGGAGGACACCATGCGGCCGTTGCGGGAGATGGACACCGAGGAGATACGGGCGATGGCGGTACGCGGCGGCATCGAGGCGGCCCACGAGATGGACCGGGAGGAGCTGCTCGACGCGCTTCTCGCCCGCCCCGGCGAGGGAGCCTGGCAGGAGGATCCGAAGCCGGTTGACGTGAATCCCAACGACTATCGCTTCGAGGCCCCCGAGCGCCGACCGCGATGAGCCACCTCTCACTGCCCCGCCGGGGCGGCGGCATCTAAGGTACGGGGCATGTCCGTTGACGGGTGGCACACCCTCCTGGTGCTCGGCGGTATCCGCTCCGGCAAGTCCGAGATCGCCGAGTCGCTGGTCGCCGACGCGCCCACGGTCCGGTACGTGGCGACCGCCCCGGCCGGGGATCCCGAGGACACCGAGTGGGCGGCCCGCCTCGCGACGCACCGCGCCCGCCGGCCGGGGAGCTGGACCACCGAGGAGACGGCCGCGAACCCGGGCCGACTGGTCGAGGTGATCGCCGCCGCCGGGCCGAACGAGACGCTGCTCGTGGACGACCTGGGCGGCTGGGTGACGGTGCTGCTCGACCCGGCCCACCAGCCGGCCGACGACACCGCCACGATCGCCGAGCTGGCCGCGGCGGTGCGCTCCAGCACCGCCCGGCTGGTGCTGGTCAGCCCCGAGGTGGGCCTGTCCCTGGTGCCCACCACGCCGCTCGGCCGGGCGTTCACTGACGCGCTCGGCGCCGCCAACCGCGCGGTCGCCGACGCCTGCGACGCGGTCGCGCTGGTGGTCGCCGGTCAGACCACCTGGCTCAAGCCGGCCGCTCCGGCCCACGCCGTGCCGCCCGCCGGCACGTCGCCCGAGGCCGGGCCGAGCCGCGACGCGGCGCCCCAGGTCGCGACATCCTGGGCCACGGCACCCCGGCCCGCGCCGGACCAGGCCGCGCCGACCGGAGCCGCCGCGAACCGGACCGCACCGGCTCAGGCCGTACCGGCCGACCTCGGCGCCGGGGACGTGACGCTGCCCGAGGTACTCACCCCGGCCGCCGCCCCGCTGCCCGCCCCGGCCGCGTCCGACGAGCCCGGCACGGGCGACTGGGCCGCCCCCACCATGGCGCTGCCGATGATCGCCACCGGCCTGGTGATCCAGCCGGGCATGGAACTGCCGATGCCTGACGACTACACCGGTCCGCAGGCGGTCGACCGGCTCGCCACGCTCGACCTTCCCGGCGCCGGTCTGGGCGTGCTGGAGCAGGTGGTCGGCTTCGCGGCCGCCACCCAGGGCACCTCGATGCCGCGGCCGTGGGACTCGGTGCGCGTACTGCTGATCCAGGGCGACCACGAAGGCGGCGTGTCGGCCGGCGCGCCGGCCGGTGAGTCGGCCCGCCGGGCCCGGCCGGCCCGCGCCGGCCGGGGCGCGCGGGCCCGGCTGGCCGCCGAGAACCGCGCCGACCTGCAGATCGTCGAGGCGCCCACGTCGGCGCCGATCGAGGACCGCCCGGCCCTGCCCGGCGACGAGGTGGAGGCGGCGCTGCGTTACGGCTGGCGGCTCGCCGAGCAGGCCGCCGACGCGGGGGTGCAGTTGCTGGTGCTCGCCGCGTGCGGTGCGGGCGCCGAGGCCGCCGCCGCGGCGGTGCTCGCGGCCACCGCGGGCGCGGAGCCGCCCACCGTGCTCGGCCGCGTGATCACCGAGCAGGGCGAGATCGACGACACCGCCTGGATGGTCCGCTGCGCGGCGGTACGCGACGCGCTGCACCGCACCCGCCGCTCGTCCCGCGAGGCCAAGGACATCCTGGCCGAGCTGGGTGGCGGCGACATCGCGCTGGCCACCGGCGTCCTGCTGGGCGCCACCGCCCGTAAGGTGCCGGTGCTGCTGGACGGCCCGGTCGGCACCGCCGCCGCGATGGTCAGCCGCGACCTGGCCGGGCAGGCGCGGCACTGGTGCCTGCTGCCCGACCACGGCGGCCGTCCGGGTGTGCGGCTGGCCGCCGACGTGCTCGGCCTGACGCCGCTGGTGGACCTGCGGCTCGACCTGGGCGAGGGGGCGACCGCGCTGGCCGCGCTGCCGCTGCTGCGCTCCGCGCTGACGCTCGCCGCCACGCTGCCGGCGCACCCGTCACTCGGCGGCGACGACAGCTACGACAGCGACGCCGGCCGGACCGGCGACGAACCGGACTTCGCCGAGCCGGAGCCGGCCGGGCCGGGACCGACCACGATCGGGTCCGACGAGCCGGTCTCCCCCGGCCGACGTGCCGACTGAGGCGCGGCTCGCCGACGGCATCCGGCTGGCGCTCACCACGTTCACCACCGCACCGGTACGCGCCGGCCGGGTCGACCGGGCCGCCGCCGGCACCGCGATGGCGCTCGCCCCGCTGGTCGGCGCGCTGCTCGGCGCCGTACTCGGCGGGGCGCTGCTGCTCACCGGCGCGCTCGCGCCACCGCTCGTCGCCGCCGTGGTCACGGTGGGGCTGGGCGCGCTGCTCACCCGGGGCCTGCACCTGGACGGGCTGGCCGACACCGTGGACGCGCTCGGCTCGTACCGGCGTGGTCCGGCCGCGCTGAAGATCATGAAGCAGCCGGACGTCGGCCCGTTCGGGGTGGTCGCGCTGGTGGTCGTACTCCTGCTCCAGAGCGCGGTGCTCGCGGAGCTGGCCGGCCGGGACGCGCTCGCCGCGTTCGCCGCCGTGGTCGCCGCGACCGCGGCCGGGCGGCTCGCCGTCGGCCTGGCCTGCCGGCGCGGCGTGCCGGCCGCGCGGCCGGAGGGCCTGGGCGCGCTCGTGGCCGGCACCGTCGGGTGGGGCGCGCTGGCGCTCGGCGCGGTCGCCGTCGCGCTGGCGGCCGTGCCCGCGGTGCCGGACCGTCCGTGGCAGGGGCCGATCGCCGTGCTCGGCGCGCTCGCCGTCGCGGCCGGGCTGCTCCGGCACCTGGTACGCCGCTTCGGCGGCATCACCGGCGACGTGCTCGGGGCGCTCGTGGAGATCGTCACCACGCTGTCCTACCTGGGACTGGTGCTGACCGGCTGAGGGTCACCGGTCCGGGCGGGTAGCGTTCGGGGCGAGTGCACCGGCGCGGTCGAGGGGGACGGCATGCTCATCACGGACGACTTCCTGCCGGTACCGGTGCCCGAGTCGCTCGACGCGACCTATCTGGTGCCGATCACCGGGCTGCCCAAGGTGAGCCCGAAGACCGCAGTGGAAGGGCTGGCCGGGCGGCTCGCCGAGCCGGTGCACGGGCTGGCCAAGCAGATGCTCGACAGCCCGCTGATGACCGTCGACACCCGTACCGTCGACGAGTTCCCCGAGCTGCCGCCGGACCTGCTCACCGCGTTCGGCGCCACCGAGGAGCAACTGGCCCGGCTGGCCGCCGCCACCCACCTGGTGGTGGTGCAGGCCGAGTACCGGCCGGGCTGGCCGCCCGCGCACGAGTGGGCCGCCCGCGCGGTGGCCGCGGCGGTCGCCGAGACGGTCGGCGGGGACGTGGTGGACGTCTTCGGGCTCCAGTTCCTCGACCCGGCGGCGGCGCTGCGCTCACTGCCCGACGAGCAGGGCCGGATCCGGCTCGTCGACTGGGTGCTGGTGCCCTACTCCTCGGACTCCGACGGGCTGTGGTTCACCACGAAGGGGCTGCGCCGGTTCGGGCTGCTGGAGTTGCAGGCCCAGGGCGTGCCGGACCACCTGACCCGGGCGTGGGGCGCGGTGATGACCGGCGCGGCCCGGCGGCTGCTGCGGGACTGGACCGACGGGCTGGCCGGCGAGGAGGTGCCGGCGTTCGTGCAGCTTCCGGTGCTGGCCACGGTGACCGGGCACGACATCGCCGTGGCGTACGGCAATCCGGAGCAGCACGGCGCGACCGCGCCGGTGCTGCTGCGGCTGGAGCTGGACCCGGCCACCGACCCGGACGCCGACTCGTTCCTGAGCCTCAACCCGCCGCCCGGGCATCCGGGTCCGCCCGGCCGCTACTTCGCCGCCGCCTGCGCGACGCTGTTCAACGGCATCCAGCCGGACGTGCGCTACACCCGCACCGGGGACGCGATGAGCCGCGCGGTGGAGACCGCCCGGGAGGCGCTCGGCGACATCCGGGCCCGGTTCCTGGCCGGGCGGCTGCCCGAGGAGAGCCAGCTCGTGGTCAAGTACGGGCTGCCCGGCGACGACGGCCCCGAGTACGTCTGGGCCGGGGTGACCTCGTGGGAGAGCCCGGAACGGATCGTCGGCGCGAGCGCCAGCGACGCCAACACCGACCCGAACGTACGGATCGGCTCCCCCGTGGTGGTGGAGGCGTCGGACGTGGTCGACTGGGCGGTGCTGGACGGCACCGGCGTGCTGGAGGGCGGCTGGACGCAGGCAGTCCTCGACGCCGGGGAGCGCGGCGAGGACTGACCCGCGCGGCTCAGCGCGCCGAGCGCCGATCCGCCTCCGGCCTCAGCGCACCGAGGGCTTGACGAACGGCGGCCGGGTCAGGCGCATCCGGGCACGGCGGCCCCGGATGTCCACCTCCAGCTCCTCGCCGTCGGCCAGCTTCGGGTCGGTGTCGACGAGCGCCAGCGCGACGCCGTGCTTGAGCGTCGGGCTGAACGTGCCGCTGGTGACGGTGCCGACCTGCCGGTCGCCCGAGTACACGGCCATGCCGGGGCGCGGGATGGCCCGGTCGACAGCGGTCAGGCCGCGCAGCGTACGGGCGGGTCCGGCGGCCTTCTCGGCGCGCAGCGCGTCGCGGCCCCAGAACGCCGGCTTGTCCCAGCCCACCGCCCAGCCGGAGCGGCCCTGCACCGGGGTGATCTCCGGGGACAGGTCCTGCCCGTGCAGCGGGTAGCCCATCTCGGTGCGCAGCGTGTCCCGGGCGGCCAGGCCGCAGGCGCGGACGTCGCCGGCTGCGGCGAAGAGCGCGTCCCAGACGGCGACCGCGTGCTCGGACGCCACGACCAGCTCGTAGCCCAGCTCGCCGGTGTAGCCGGTGCGGCACACGGTCAGCTCCACCCCGTCGAGCGTGGCGGTGGAGAAACTCATGTAGTCGTGCCCGGTGGGCAGGCCGAGCGCGCCCAGCAGGTCCGCCGAGCGCGGGCCCTGGACGGCGAGCACCGCGTACGCCTCGTGCTCGTCGGTGACGGTGACCCCGGCGGGCGCGGCGGCGCGCAGCCGGCGGGCCACCTCGGCGGTGTTCGCCGCGTTGGGGATCAGGAAGACGTGGTCGTCGGCGTGCAGGTAGGCGATGATGTCGTCCACCACGCCGCCGGTGGCGTCGTCGCAGCAGAGCGTGTACTGCGCCTGACCGGGGGCGATCCGGCCGAGGTCGTTGGTGAGGCAGGCGTTGACGAAGTCCGCCGCGCCCGGCCCGGTGACCCGGATCTTGCCCAGGTGCGAGACGTCGAACACGCCGACGCCCTCGCGGACGGCGGTGTGCTCCTTGAGCACGCCGCCACCGGCGTACTCCAGCGGCATCTGCCAGCCCCCGAAGGGGGCGAACTTCGCGCCGAGCGCGGTGTGCCGCTCGTGCAGCGGGGAGCGGCGCAGCCGGGTCTCGGCGGCGTCGGAGGTCACCTCGGTCATGGGTGGCAACTTACCGGCCGCGACGACTGTGGTTAGCATCGGCGGGATCCCGTCGGCGCGCATCGGCGGGACACCCACGCCTTCCGGCGGGTAGGTTGCCGCCGGAGACACCTTCACCGCCGGTACGCGACGACGCGGCCGGCCCGGCCCGCCCGGAGTAGCTTTCGTGACATCGCCCCGCACCACCCTCAGCCTGGTCGACACCGACCCCGCCGAACTCGCCGTCGACGCGATCGTGATCGGCGTGCACAGCCAGACCACCGAGCCGGGCAGCGGCGCACCCGCCCACGCCCTGCTGCTGGCCACCGGCGGGGAGAGCATCGCCGCCGCGTTCGACGGAAAGCTGACCGAGACGCTGGCCCTGCTCGGCGCGACAGGTGGCCCGGGCGAGGTGATCAAGTTGGCCACGCTGGGCACCGTGACCGCCCCGCTGGTCGTGGCCGTCGGCCTCGGCCCGGAGCCCTCGGGCGCCGCTCCGGCCCCGGAGTCGCTGCGCCGGGCCGCCGGCGCCGCCGTACGGGCGCTGGCCGGCGCGGCGCGCGTCGCCCTGGCCCTGCCCCTGCCCGACGACGCCGACGCCCCGGCCGCGCTGCGCGCGGTCGCCGAGGGCGCGCTGCTGGGCGGCTACCGGTTCGCCGGCTACAAGACCAAGCCGCAGCCGGCCCGCCGTGAGCCGGTGGCCGAGGTGCTGGTGGCGGTGCCGGACGCGGCCGACGCGACCGCCCAGGCCGAGGTCGCGCGGGCGCAGGCGGTGGCCGGCGCGGTGCGGACCAGCCGGGACTGGGTGAACACCGCGCCGAACGAGCTGCGTCCCCCGGCGTTCGCCGACGCCGTCTCCGCCGCCGCCCGCGAGGCGGGGCTGGAGGTCGAGGTGCTGGACGAGGCGGCGCTCAAGGCCGGTGGCTACGGCGGCATCCTCGCCGTCGGCCAGGGCTCCGAGGCCCCGCCGCGGCTGGTGAAGCTCACCTGGACGCCGGAGGGCGGCGGCAACGGCAAGCGGGTCGCGCTGGTCGGCAAGGGCATCACGTTCGACACCGGCGGCATCTCGATCAAGCCGGCGCAGGGCATGTGGGAGATGAAGTCGGACATGGCCGGCGCGGCGGCGGTCGGCGCGGCCATGCTGGCGATCGCGGCGCTCAAGCCGTCGGTCACCGTCACCGGCTACCTGCCGATGGCGGAGAACATGCCGTCGGGCGCCAGCTACCGGCCGGGCGACGTGATCAGCATGTTCAACGGCAAGAAGGTGGAGGTGCTGAACACCGACGCCGAGGGCCGGATGGTGCTGGCCGACGCGATGGCGCGGGCCTGCGCGGACGGCGCGGACTACCTGTTCGAGACCTCCACGCTGACCGGCGGGCAGGTGATCGCGCTGGGCAAGCGGATCGCCGGTGTGATGGGCACCCCGGAGCTGTGCGAGCGGGTGCGGGTGGCCGGTGACGCGACCGGTGAGCCGGCCTGGCCGATGCCGCTGCCGGACGACGTGCGCAAGGGCATGGAGTCGGACGTCGCGGACATCTCGCAGGTCAACGCCGGGATGGACCGGGCCGGGCACATGCTGCAGGGCGGCGTGTTCCTGCGCGAATTCGTCACCGACGACGTGGCGTGGGCGCACATCGACATCGCCGGTCCGGGTTACCACTCGGGCGAGGCGACCGGCTACTGGACCAAGGGCGGCACCGGCGTGCCGGTGCGTACGCTCGTGCACCTGGTCGAGGACGTCGCCACCAACGGCTGACGTGCAAGGAAGGGCCCCTTCTTAACGCCTCGCGTTGTAGAAGGGGCCCTTTTTAACACCCGCGCCCGCGCCCGCTCAGAACAACTCGGGACGACGCTTGCGGCGTTCGTTGTAGTCGCGCATGCGCTGCGGATAGCCCATCAGCCGCACGTCGTAGATCGGGATGGCGATCCGGTGCGCCCAGCGGCGGGCCTCGTCCGGCCCGCCCACGCGCCGCCGGGTCCACTCGCCGTCGTCGGCGATCAGCATGATCGTGGTCTCGGTGACCGTCGTACGGGGTTCGATGTACGCCTCGACGCCCTTACGGGTCCGGACGAAGTTCTCCAAGTGGTCCAGATCGGCGCGGTCGGCGGCACGGTCGCGGCTCGCCGGGGCGGCCCGCTTTCGTCGTCGGAACAACCCCACCGAATCCACTCCTCCCCCAAGCCGTCATCGAGGACGGTGCCAAGGGTACGTGTCACCGACGTGTCGTTGGGCACCTCGGTACGCGCCCGGTCCGTGGTGGTGACAAGATGACCGAGGTGGGGTGTGCCTGTTACTCCGCCGTAACCCCCGATGCAGTGACGCGACCTGGGAGTTGGATGTGAGCGAGCCGAACGACACGACCTTCGACATCGTCATCCTCGGAGGTGGTAGCGGCGGCTACGCGGCGGCGCTGCGTGCCGCCCAGCTGGACCTCTCCGTCGCCCTCATCGAGAAGAGCAAGCTCGGCGGGACGTGCCTGCACAACGGGTGCATCCCGACCAAGGCGCTGCTGCACGCCGCCGAGATCGCCGACCAGACCCGCGAGTCCGAGCAGTTCGGCGTGAAGGCCGAGCTGGTGGGCATCGACATGAAGGCGGTCAACTCGTACAAGGACGGCGTGATCTCGCGCCTGTACAAGGGCCTGCAGGGCCTGGTGGGCAGCAGCAAGAAGATCACCTTCGTGGCGGGCGCCGGCAAGCTGGTCGGCAAGAACGTCGTCGAGGTGGACGGCAAGCGCTACACCGGCCGTAACGTCGTGCTGGCCTCCGGCTCGTACGCGAAGAGCCTGCCCGGCCTGGACGTCGACGGCGAGCGGATCATCACCAGCGACCACGCCCTGACCCTGGACCGCGTGCCGTCCTCGGCGATCGTGCTCGGCGGCGGCGTGATCGGCGTCGAGTTCGCCAGCGTCTGGAAGTCCTTCGGCGTGGACGTGACCATCGTCGAGGCGCTGCCCCGCCTGGTCGCCGCCGAGGACGAGGAGTCGTCGAAGGCGCTGGAGCGGGCGTTCCGCAAGCGGAAGATCAACTTCAAGGTCGGCAAGCCGTTCGAGAAGGTCGAGAAGACCGACAAGGGCGTGAAGCTGACGATTCAGGGCGGTGACACGGTCGAGGCCGAGCTGCTGCTGGTCGCCGTGGGCCGCGGCCCGAACACCGCCGGCCTCGGCTACGAGGAGCAGGGCGTCAAGATGGACCGCGGTTACGTGCTGACCGACGAGCGGCTGCGCACCAGCGTGCCGAACGTCTACGCGGTCGGCGACATCGTGCCCGGCCTGCAGCTCGCCCACCGTGGCTTCCAGCAGGGCATCTTCGTCGCCGAGGAGATCGCCGGGAAGAGCCCGGCCGTGATCGACGAGGCCGGCATCCCGCGCGTGACGTACTGCGACCCGGAGCTGGCGTCGGTCGGCCTGACCGAGGCGAAGGCCAAGGAGCAGTACGGCGCCGACAAGATCAAGACGTACAACTACAACCTGGGCGGCAACGGCAAGAGCCAGATCCTCAAGACCGCCGGCCACGTGAAGCTGGTCCGGGTGGACGACGGCCCGGTGGTCGGCGTGCACATGGTCGGCGCCCGGGTCGGTGAGCTGATCGGCGAGGCGCAGCTCATCTACAACTGGGAGGCGTACCCGGCCGAGGTGGCGCAGCTCGTGCACGCCCACCCGACGCAGAACGAGGCTCTGGGCGAGGCGCACCTGGCCCTGGCCGGCAAGCCGCTGCACGCGCACGCCTGACACGACAACCGCGGCGTCCGGCGACGGGCGAGAATCCCACCAGGGAATGAAGGAGTCTGGAGAACATGCCGGTATCGGTCACCATGCCCCGGCTCGGCGAGAGCGTCACCGAGGGCACCGTCACGCGCTGGCTCAAGCAGGACGGTGACACCGTCGAGGTGGACGAGCCGCTGCTGGAGGTGTCGACCGACAAGGTCGACACCGAGATCCCGTCCCCCGCGGCGGGCGTGCTGAGCCGGATCGTGGTCGGCGAGGACGAGACCGCCGAGGTCGGCAGCGAGCTGGCGGTCATCGCCGGTGAGGGCGAGGACGCGGGCGCGGCCCCGAAGCAGGAGGCCGAGCCGGCCACCGAGCCGACCGCCGCCGCCGAGGGCACCGGCCCCGAGCCGGAGCAGCAGGCCGAGGAGGCCGCCGCCGAGCCGGGCGCCGAGGCCGAGCAGCCGGCCGTCGAGGAGCCGGCCCAGCCGGCGGCGTCGTCGGGCGAGGGTACGCCGGTGACCATGCCGGCCCTGGGCGAGAGCGTCACCGAGGGCACCGTCACCCGCTGGCTCAAGCAGGACGGTGACACCGTCGAGGTCGACGAGCCGCTGCTGGAGGTCTCCACCGACAAGGTCGACACCGAGATCCCGTCGCCGGTCGCCGGCACGCTGCAGGAGATCAAGGTCGCCGAGGACGAGACCGCCGACGTCGGCGCCGTGCTGGCGATCGTCGGGGTGGCCGGCGCCGCGCCCGCGAAGGCGGAGCCGAAGCCCGAGCCCAAGCCGGAGCCCAAGGCCGAGGCGAAGCCCGAGCCCAAGCCGGAGCCCAAGCCGGAGCCGAAGGTCGAGGAGCCGACGCCGGGCGCGGCCTACAACGAGCCGGCCGCCGAGGCGGAGCAGGCCGCGCAGCCGGCCAAGGCCGAGGCGGCGGCCCAGCCGGCCGCGCCGGCCGCCACGCAGCGCCGGAGCGTTCCGGCCGAGCACGGCGAGGACGCCGCCGGGTACGTGACGCCGCTGGTGCGCAAGCTCGCCGCCGAGCACGGCGTGGACCTGGGCTCGGTCAAGGGCACCGGCGTGGGTGGCCGCATCCGCAAGCAGGACGTGCTGGAGGCGGCGGAGAAGGCGAAGGCCGCCAAGCCCGCGCCGACCGCCGCCGCTCCGGCCGCGAAGGCGGAGGCGCCGGCCCAGCCGGCCGCCAAGCCGCAGCCGAGCGCCAAGCGGGGTACGACGGAGAAGCTGCCGCGTATCCGGGCCACCATCGCCAAGCGGATGCAGCAGTCGCTGCACGAGACGGCCCAGCTGACCACCGTGGTCGAGGTGGACGTCACCCGGGTCGCGAAGCTGCGGGCGCGGGCGAAGGAGTCGTTCCAGGCCAAGCACGGCGTGAAGCTGTCGTTCCTGCCGTTCTTCGCGCTCGCCGCCGTCGAGGCGCTCCAGACGTACCCGATCGTCCAGGCCAGCATGGACCTGGAGGGCGGGACGATCACCTACCCGGCCGCGGAGCACCTGGGCATCGCCGTGGACACCGAGCGCGGCCTGCTCGTGCCGGTCATCCACAACGCCGGTGACCTGAACATGGGCGGCATCGCCAAGCGGATCGCCGACCTGGCCGAGCGCACCCGGGCCAACAAGATCACCCCGGACGAGATGGCCGGGGCGACGTTCACGCTCACCAACACCGGCAGCCGGGGCGCCCTGTTCGACACCCCGATCGTGCCGTCGCCGCAGTCGGCGATGCTCGGCACGGGCGCTGTGGTGAAGCGCCCGGTCGTGGTGAACGACCCGGAGCTGGGCGAGGTCGTGGCGATCCGGTCGATGGTCTACCTGGCCATGTCGTACGACCACCGGCTGATCGACGGCGCCGACGCGGCCCGTTTCCTCACCGCGGTGAAGGAGCGGCTGGAGGCCGGCAACTTCGAGGCCGAGCTGGGTCTGTAGATCCGAGACGGCGAGGGGGCGCGCGGCGACATGCCGCGCGCCCCCTTCGTCGTCAGCGGCCTCAGCCCTTCAGGTGCTCCTCGGATACCGTCCAGAGCTGCTCGGCGGCCTCCGGGTCCCGGGCGTACGGCGCCCAGCCGGTCCGCGTGCCCGGCTGGTTCGGCCCGGCCTCCTGGCAGTCCTCGAAGTACCGGCCGCCGACGCCGTCGAGCAGCGGTGAGGTGGCGACCAGCACCGAGGTCGCCGCGCCCTGCTCCGGGGTCTTGAACGAGGCCGCGCCGCCACCGCTCTGCGCGCGCATCCGGGCCAACTCCTCCTCGGTGATGTAGCGCTGCAGGTTGGTCCGGATCGCGCCGGGCATCAGCGCGTTGGTCCAGATGCCGTCGTCGGCCCAGCGCCGGGTCGCCTCCACCGCGAAGAGCACGTTCGCGGTCTTGGACTGCCCGTACGCCAGCCACGGGTCGTACGGCCGCTGCCGGAAGTGGATGTCGGAGAACTCCACCGGCGACCTCAGGTGGGCGGCCGAGCTGACCGAGACGATCCGCGCGCCGCCGGCCGCGGCGAGCGCCGGGCGCAGTCCGGTGGCGAGCGCGAAGTGCCCGAGGTGGTTCGTGGCGAACTGCATCTCCCAGCCCTGCTCGGTACGCATCTCCGGGGAGGCCATGATCCCGGCGTTGTTGACGAGCATGTGCAGCGGCCCGTCCCAGTTCCGGACGAACGCGGCCACCGACGCGAGATCGTCCAGGTCGAGCGGGGCGACCAGGATCCGGTCGTTGCCGGTGGCGCCGGTGAGCTCGGCGGCGGCGCGCTGACCGGCCTCGGTGTTGCGGACGGCGAGGGTGACGTCCGCTCCGGCGGAGGCGAGCGCGCGGGCGGTCTCCACACCGATCCCGGAGGCGCCGCCGGTGACGACGGCCCGCCGGCCGGTCAGGTCCAGGTCGCGGACCACTTCCAGGGCGGTGGTCTCGGAGTCGAACGGGGTCGTGACTGGTGTCGGGGTTGTCATGGTCCATCCTTGTCGACGGCGACGCGGACCGATGTCCGCCCGCTACGATGAGAAGCGGAGGATCCTCCGTTACTTGCTCAGCATAACCGGAGGAGACTCCGGTTACCACCGACCCGGGCCCGCGACCCGGTCGAGCCGAGGAGGAACCGTGCCCGACCGACCGCTGCGCGCCGACGCGCTGCGCAACCGGCAGCGCCTGCTGGACGCCGCGGTGCAGGCGTTTTCCCAGGCGGGCGCGGAGGTAACGCTCGACCGCGTCGCCAAGGAGGCCGGGGTCGGGATCGGCACGCTCTACCGCCACTTCCCCAGCCGGGAAGCGCTCATCGAGGCGGCGTACCGCAACGAGCTGGAGAAGCTCTGCGACGCCGCGCCGGCGCTGCTCGCCACCCGGCCCGCCGACGTGGCGCTGCGCACGTGGATGGACCGGTTCGTCGACTACCTCGCCACCAAGCGGGGCATGGCCGACGCGCTGCGGCTGGTCATCGCCGCAGGCGCCAACCCGTACGCGCAGAGCCGCGACCTGCTGCTGGCCGCGCTCGGCGAACTCCTCGCCGCCGGCGCGGCGGCCGGTGCCGTACGCGCCGACGTGGCCGCCGCCGACGTGCTCGCCAGCCTCAGCGGAGTGTCCCTGGTGGCCGGCGAGCCGGACCAGCGCGCCCAGGCCGGACGCCTGCTCGACCTGCTGATGGACGGCCTGCGCCACCGGACGGGCTGACCGAATCGGCCACCCGGCCCGACCTGCGCTGACAGACTCGGCCGGTGGGCTCGAACCGGTGGCGGGGACGCCTGGGGCCGGCGGTGCCGGTGGCCCCGGGCGCCCGCGTCGACCGGTTCGAGATCTTCTTCGACCTGGTCTTCGTCTTCTCGTTCTTCATCATCACCCGGGCCACCGCCCTGCAGGTGACCGGCGGGGCGCTGCTGCACGCGCTGCTGGTCCTCGCCGTGCTCTGGTGGTCGTGGGTGGTGCACAGCGTGGTCGCCACCCGGGTACGCCTCGGCGAAGGCTTCGTCCCGGTGCTCATGACAGTCGGCATGGCCGCGCTGTTCACGTTCGCGCTGTCGCTGCCACAGGCGTTCCGGGACCCGACCGGCAACGCGGCCGGGCCGATGGTCGCGGCGCTCAGCTACACCGTCCTGCGGTTGATCCACCTGCTGCTGTACCGGCACGCGGTCCGGGACAGCCCGAACGAGCGCCGGCAACTCCTCCGGTTCGCCCCGGAGTTGATCGGCAGCACCGCGCTGCTGCTGGTCGCCGCGCTGCTGCCGCCGAGGATCGACGACCTGTTCTCCGCGGCGGTGCTCCGCGACGTGCTGTGGGCGGTGGTCGTCCTGCTCCAGTACGGCACCGGCATCCTCGCCGGCACCTGGGGCTGGGGCGTCGCATCGGCCGAACACTGGACCGAGCGGTACGACCTGATCCTGATCATCGCGCTGGGCGAGTCCGTGATCTCGGTCGGCGTCGGCAGCAACCTGCTCGGCCAGCCGCCCACCTGGCCGGCCGTGACCGCGGCCGTGCTCGGCATCTTCTTCACCGCCGCGCTCTGGTGGGCGCACTACGACATGATCGGGCCGGCCGCCCGGATCGCGTTGCACGTCGCGCAGGACGGCCCCCGGGTGGCGATGGCCCGGGACGCGTACGCCTACCTGTTCCTGCCGATGATCGCGGGCATCATCCTGTTCGCGCTCGGCGCCGAGACGATAGTGCACGGCATCGCCGACCCGAACGTGCCGCCCAGCGAGCCGGGGCACGGGCCGAGCGTGCCGCTGCTGTTCGGCGGCGTGATCTGCTATCTCTGCGGCAACATGCTGTTCCAGCTCCGTACCCTGCGCACGCTGAGCTGGACGCGGGTCGCGACGGCGTTGCTGCTCGGCCTGAGCATCCCGGTCGCGGAACGGGTGCCGGGGCTGGCCGCGCTGGGCATGCTCACCGCCATCACGGTGGGTATGGTGGCCGTCGAAGTGATCGTCTTCGACGAGGGCCGGCGGGCCCTGCGGAAGCTGGTCTTCGAGGAACGCGCCAGCCACGAGGCGCACGAGGCGGCCTGGCGGGCCCGCTGGCACGAACGGCCCGACGACCGCGACGAAGGCGAGTGAACCACCGGCCCGCCGCCTCCGTGAAACCTGTCGGCCCCGCCGCGGGGCCACACCTGAGGGATACGGGGGCCACATGACCATCGACACCGTCCACGCCGGCGCGGCCGGCGCCTGGCAGCTCGGCGACCTGACCGTCAACCGGATGGGCCTGGGCGCGATGCGGCTGACCGCGAACGCCGACGGCAGCCCGAGCGACCGCGACCGGGCCGTCGCCGTGCTGCGCCGCGCCGTCGAGCTGGGCGTCAACCACATCGACACGGCCGCGTTCTACTTCTCGCCGCTGCGCTCGGCCAACGAGCTGATCAACCGGGCGCTGTGGCCGTACCCGGAGGATCTGGTCATCGTGACCAAGGTCGGGCCGGGCAAGGACCCGTCCGGGCAGTGGCTGCCGGCGGCCCGCCCGGACCAGCTGCGCGGCCAGGTGGAGGAGAACCTGCGCCAGCTCGGCCGCGACCACCTGGACGTGGTGAACCTGCGGGTGCACGGCCCGGAGCCGCTGTCCGAGCACTTCGGCGCGCTCGCCGAGCTGCGCGACGCCGGGCTGATCCGGCACCTCGGCGTCTCCGCCGTACGCCCCCACCAGGTCACCGAGGCGCGCGCCATCGCACCGGTGGTGTGTGTGCAGAACTCGTACGGCCTGGGCTACCGCCGTCAGCACGACGAGCTGATCCGCGACTGCGCCGCGCACGGCACCGCGTTCGTGCCGTTCTTCTCCCTCGTCACCAGCGGTCGGGAGGCCGGCGCGACCGGCGAGGAGCACCCGGACGTGCTCGCGGTGGCCCGGGAGCACGGCGTGACGGCGGCCCAGGTCCGGCTGGCGTGGACGCTGGCCCGCGGCCCGAACGTGCTGGCCATCCCCGGGACCGGCGACCCGGCGCACCTGGAGCAGAACGTCGCCGCCGCCGCGCTGCGCCTCTCCCCCGCCGACCTGGCCCGCCTCGACGCCGTGTGACACGTGTTAAGAAGGGGCCCTTTCACCTCGCCAGGCGTTAAGAAGGGGCCCTTCCTTACGGTCTGGCGGGCAGGAGCCGTCGACGCGCTCGACGCGCTGCTGCCCCGGCTGGCCGGAAAAGCGCTGGACTTCGAGCACACTCGAAAGTGAACACTGGGCGCATGACGACGACACGACGGCTGGGCCGCAGCGGCATCGAGGTCAGCGCGATCGGCATGGGCTGCTGGGCGATCGGCGGCCCGCTCTGGGACGGCACGCAGCCGCTGGGCTGGGGCGAGGTGGACGACGACGAGTCGGTGCGTACCGTCCACCGGGCTCTCGACCTGGGCGCGACGCTGTTCGACACCTCCAGCAACTACGGCGCCGGGCACAGCGAGCGGGTACTCGGGCGCGCGCTGGCGGGCCGCCGGGACCGCGCGGTCATCGCGACCAAGTTCGGCTATCCCACCGACGAGGAGACCCGCCAGGCGCTCGGCGAGGACGCCAGTCCCGAGTACGCGCGGCGCAGCCTGGAGGGTTCGCTGCGTCGGCTCGGCACCGACCACGTCGACCTCTACCAGCTCCACCTGGGCGGTCTGCCGGTGCCACGGGCGCTGGACCTCGTCGGCACGCTGGAGGACCTGGTCGCGGAGGGGAAGATTCGCGCGTACGGCTGGAGCACCGACGACCCCGCCTCGGCGCGCGCCTTCGCCGAGGCGGGACCGCACTGCGCGGCGATCCAGCACGACCAGTCGGTGCTGCGGGACAACGCCGCCATGCTCGCGGTGTGCGCGGAGTTCGACCTGGCGAGCCTCAATCGAGGGCCGCTGGCGATGGGCCTGCTCACCGCGAAGTACCAGGACGCGCCGACCGCCCGGGGCGGCGACGACGTGCGTGGTGTGGCACCGGAGTGGCTGGACTGGTTCACCGGCGGCGTACCGCGCGCCGAGTGGGCGCAGCGGGTGGCCCGGGTCCGTGCGGCGCTGACCGCCGACGGCCGCACGCTCGCCCAGGGCGCGCTGGGCTGGCTGCTCGCCCGCAGCCCGCACACGCTGCCGATTCCCGGCTGCCGGACCGTCGCGCAGGCCGAGGAGAACCTGGGAGCGCTGGCGTACGGGCCGCTGCCGGAGGCGGCCTTCGCCGAGGTGGAACGCCTGCTCGCCGACCTGCGCACCGCCCCGGCCGACGCCTGACCGCTCTGTCCCGCCGCGGGGGGGCCGCCTCAGAGGTGCCGGCGGACCTCCGCGGCGAACCGGGGCAGGCCGGTGCGTCCCAGCAGTACGAGCAGACCGGTACGGTCGTCGGCTCCCTGCGGTAGGCGGCCGCCTGGCGGTGCAGGACGTCCAGTGTCTGCCCCGGGTAGAGGTCCAGCTGGTCGAGCAGGAAGTCGTCCGGGTGCATCGCCACGATGTCGAAGGACTTGAGCGACGCCTCGGGAAAATCACCGACGTTGAACGTGACCAGCACTTCCGCGTTCGCCCGGACGGCGGCAGCCAGCACGTGCCGGTCCTTGGGATCGTTGGACATGCCGTCGATGAGCGACTCGTACCCGCTGACCATGGCGTCCGGGAACGCCTCGGACATCTGGCCGATCCGGCGGTCGACCCGCTCCTCCGCGATGCCTCGTGCGATCAGGTTGCGTCGCAGCTCGTCAAGGACGTCCCTGGACCAGAGGGGCCGGTAGGCGGCGACCTCGGCCAGCCGCAGCAGGGTGTCGCAGAGATGCGCCGGGGAGAGGACGCAGGTGTCGAGAAAAGCCGGGAACGCCACTCAGGTCACGCTCATCTCGTCCTGCGCGGTGTGGCCGTCGCGTCGTACAGGCCGTCTTCCTCGGCTTCGGCGGTCATTCGGTCGAGCGTCCGGCGGCGTGCCTGCCGGGTCCGCTCCTGGTAGTCGAGAACGTCCCGGAGCATGACTCGCCGGTGACGGCCGCGCATCGTGTGCGGCATCTCGCCCTCGGACAGCAACCGGACCAGCGTGGGCCGGGAGATGTTGAGCAGGTCTGCCGCCTCCTGGGTCGTCAGCATCGTGTTGTGCGGTGCGATGGAGATCGCAAGCCCTTCGGACAGTGCCGTCACCACGTCCCGCAGCACTCCGTACAACTCGTCGGGGATCTCGATCTCGGACCCGTCCGGCCCGACCAGCCTGGCCCGCGCACGACCGCTGGCGCTCCGCAGTTCGTGCACGAACCGGGCCAGCTCAGCCGGGTCGTCCGGAGGAAGGACGGTACGTTCACGCAGCGCGCTGCTCATGACCACAAGGGTATCGCTATTCGAAAAAAACGCAACGCGTTCAGCGCGCGTGACGGGTGGGCGTGACGAGTGAGTGATTTCGCTCCACGCATCCGAATAGCGCCGCGTACTCGAAGATGTGAGCATGCGGATCCTCATGGCCGGCGCGTCCGGTTTCCTCGGCACCCGACTGGTCGACTGCCTCACCGCGGACGGCCACCAGGTCACCCGCCTGGTCCGCCGCCCACCACGCACACCCGCCGAGCGCCAGTGGAACCCGTCCGCCGCGCAACTGGACCCGCAGTGCGTCGCCGAGGCGGACGCGGTGGTGAACCTGGCCGGGGCCGGGGTGGGCGACAAGCGCTGGAACGACGAGTACCGGAAGCTGATCCGGACCAGCCGCGTGGACAGCACCACCACGCTCGCCATCACGATCGCCGGTCTGCCCACCGCGGACCGGCCCGCGGTGCTGCTGAACTCCTCGGCGGTCGGCTGGTACGGCGACACCGGTGACCGCGCGGTCACCGAGGAGGCGCCGGCCGGTGAGGGGTTCCTCGCCGACGTCTGCCGGGTGTGGGAGGCCGCGACCCGGCCGGCCGAGGACGCGGGCGTACGGGTGGTGCGGCTGCGTACCGGGCTGCCGCTGCACCGCGACGGCGGCCTGCTCAAGCCGCAACTCCTGCCGTTCCGGCTCGGCGTCGGCGGCAAGCTGGGCAACGGGCGGCAGTGGCTGCCGTGGATCTCGATGCGGGACTGGCTGAACGCGGCGAAGTTCCTGCTCGACCGCGACGACGTGGCGGGGCCGGTCAACGTGGTCGGCCCGGCGCCGGTCACCAACGCCGAGTTCACCCGGGAACTCGCCCGTCAGCTGCACCGCCCCGCGATCATGCCGATCCCGGCGGTGGCGCTGAAGGTGGTGCTCGGCGGCTTCTCGCAGGAGGCGCTCACCAGCACCCGGGTGCTGCCGGGCGTGCTCGACAAGTCCGGCTTCCCCTGGACCCATCCGGACCTGCCGGGCGCGCTGCACGCCGCCCTCACGGAGTGAGCCCGCGAGGGCGGCGCGGCGTTGCGGTTCAGCAGCCGATCACCCAGTACGCGGGCCCGGTCTGCTTGAGCGTGCTCGTGTAGAACGTGTTGTAGAGGCCCATCCGCTGCCCGCTGCCCAGCGCGTAGGCGTACCCGCCGGACTGGTAGGCCCGCCCGGCCACCACGTGCGCGTAGTTGCTGGCGGTGACGCAGACCGGCGCCGCCGTCGGCGAGGGCGTGGGCGAGGGCGACGCGGTGGGGGTGGGCGACGCGGTCGCCGTCGGGGTCGGGCTCGGCGAGGCGCCGCCACCACCGAGGCCGAAGAAGAGCGCGTCCCGGTACGTCGAACAGATGGTGTCCAGGAAGTACGCCCCGGCGGTGCCGCACTGGTCCGTGCCGGTACCCGGGTCGACGGGGGTGCCGTGGCCCATGCCGGAGACCCGGTAGAGGCGGACCTGGTCGTTGCCGTAGACCTCCAGGCTCGTGCCGGACGGCAGCGTGGACGTGCTGGTCGGGGTGGTCGACAGGCCCAGCACGTTCGTCCACTGGTCCCGCGACTCGGCGGCGTTCGCGGTCGCCACAGTGGTGTCGCTGGTGCCGTGCCAGATCGCCACCCGGGGCCGCTTGCCGGTGTGGCCGGCGTACGCGCCGCGGACCAGGTCGCCCCACTGGGCCGGGGTCTTGTCCACACCCGGGTTCATGCAGCTGAACGCGGTGACGGTGCTGGTCGCGCAGCGGTACGGGATGCCGGCGATGATCGAGCCGCCGGCGAAGACGTCGGGGTAGGCGGCGAGCATGGCCGCGCTCATCGCGCCGCCGGCGGAGAGGCCGCTGACGTACACGCGGGCGCCGTCGGTGCCGTAGGTGGTCCTGGCGTAGTCGACCATCTGTTTGATCGACAGCGCCTCGCCCTGACCGCGGGCGGTGTCACCGGCCTCGAACCAGTTGAAGCAGGAGTTGGCGTTGTTGCCGCTGGGCTGCTGCGGCGCGATGAGCGTGAACTTCCACTGGTCGGCGTACTTCTGCCAGCCGGAGTTGGCGACGTAGGTCGAGGCGTTCTGCACGCACCCGTGCAGCAGCACCACGGCGGGCGCGCCGGCCGGCAGGCCGTCCGGGCGGTACGCGTACATGGTCAGGTTTCCGGGGTTGGAGCCGAAGCCGGTGACCTGGGTGAGCGTGGCGGCCTGGGCGGGGAGGGCGGCGACCAGCGCGGTGGCCGCGGCCAGCACGACCCCGGCCGCCGCCCCGGCGACGCGGGCGATGAGGGATGAGGAGCGGGGCACGGGAACCTCCCGATCGTGGAATGTGAACTGAGTCACCTCCGGGTTGCCGCGACGTTACGGCTGCGTTTCGTCACACCGGAATGGCCGCCGCTCACACATTCACGACCGCCGAAGTGTGCGGGTGAGTTTCGTGTCCGGGCGGTCTGCCCAGGTCCGGTTGGTAACGTCCGCTGCGTGCCGTCCTCCCCGTTCCTGGCCACCGGGCCGTCGATGACCCGCGTCCGTGACCGGCGGGCCGACCTGCTGGTGACGCTCGCCGCCCTGGCTCTGGCCTTCTGGGTCGCCAGCGGCATGTGGCGTGATCCGAACAGCCGTGCCATCACGGTCAACTCCAGCGACCAGGCGCTGTTCGAGTGGCTGCTGGCGTTCGGCGGGCACGCGCTCACCCACGGGGAGAACCCGCTCTACACCACGCTGATCAACGTCCCGGACGGGGTGAACCTCGCGGTGAACACCTCGATCACCGTGTACGCGGCGGTCTTCGCGCCGCTGACGTACCTGATCGGGCCGCCCGCGACGTTCCTGGTGATCCTCACGCTCAACCTCGCCGCCACCGCGGTGGCCTGGTACTGGCTGCTGAGCCGGTACCTGGTGCGCAGCCGGCTGGCCGCCGGTGTGGGGGCGCTGTTCATCGCCTTCTGCCCGGCGATGGTGTCGCACGCCAACGCGCACCTGAACTGGACCGCCGGCTGGCTGGTGCCGCTGCTGA
The DNA here is from genome assembly GCF_018070485.1 of Micromonospora sp. C41. Classification (NCBI taxonomy): domain Bacteria; kingdom Bacillati; phylum Actinomycetota; class Actinomycetes; order Micromonosporales; family Micromonosporaceae; genus Micromonospora; species Micromonospora sp. C41. Next base: position 69,566 of record NZ_JAGPXP010000022.1, on the reverse strand, counting down.
TCTGGGGCGTGTTCCGGCTGCGCCGCCCCGGCCGCGCGGTCACCGGCGGGATCGTGCTCGGGCTGCTGGTGGCGGCCGCGTTCTCGATCGCCGCCGAAGGGCTGTTCTTCACCGCGCTGGCGCTCGGCGTGTTCCTCGCCGTCTGGGCGCTGCACCCGGCCCGGTGGCCGGAGGTACGCGCCGCGCTGCCCCGGATGGCGGCCGGGCTCGGAGTCACCGCGCTCGTCGCCGGAGCGCTGCTGGCGTACCCGCTCTGGCTGCACTTCCTCGGGCCGCAGCGGTTCCACGGCACCGGCTTCGATCCGCTGATCCACTCCGAGGACATCGCCGCGTACGGGTCGTACCCGCGCCGGTCGCTGGCCGGCTGGGCCGGGTGGGACACCTCGCTGGCGCCCAACCCGACGGAGGAGAACTCGTTCTTCGGCGTACCGCTGCTCGTGCTCGGCCTGGCCTGCTTCGCGCTGCTGTGGTGGCGCGCGGACCGGGCGTTCCGGGCCACCCTCGCGGCGCTCGGGGTGACCGCGGTGGTCTTCGCGGTGCTGTCGTGGGGGCCGACGGTGAAGTGGAACGGCCGCCGCTTCGAGCAGACGCTGCCGTTCGGGGTGCTGGACAACCTGCCGGTGATCAACGCGGCGCTGCCGTCCCGGCTGGCCCTTGTCGTCGCGCCGGTGATCGGCCTGCTGCTGGCGTACGCGATCGACGCGCTGCGCGCCCGGCCGCCCCGGCGCCGCGCCGTCGGCGTGGCCTGGGCGCTCGGGTTCGTCGCCGCGCTGCTGCCGCTGGTGCCGACGCCACTGCTGACCAGCGTCCGCGAACCGATCCCGGCGTTCATCACCAGTGGCGCCTGGCAGCGCTACGTCCCGCCCGACGGGGTGCTGACCCCGCTGCCGCTGACCGTCGACGTGTATCCGGACGGGCAGCGCTGGCAGGCATACGCGCTGGCCCACCGGCAGGGTGAGTTCCGCATCCCGGCCGGGTTCTTCCTCGGGCCGGGCGGGCCGGAGGGCCGGGGCCGGATCGGGCCGGTGCCGCGCACCTTCGACTCACTGATGGACCAGGCCGGCCGGACCGGGCTGGTGCCGATCATCACCGACGGCAGCATCCGCGAGTCCCGGGCGGACCTGCGCCACTGGGGCGTGCGGGCGGTGGTGCTTCCCGACCGGGTGCACGGCGCGAAGTACGACGTCGACGAGGACGCGCTGCGGCGTACCGCCACCGCGCTGCTCGGCGAGCCGGAGCGGGTGGAGGACGTCTGGCTGTGGCGGGTGCCGGACTGACCGCCACCTCGGCCCGATGGCGACGAGGCTCACGGGTCCGGTTCCCGGGGGGCGGGACTAGGCTGGACGGGTGAGCGTGACGACTTCCGGGCTGACCGCCGTCCGCGCCGGCCTGCTCGACTACCAGGCCGCCTGGGACGAGCAGCGCCGGCTGCACGAGGCGGTGGTGGCCGGCGAGCAGGGCGACACGGTGCTGCTGCTGGAGCACCCCAGCGTCTACACCGCCGGCAAGCGCACCGAGCCGTGGGACCGCCCGATGGACGGCACCCCGGTGGTGGACGTGGACCGCGGCGGGAAGATCACCTGGCACGGTCCGGGGCAGCTCGTCGGCTACCCGATCGTCCGGCTGCCCGACCCGGTCGACGTGGTCGCGTACGTCCGCCGCACCGAGCAGCTGCTGATCGACGTGTGCGCCGAGTTCGGGCTGGCCGCCGGCCGGGTCGAGGGGCGCTCCGGCGTGTGGGTGCCGGAGGACGACAGGGGCCCGGCCCGCAAGGTGGCCGCCATCGGCATCCGGGTGGCCCGCGGCGTCACGCTGCACGGCTTCTCCGTCAACTGCGACTGCGACCTGGGCTTCTTCGACCGGATCGTGCCCTGCGGCATCCGCGACGCCGGGGTCACCTCGCTGACCGCCGAGCTGGGCCGGCCGATCACCGTCGCCGACGTGCTGCCGGTGGTCGAGCGGCACCTGCCGACGCTGACGCAGGTCTGAACCCGTGCGGCTCGACCTGGTCACGCTCGTCGTGACCGAGTACGACCCCGCGATCGCCTTCTTCACCGAGGTGCTCGGCTTCGAGCTGGCCGAGGACAAGCCCTCGCTGACGAACGACGGCCGGCCCAAGCGCTGGGTGGTCGTACGCCCGCCGGGCGGTGGGACCGGCCTGCTGCTGGCCCGCGCCGACGGTGAGCACCAGGCCGGTGCGGTGGGCGACCAGACCCACGGCCGGGTGGGTTTCTTCCTCCAGGTCGACGACTTCGAGGCGGTGTACCGCCGGATGGCCGACGCGGGGGTCGAGTTCGTCCGGCCGCCCCGCACCGAGCCGTACGGCCGGGTCGCGGTCTTCCGCGACATCGCCGGCAACCCCTGGGACCTGCTCGGCCCGGCCTGACCGCCCGGTCCGGCCGATCGGCCCGGCCCGACCGCTCGGCGGCGCGGTGGCCGACCGGTCCGGATCGCCGTCCGCCCAGAACCGCCGCTCGCCCAGCCCCCACCCCGCCATCGGTCACGGTGAGTGACAACGCCGCGTCCGCGGCATGTGACCTCTCGCCGACTTTGCTCTGCAGCCAGATCCGCAACGATCACGCCCGGTCGACCGTTGCGCTCGTGGCTGCAGAGCAAAGGGCGCAGACACCCTTCCCTCCCTCCGGACGGCAGTCCGCCATAACCCCAGCTCAGCGCAATCCGCCGACGCCGAGGGCCTCTCGACCGCCCCGCAACAACCCTCACCGAGAGTGACCACTAGGCCGAGCGATCTCTCGTCACGCTCAGTGGCAGATCCGAACCGATTCCGGAGGTCGGCGGCGAGACCGCCGGCCCGATGCCGAGCCCGCGCCCGCCATCGGGGTCGGAACCGGGACCGGCTAGGAGCGAGCCCGCCGCCGCGGACCGGCACGGAGCAAGCCGCGCGAGGGCGCAGCCGTCAGGGCGCGAGGCGGTGCAGGTCGCGCGGGAAGGCGGTCACCTCCCGGACGTTCGCCGCGCCCGTCAGCCGCGCGACGAACCGCTCCAGCCCGATCGCGAACCCGCCGTGCGGCGGCATGCCGTGCCGGAACGCGTCCACGTACCCGGCGTACGGCTCGACCGGCTCGCCCCGCGCCGCCAGCGCGGCCAGGTAGTCGGCGTGCCGGTGCAGCCGCTGCCCGCCGGTGACCAGCTCCACGCCGCGGAACAGCAGGTCGAAACCGTTCGAGTACGCGGGCCGCGCCGGGTCCGGGTGGGTGTAGAAGGGGCGTTTCGCCATCGGATAGCCGGTGACGAAGAGAAAGTCGCTGCCGTGCTCGCGGAGCGCCCACTCCCCCAACGCCCGCTCGTGCGCCGGGGCCAGATCGGGTTCGGAAGGCGGCGCGCCGGCGATCGTCAACGCCTCGGTGAAGTGCACCGCCGGGATCTCGGCCGGCACCTGCTGCGCCGTCACGCCGAGCGTGGCCAGCGCGCCGTCCGCCCGGTCGGCGACTGTCGCCACCATCCCGGCCAGCGTGTCCCGCAGCACCGCCATCACGTCCCGGTGGTCGGCCACGAACCCCAGCTCGACGTCGAGCGACGTGTACTGGGCCAGATGCCGTGCGGTGTCGTGCGGCTCGGCGCGGAACACCGGCCCGACCTCGTACACCCGCTCGAAGACGCCCACCATGAGCTGCTTGTAGAACTGCGGCGACTGGGCCAGGTAGGCGGGACGCCCGAACCAGTCCAGCGCGAACACGTTCGCCCCGCTCTCGGTGGACGAGGCGACCACCTTCGGCGTGTGCACCTCGACGAAGCCCTGCCCGTCGAGCGTGGCCCGGAAGCCGGACACGGCCGCCGCCGAGATCCGCAGCGCGGCGGATCGGCTCGGGTGCCGCAGCGCGACCGGCGCGTGGTCGAGCTGGGTGGACAGGCCGGCCGTCAGCACCGGCCGGTACAGGTCGAACGGGGGCGGGACGGCGGGCGGCCCGAGCGGACGTACCGTCGGCTCGACGACCTCGACCCCGGCGGGCGCGGCCGGGTTCGCGACCACCGTGCCGACCACCTCGACGACCGTCTCCTCGGTGAGCGCCTCGACCTGCGCGCGCACGGCGGGCGCGGTGACCACCACCTGGGCGAGCCCGCCGCCGTCGCGGAGGACCAGGAAGGCCACCGACTTGAGCAGCCGGCGGCGGTGGACCCAGCCGGCGAGCCGCACGGTGGCGCCCACATGGGCGGGGAGTTGGGAGGACAGGATGCGTTGCACGACGACTACCTCCTTGACCAATCGCAACGCGATCCCCAGGGAGGTGTGGGCGAGCGGGAACCTCGCGGTGCCACCACACCTTCGCCCCCGCCGGGGCGGGAGCCTCGTTCGTCGCCTTTTCACCGGGGCCGGCCGGGCGGGCTCTACTGGGCGCACAGGCGCTGTTCTTCCCGCAGCTCGGGAGGGTCTTCACGGCCCGGCGCCAGACCGCCTCGCAGCAACCGGCGGCTCTCTCGACTGGCGGATCGGTCCGTTACTCGGCTCCGTCACAGCTCTGCCCGGCACGCTAGCACCGGGCGCCTCGCGGTGTGACCGGGATTTTTGGCCCTTCGTGTCCGGTGTCACAGCGATTCCGGGGTGACGGCGGTCGCCCGCCGTTCATCGACCGGCGCCGACCGGCGTACGCTCGGTTTTGTGACGATCGAGCAATCCGCGCCGACGACTGAGCAGCCCGCGCGCCCCGCGACGGTCGCCCCGGAGGGGCGGCGCATGCTGCGGATCGAGGCACGCAACGCCGAGACGCCGATCGAGCGCAAGCCGCCGTGGATCAAGGTCAAGGCCAAGATGGGCCCGGAGTACACCCAGTTGCGCGGGCTCGTCTCGCGCGAGGGGCTGCACACCGTGTGCCAGGAGGCCGGCTGCCCCAACATCTACGAGTGCTGGGAGGACCGGGAGGCCACCTTCCTCATCGGTGGTGACCAGTGCACCCGGCGCTGCGACTTCTGTCAGATCGACACCGGAAAGCCGGCCGAGTTCGACGCCGACGAGCCGCGGCGCGTCGCCGAGTCGGTCGCCGCGATGGGTCTGCGTTACGCGACCATCACCGGTGTCGCCCGCGACGACCTGCCCGACGGTGGCGCCTGGCTCTACGCCGAGACGGTCCGGCAGATCCACGCGCTGCAGTCCGGCTGCGGTGTCGAGCTGCTGATCCCCGACTTCAACGCCGTGCCCGAGCAGCTCGCCGAGGTGTTCGGCTCGCGGCCCGAGGTGCTGGCCCACAACGTGGAGACAGTGCCGCGCATCTTCAAGCGGATCCGCCCGGCGTTCCGCTACGAGCGTTCGCTCGACGTGATCCGCCAGGCCCGCGCCGACGGCCTGGTCACCAAGAGCAACCTCATCCTGGGCATGGGCGAGGAGCGCGCCGAGGTGTCCCAGGCGCTGCGCGACCTGCACGAGGCGGGCTGCGAGCTGATCACCATCACGCAGTACCTGCGCCCCTCCCCCCGGCACCACCCGGTCACCCGCTGGGTCAAGCCGGAGGAGTTCGTCGAGCTGCGCGAGGAGGCCGAGGAGATCGGCTTCGCGGGCGTGATGAGCGGCCCGCTGGTCCGTTCGTCGTACCGCGCGGGCCGCCTCTACCAGCAGGCGCTCGACGCCCGCCGGGAGGTCGTCGCCGCCGGCTGAGGCCGGCCGTCGACCGCGTCACCCGCCGCCGGCCGCCCGCCGGATGCCATGATCACAGGCATGACCGCCGGGGTACGCGAGGAGCCACGCGAGACCGTGCGCTCCCGTACGCCCCGGCGGCTGCCGTTGCCGACGCTGCTCGCCGTGCTCGTCGGGTTCGCCGCTGTGGGCTACCGGCTGGCGCTGCTGTTCGCCGACGTGCCGCCCACCAACAGCGACGAGGCGACGATGGGGCTGGCCGCCCTGCACATCGCCCGCGGCGACGGCTTCCCGGTGTGGTTCTACGGCCAGGCGTACATGGGCACGTTGGAGGCGTACCTGGCCGCGCCGCTGATCGCGCTGGCCGGACCGTCGGTGCTCGTGCTGCGGCTGCCCACGCTGGCGCTGTACGCGTTGTTCCTGCTGCTGTCCTGGCGGCTGACCCGGCGGCTCGGCGGTGACCGCTGGTACGCCCTGCTGGTCGTCGCCGTGCTGGCGCTCGGCGCGGACCGGGTGGTGAAGAACCAGCTCATCGCCGGTGGCGGCTATCCGGAGCTGAACCCGGCCGGCGCGGCGCTGGCGCTGCTCACCGTCGGGCTCTGCGTGACCGGGGCGGGCGCACGGCTGCCCCGCTGGGCGGCCTGGGGGCTGATCGCCGGAGTGCTGCTCTGGGTGGACCCACTGATCCTGCCGTACGTGCTGACGCTCGGCGCGCTGCTGGTGGCGTGGCGGTGGCGGGAACTGGCCGGGCGGGCCGGCGTGGTGCTGGCCGGGGCGCTGCTGCTGGGCGCGGCCCCGATGCTGGTGGACAGCCTCCGGCACGGCCGCAACCCGGTGAGCGCGGTGCTGGCGGCCGGTGGCACGGGCGCTGCCGCGGACTGGGCCGACCGGCTGTACGGCGGGCTGGTGCTCGGGCCGCCGCTGGCGATGGGCTTCTGCTCGCCCGGCCGGTGCGCCACCTGGCAGCTCTGGTGGGCGCTCGCGTTCCCGCTGCTGTTGCTGCTCGCCGCGTTCACCGCGTGGCACACCCTGCGACGAACCTGGGGCGGTCCACGCTCGGTGGAGCGGGTGTCGGCCGGGGTGCGGCTGGCGCTGCTCGGCGGCGCGGCCGGGGTCCTCGCCGCCTACGCGGTCAGCAACGCGGCCGGGCGGACGCCGATCGAGAGCAGCCGGTACCTGTCGTGCCTGGCGGTGGCGGTGCCCGCCCTGCTCTGGCCACTGTGGCAGGCCGTCCGCCCACTCGCCGAGGTGGAGTCGATCAAGGCGACCGGCGGGCGGGCGGCCGGGGCTAGGGCCCGGGTGGCGGGTGTCGGGGCGCTGGCGGTGCTCGCGGGCGTGCTCGGAACCGGCGCGGCGACCACAGTGGAGGTGATCCGGGCGGCCCCGGCCGTGCACGCCGAGGCCGACCGGCACCGCTCGCTCGTGGACACGCTCGGCGCGCTCGGCGTCCGGCACGTGCGCGGCGGCTACTGGACGTGCAACCGGCTCACCTACGCCACCGGCGAGAACGTGCTCTGCGCCGTGGTCGAGGACGACCTGCGCCCCGGATTCGACCGGCTGCCCGCGTACCGGCGGGAGGTGGCCGCCGACCCGGAGGCCGCCTGGGTGGCGCTCGCCGGCTCGCCGCTGGCCGCCCGGCTGGACGCGCGCCTCGGCCCCGAACCGGGCGCGCTCGACGTCGCCACGGTCGCCGGCTGGCGGATCTACCTGCCACGCCGCTGACGCAGGCCCGGTGGCGGGTCGAGCAGACCGAGGCGGTGGGCCAGCGCGGCGGCCTCCACCCGGTTGGTCACGTCCAGCTTGGCGATGATCCGGGACACGTGCACGCTCGCCGTCTTCGGCGAGATGAACAGCCGCTCGGCGATGCGGCTGTTGCTGTGCCCCTCGGCCACCAGCCGCAGCACCTCCCGTTCCCGGCTGGTCAGCAGGTCCGGCCCGGGTCGCCCGGTGCCGCGCAGCCCGACCCGGCGGGCCAGCGTCGCCGCCTGCTCGCCCAGCGGGGTGGCGCCCAGCCGGGCGGCCACCTCGACCGTCTCCCGTACCGCGGCGGCCACGTCGTCCCGCTCGCCCGCCGCGGCGGCCGCCTCGGCCAGCCCGAGCAGCGCCCGGCCCAGCGGGTACGGCTGCCCGGCCGTCCGCCACGCCGCCACCGCCGCCCGCCACTGCGCGAGCGCCCCGGCGGGACCGGTGGGCGCGAGCCCGGCCAGGACGGCGGTGACGTGCGCCGCGTACGCCTGTTCGGCCGGATGCCGGGCGGGCAGCGCGGCGGCCCTCGTGGACACGTCGGCGGCGAGCGTCGCGTCACCGGTCAGCGCGGCGGTACGCGCCACCGCGCCGAGCACCGGCCAGCCCTCACGCGGCAGGTCGGCCAAGTGCGGGTCGGCCAGGGCGGCGCGCGCCGCGCGTACCGCTTCCAGCTTGTCGTCGACGGCGAGCGCGGCCTCCACGCGCAGCTCGTGCAGCGGCAGCCGGTGGTTGGGCCACAGGTAGGGGCGGCTGAGGAACGCCAGCGCCCGCCCGACGACCTCGTCGGCGGCGGGGTGGGCGCGGGCCAGGTGCAGCCCGGCGCGCAGTTGCAGCCAGTGCAGACCGGAGACGCCCGGCGGGTCGATGCGGGCCGCCTCGGCGCAGGTGGCGTCCGCCTCGTCCCAGCGGCCCAGCGCGATCAGCGCCTCGGCCCGGTTCGACAGCAGGTACGCCCCGATCGAGCGGCTGATGCCGACCCGGCGCGCCTCGGTCACCCCGGCCGCGGCCGCCTGCTCGGACTCGTCGTAGCGGCCCAGCTCGTAGAGCACGTCGGAGAGGAAGACCAGCGCGCTGACCAGGGCCCACGAGTCACCGGCGGCACGGGCCCGCGCCTCGACCCGGCGCAGCTCGGCCAGCCCGCGCTCCGGCGTGCCGTCGAGGCGGTGCAGCAGGGCGATCCGGGTGGGCAGCAGCACCAGGTCGGTGCCGACCTCGGACGCGCCGGCCGCGGCTTCGGCGGCCACCGTGGCGGCCTCGCGCGGGTCGACCTTCATCAGGTGCGACGCGATGTCGGCCAGCACGGCGAACCGTTCCGGGCCGTCGGGGGCGCCGGCCGCCAGCCGGTACGCCTCGCGCAGCTCAGCCGCGCCGTCGCTCTTGCCGAGCAGCGCGAACAGCCGGCCCCGGTGGTCGAGCAGGCGGGCGGCGCGCAGCGGTTCGGCGTCAGAGTCGACCTCGGCCAGCGCGGCCCGGGTGAGCGTGAGCGCCCGGCTGAGGTCACCGGCGGTGACCGCGGCGATGAGCGTGTCCTCCAGTACCCGCAGGTGGTCCATGCCGAGCCGGTCCGCGGCGTCGGGCACCTGCTCCCACAGTTCGAGGACGCGCTCCAGCAGGCGGCTCTGCTCGGCGTACGCGTACCGTTCGGCGGCTGCCTCGGCGGCGACCCGGGCGGCGGTGAGCGCGCGCGGGTGGTCGTGCGCCGCATACCAGTGGTGGGCGATCTCGGCCGGGGCGCGACCGGCGGCGACCAGGTGGGGTTGGGCCTCGATCGCGGCGGCGTACCGGGCGTGCAGCCGGGCGTGCTCGCCGGGCAGCAGGTCGTCGTGCACCGCCTCGCGGACCAGCGCGTGCCGGAACTCGTAGTCGCCGTCCGGGTCGGCCACCACGAGCTGCCCGGCGACGGCGGCGCGCAGCGCGTCCTCCAGTTCGGCCTCGGGCAGGCCGGCCACCTCGGCGAGCAGCTGGTGGGCGAAGCGGGTGCCGCCGGCGGCGGCGATCCGCAGCACCCGCTGGGCCGGCTCGGGCAGCCGGTCGACGCGGGCCAGCAGCAGGTCGCGCAGCGTCTCCGGGATGGTGGCGCAGCCGACCGGGCCACCGGCGGCGGCCAGCTCCTCGATGAAGAACGGGTTGCCCTGGGTGCGTTCGTGCACGTCGTCCACGGTCCGGGCGAACTGCTCGACACCGAGCAGGTCGGCGAGCACGGCGGCGGTGCCGTCGCGGTCGAGGCGGCCCAGCTCGATCCGGTCCACGCCGCGGACCCGGTCCAGCTCGGCGAGGAACGGCCGCAGCGGGTGCCCGCGGTGCAGCTCGTCGGTGCGGTACGTGCAGACCACCAGCAGGCGGGTGGCGCGGGCGGCCCGCACCAGGAAGCCGATCAGGTCGCGGGTGGAGCGGTCGGCCCAGTGCAGGTCCTCGATCACCAGCACCAGCGGGCGTTCCTCGGCGATGCGCCGGAACAGGTCGGCGACCAGGTCGAACAGGTAGCCGCGCGGGGTGTCGGCGAGGGCCGGCCCGGCGGGCGCGGCGACGCCTGCGGGCATCCGGGCCAGCTCGGGCAGCAGCCGGGCGAACTCCGCCTCGAAGCCGGCGAAGGCGGCCGGCCCGTCGTGGCGCAGCACGTCGCGCAGCGCGGCCGCGAACGGGGCGAACGGCAGGCCGGCCTCGCCCAGTTCCAGGCACTGGCCGACCAGCAGCCGCGCCCCGGCGGTGTGGACGTGCGTGCCGAACTCCTCCAGCAGCCGGGTCTTGCCGACCCCGGCCTCGCCGCCCACGAGCACGGTCGTCGGGTCGCCGGAGCGTGCCCGGGCCAGCGCGTCGCCGAGCACTGTCAGCTCGGGCCGGCGGCCGACGAGGACGGTGCTGGCGGCGCGTACTGTCACGCCGTCGAGCATGCCACGGCCCCCCGACGGCCTCGCCTGGCCGATCGGGCGGTCGGTGGCCGCCGGCCCGGCCGCCCCCGTGACGGCCGGACCGGCGACGACCGCCGGCGCGGTCACCGGCGGGCGTCGGTGATGCGGGCGTGGTGCTGTCGGCGGCTCAGCCAGCCGCGCGGGTGCCGTCGGGGCAGCGACCGGGCCAGCCGGTCCTGCGCCGCGTCGGCCTGCAGTTCGGAGGCGTGGCTGCGGTGGATGCTCAGGATGAACTCCGCGTCGTTGCCGAACATGTCGGATCTCCCTGTCGTGGGTCTGTCGTCGCTGTCGAGATCCACTTTTCGCGCGAAGGTGCCCCCGGCACATGGGTACGCCGCCTGATCTTTGCCCCCGCCGCCTCCTTACCTGAGGGCCGACGAGGGGCCGCGCGGCCGTAAGGTACTCAGCCCGCTCCGGAAGAGGCGGCCACGGATCAACGTGACGTGCGCCGACCACTAGACTCTGCGGCATGGCAAAGCCCCAGGAGAAGGTCTCGTTCGGCCAGCGGCTGAAGCAGATCGGGATGGTGTTCCGGTTCACCGCCAAGCAGGACAAGTGGTTCGCGCCGCTGACGGCGGCGGCGGTGCTGATCCCGCTCGCGCTCACCGTGGTCGCGGTGATCGCCTGGGGCTGGATCTGGCTGCCGATCGGCATCCTGCTCGCCCTGCTGGCCGTGCTGATCGTGCTCAACCTGCGCTCCAACAAGGCGATGATGAACGCCGCCGAGGGGCAGCCGGGCGCGGCGGCGCAGATCATGGAGAGCATGCGCGGCGACTGGCGGGTCACCCCGGCGGTCAGCTCCACCACGCAGATGGACATGGTGCACCTGGTGGTGGGCCGCCAGGGCGTGATCCTGCTGGCCGAGGGGAACCCGCAGCGTGTGCGTGGCCTGCTCGGCCAGGAGAAGCGCCGGCTGGCGAAGGTGATCGGCACGGCGCCGCTGCACGACTACGTGATCGGGCAGGGCGAGGGTGAGCTGCCGGTCCGCAAGCTGCGGATGACGCTGATGCGGCTGCCCCGCGCCCTGTCCCCGAAGGACGTCAACGCGCTCGACAAGCGGCTCAAGGCGCTGACCGCGCGGCCGCAGATGCCCAAGGGCGCGGTCCCGAAGAACATGCGGCCGCCGCGTGGCGCGTTCCGGCAGACCCGGGGTCGCTGACCTTCGGCGTACGCGAGAAGGAGCCGGTCCCGTGCGGGGCCGGCTCCTTTCTTGTGCGGGTCAGCGGCGCGGCGCGTCGGTGACGACGGCGCCGGCGAGCCGGTCGTGCAGGCCGCGCTTGTGCTCGTCCATGAGCAGGGCCGGCACGACGAGGGCCAGCAGGAGTCCGCGCAGCAGCCCGCGGAGCAGCCCGATCCGGCCGCCGTCGGCCCAGGCGACGCAGCGCAGCCGGGTCAAGTACATGCCGGGGGTCTGGGCGAACAGGCCGATGAAGAAGCCGTACTCCAGGATCAGCACCAGGACCGGCGGCCAGCCGTCGCGGACCGGGTCGGAGAAGGCCCGGGCGACCATCAGGCACAGCACCCAGTCGATGATCAGGGCACCGAAGCGGCGGCCGAGGCTGGGCGGAGTGAAGGCGGGGTCGGCGGCGGGCGGCACCGGTGTGGCGGCGGTATCGGTCACAGCGGCCAGGGTAGCGCCGCCGCAACCCCTGACGAAAAATCCGACATTCGCCGCCAGAGCGTGCCGGAGTGACGCTCCGCAAGCGACGTAACACGGCGGAAACAGACGAGACACGGCCGGGCAACCCCCCGGCCATAGCGTCGCCAGTAGTTAGCTACCGGAGTGGACCTGCCAGGAGGACGTGTGTTCGCCAATTCCGAGGAACTCCTGCGATACCTCGCCAACGAGGACGTGAAGTTCGTCGACGTACGTTTCTGTGACCTGCCCGGCGTGATGCAGCACTTCAACCTGCCGGTCGAGTCGTTCGACGACAGCGTGTTCACCGACGGCCTCGCCTTCGACGGCTCCTCGATCCGCGGGTTCCAGGCCATCCACGAGTCCGACATGCTCCTGCTGCCGGACGTCGCCACCGCCTTCATCGACCCGTTCCGCACGCAGAAGACCCTCGCGCTGAACTTCTTCATCCACGACCCGTTCACCCGCGAGGCCTACTCCCGCGACCCCCGCAACGTCGCCAAGAAGGCCGAGGCCTACCTCGCCGCCAGCGGCATCGCCGACACCGCCTACTTCGGCGCCGAAGCCGAGTTCTACATCTTCGACTCCATCCGCCACGAAACCTCCGCCCACCAGTCGTTCTACTACATCGACTCGATCGAGGGCGCCTGGAACAGCGGCCGGATCGAAGAGGGCGGCAACCGCGGCTACAAGACCGCCTACAAGGGCGGCTACTTCCCGGTGCCGCCGGTCGACCACTACGCCGACCTGCGTGACCGGATCGTGCGGCGCCTCGTCGACGGCGGCTTCACCGTCGAGCGTTCGCACCACGAGGTCGGCACCGCCGGCCAGTCGGAGATCAACTACAAGTTCTCCACGCTGCTGCACGCCGCCGACCAGCTCCAGCTGTTCAAGTACATCGTCAAGAACGAGACCTGGGCCGCCGGCAAGACCGCGACGTTCATGCCCAAGCCGCTCTTCGGTGACAACGGCTCCGGCATGCACACCCACCAGAGCCTCTGGCGCGGCGGCGAGCCGCTGTTCTACGACGAGACCGGCTACGCCGGCCTGTCCGACACCGCCCGCTGGTACATCGGCGGCCTCCTGCACCACGCCCCCTCGCTGCTGGCCTTCACCAACCCGACGGTGAACTCCTACCGTCGTCTGGTGCCCGGCTTCGAGGCGCCGGTGAACCTGGTCTACTCGCAGCGCAACCGCTCCGCGTGCACCCGCATCCCGGTCACCGGCAGCAACCCGAAGGCCAAGCGCGTCGAGTTCCGCGTGCCGGACCCGTCCAGCAACCCGTACCTGGCGTTCTCCGCGATGATGATGGCCGGCCTGGACGGCATCAAGAACAAGATCGAGCCGCCGGCGCCGATCGACAAGGACCTCTACGACCTCCCGCCGGAGGAGTGGGGCGACGTCAAGCAGGTCCCGGGCTCGCTGCCGGAGGTGCTCACCGCGCTCGAGGCCGACCACGACTACCTGCTCGACGGCGGCGTGTTCACGCCGGACCTGATCTCGACCTGGGTCGAGTGGAAGCGGGCCAACGAGGTCGACCCGGTGCGCCTGCGCCCGACCCCGCACGAGTTCGCGATGTACTTCGACTGCTGAGCACGCTCGTCAGCACCGGCCGGGCGGGCCCGGCGTGGGCGGCGCCGGCCCGGCCGTTTCACGCGGCTCGGCGGCGCAGTGCCGCCCGGACTCCGGCCACCGCGACGACCACCACCAGCACCGTCATCAGCACCGCGCCGGGCGCCTTCGTGAACCGGGCCAGGTTGGTGCCGTCGGGCAGCGTGAGCAGCGAGACCGCCGCGCAGGGGGCCACGAACCAGACCTCCCGGGCCAGCGGCACCGCCGCGACCGCGAGCAGCGTCAGCGGCCAGATCGCGTACCAGGGGTGGAAGACCGGTGCGAGCAGCACGGTGGCGGCGAGCGCCAGTCCCGCGCCGAGCAGCGCCACCCGGGGCCGGGCCACTGTCAGCCGGGCCACCCGCTGCCGGCTGTCGTTGAGCCGCCGCAGCGTCGTCCACGCCAGCCACCAGAGCGCGACGAGGGTCCCGGCCAGCAACGCCAGCGCGACGGCGCGCACCACCGGGACCGCCCGGGGCCGCTGCCCGGCCAGTTCGCCGGCGTAGTCGATGACGAACCCGATCGCGGTGGGCGGTGAGGTCCACTGCTGCGAGTCGCCGCTGTGGCCGAGTCCGCCGATCCAGCCCAGCCCGAGGCCGGTGGCGAGTGAGACGACGAGCAGCGTGCCGAGCACCGACGCGGCCAGTTGCCCGCCGTCGCGCAGCAGCGCCCGCCAGGTGTAGCGGCCGAGCACGGCGGCGAGCGCCGCGAACGGCAGCGCGACGACCGCCACCGCCTTCACCGCCACGGCCAGGCCGAGCAGCACCCCGGCGACCAGCAGCGCGCGCGGTTTGCCCGGCAGGCGGACCAGCACCAGCAGGCCGAGCAGGAGCAGGCCGAGCGCGAGCGCGTCGTTGTGCGCGCCGGCCACCAGGTGTACGCCGACCAGGGGGCAGGCGAGCACCAGCCAGGCGGCCCGGCGGATGGGCACCCCGGCGGCCCGGGCCAGCCCGGGCAGGCACAGCGCGGCCAGAAGCACCCCGGCCACCGCTATCAGCCGCAGCGCCACGACGGTCCCGATCAGGCCGCCGCCCGCGAGGACGGCGAGCCCGGCCAGCAGCACGAAGAACGGCCCGTACGGCGCCGGGGTGTCCCGCCAGATCGGCGACACCGAGTCGGTCCACGGGCAGCCGGCCGCAGCGACCCCCACCCGGTACGGGCTGAGGCCCTGCGTCCACGTCCAGCCCTGGCAGGCGTACGAGTAGACGTCGCGGCTGCCGATCGGCGGCGCGGCGAGCAGCGGCAGCGACCAGAGCCCGGCGGTCACGTACGCCCACCGGCCGGACGGCGCGCCCCACCGCAGCGACCACCAGGCGCCGACCAGCAGCAGCGTCCCGGCCAGCCAGCAGCCGAGCGTCAGCGGCCCGTTCGGGGCCGCCCAGATCGCGGCGAGCGTGCTGCGCGGGGGCGGGCCGGGCAGCGCGCCGCCGAGCCACCCGGCGACGGTGAGCAGTACCGCCCCGGCGAGACCGGCGTAGCGGGCGACGGCGGCGGCGATCGGCCGGACCGGTCCGTCGACCTCGCTCACCGGCACACTCCTCAGTCCGCGGGAACCGGCTGCCGGCCCTTGCGAGCCGACCGTACCAACCAGACGACCACGCCGATCACGAACAGCGTCATCAGCGGCGCACCGGGCATCTTGCTGTACCGGGCCAGCCCGGTTCCGTCGGCGAGCACCAGGAACGACGACACCACGGTGACGATCGAGAACCAGAGCGTGCGGTGCGCGGTGGCGGCCAGCACCGCCAGCGGCCACAGCCAGTACCAGGGGTGGAACAGCGGGGACAGCGCGACGGTGGCGGTGAGCGCCAGCGCGGCGTGCCAGAACGGCTCACCGCGACGCAACGAGCGGAACCACAGCCAGATCAGCACCCCGACCAGCACGACCATGCCGATCGCCCGGGTCACCGGCAGCGCGTCGACGTGCACCCCGAACGGCGCCAGCAGATAGCCGACGGTCTGCCCCACCGCTGTCGGCGGCGACGTCCAGGCCACCACCAGGCTGCCTTGCTCCAGCCCGCTGATGAACCCCAGCCCCAGGCCGGAGACGAGCGTCACCCCGGCCAGCGCCACGAGCGATCCGCCGACCACCCACCCGCCGTCGCGGACCAGCGACCTGATCCGGTACGCCCCGACGATGGCGGCGAGCGCGGCGAACGGCATCACGACCAGCGCGGTGACCTTGACGGCGGCGGCGAGTCCGAGCAGCGCCCCACCGGCGAGCAGCGGCCAGGGCCGCCCCGGCCGGGCCGCCACCACTGCCAGCCCGGCCACGAGCAGGCCGATCATCAGCGCGTCGTTGTGCGCGCCGGATATCAGGTGCACGGGCACCAGCGGGCTGGCCAGCGCCAGCCACAGCGCCCGCCGCGGCGGCACCCCGCAGCGGCGGGCCAGCACCGGCAGCGCCCACGCGGTGAGCGCCACCCCGGCCACGGCGAGCAGCCGGAACAGCGCGACCGCGCCGAGCAGCGACCCGGTCGCCTCCACCACCGCACCGGCGAGCAGCACGAACAGCGGCCCGTACGGCGCCGGGGTGTCCCGCCAGATGTAGGAGATGGTGTCCAGCCAGGGGCAGGGCAGCGCCGACACGCCCTGCTCGTAGGGGTTGATCCCGGCCGAGAAACTGGCGCCCTGGCAGGCGTACGCGTACACGTCCCGGCTGCCCAGCGGCGGCGCGACGAGCATCGGCAGCAGCCACAGCGCCACTGTGACCAGCACCCAGCGCGAAGACGGCACCCGGTCCCGCAGCGACCACCACGCCCACGCCAGCAGCCCGGTGCCGACCAGCCACAACCCGATGATCAGCGGCCCGTTCGGGCCCTGCCAGATGCTGACCGGGGTGGGACGCAACTCGCCGTCGGGCAGGGCGCCGCCGAGGAACGCGGCCACGGCGAGCAGCACCGAACCCGCCAGGCCGATCCAACGCGAGAGGTGGTGAGGCACGCCCGACATGCTGCCAGTACGGTGGTTCGCGATCAGGAGGTGGGCATGCGGGGTGGTCGGGTGGTGGCGGTGTCCGCCGCGTTCGCGCTCGTCCTCGCCGTGCTCCACCTCACGCTGCCGGTCACCGGCTCGGACCTGTCCGCCCAGGTCGCCCGCGCCGACTTCTTCGCCGCGCACCCGTCCGCCCTGGTCGACCTGCGCTGGTACGGCGGCGTGCACCCGTGGGGCTACAGCCTCGTCTCGCCGCCGCTGATGGCGCTGCTCGGCGTACGCGTCACCGGCGCGCTGGCCCTGCTCGCCTCCGCCACCGCGTTCGCCGCCCTGCTGGTGCGGACCCGGGTGCCCCGACCGCTGCTCGGCAGCCTGGTCGGCGTGGTCACGATCGCCGGCAACCTGGTCTCCGGCCGGGTCACGTACGCCCTCGGCGTCGCGTTCGGCCTGGCCGCGCTGCTCGCGCTCACCGTGCCCGCCCGACGTGCTGCCGCCGTCGACGCCTCCGGCACCGGTGCCGGTGCGGCCGATGCCGCTGCTGGTCCTGCCGGCCCCGGCGCGCCGGCCTCCCCCGTCGGCATCTGGGCGGGCCGGAGCGTCTGGGCGGCCGTCGCCGCCGTTGTCGCCGCGCTGCTCGCCTCCGCGGCCAGCCCGGTGGCCGGGCTGTTCGTCGGGCTCGCCGGCGTCGCGCTGCTCCTGAGCCGCCGGTACGCCGACGGCCTGCTGCTCGCCGTACCCGCGGCCGGACCGCTCGCCGTGACCGGGCTGCTGTTCGGCGAGGGTGGCTGGATGAACATCAGCCGCACCGACACCGTGCACGCCGTGGTGACGAGCCTGCTGGTCGCGGCGCTCGTGACGTACCGGCCGGTGCGGGTGGGCGCGCTGCTGTCCGCGGCCGGGGTGCTGGCGTCGGCGTTGCTGCCCACCCCGGTCGGGCTGAACGCCACCCGCCTGGTGGTGATGTTCGCGCTGCCGCTGCTGGCCGCCGCGGCGACGCCACCGGCGAGGCTGGGCATCCCCCGGTTGCCCCGGACCGCCGGTGCGGCCGGGCTGGCCGCGCTGCTCGCTGTCGTCTGCTGGTGGCAGCCGCCGGTGGTCACCGCCGACCTGCGCAGCGCCGACGATCCGACGGCCGAGCCGGCGTACTTCGCGCCGTTGCGCGCGGAACTGGCCCGGCGCGGGCTCACCGGACGGGTGGAGGTGCCGCCGACCCGCAACTACTGGGAAGCCGCCCGGATGGGCGAGGTGCCGCTGGCCCGGGGCTGGCTACGCCAGGCCGACATCGACCGCAATCCGCTGTTCTTCACCACCGTGCCCGGCGCGGACGGCACCGGCATTCCGCTGACCCCCGTCACCTACCGGGATTGGCTGGCCGACAACGCGGTGCAGTACGTGGCAGTGCCCGACGCCGAGTTCTCCTGGGTGGGGCGATCCGAGGCGGAGCTGGTGGAGACGGGCCTGCCGTACCTGACCGAGGTCTGGTCGGACCGGCACTGGAAGCTGTACGCGGTGGCCGAGCCCACCCCGATCGTCGGCGCGCCGGGTGAGCTGATCAGCCAGGACGGCGCCTCGATCACGTTCCGCGCCCCCGGCCCCGGCCCGATCCCGATCCGGGTCCGCCACACTCCCTGGCTCACCGCCTCCCACAACGCCACAGTCACCCGAGACGGCAAGTGGACCACCGTGACGGTCCCCCGAGCCGGCACCTACACCCTCACCAGCTGACCCCTTGATCACCGTCGATCTTGCGGTTACGGCCCCTCAAGAGCCGGATATGCCCCTTTCGCCGGGGCCGTAAGTGCAAGATCAACGCCCAGGGGAGGTGGGACGGGAGGGCTAGAGGGGGGACTCCAGGATGCGCTGGACGACCGTGCGGGAGTGGCGGCCGGTGCGCAGGTACTCGTCGAGGAACTCGCCCTGGTCCTCGCGCCCCAGCAGCCGCACCACCCCGGCCAGCTCCACCCCGTGCCGGGGCAACTGGTCCCCCGCCCGGCCGCGTACCAGCATCAACGCGTCGCGCACCTCGGCGGCGAGCGTCCAGCCGGCAGCCAGCTCGGCGGCGTCGGTGGCGTCGAGCAGGCCGGCGTCGCGGGCGGCGGTCAGGGCGTCGAGCGTACGGGTGCCGCGCAGCTCGGGTATCCGGCCGGCGTACCGGAGCTGGAGCAGCTGCACGGCCCACTCGACGTCGGCGAGCCCGCCCCGGCCCAGCTTGGTGTGGGTGGCCGGGTCGGCGCCCCGGGGCAGCCGCTCGGTTTCCACCCGCGCCTTGATCCGGCGGATCTCGATGACCTGCTCGCGGGTCAGCCCGTCGGCCGGGTAGCGCACCGGCTCGATCATCGCCTCGAACTCGGCGCCCAGGTCGGCGTCGCCGCAGACGAACCGGGCCCGCAGCAGCGCCTGCGCCTCCCACACCCGCGACCAGCGCGCGTAGTACTGCGCGTACGCGGCGAGGCTGCGTACCAGCGGGCCCTGCCGGCCCTCGGGGCGCAGGTCGGCGTCCACACCGAGCGGCGGGTCGGGGGCGGGCGCGGACAGCAGCCGGCGCAGCTCCTCGGCGATGGCCTGCGCCGCCGCGCTCGCGGTGCTCTCGTCCACGCCGGGCGGCGGGTCGTAGACGAACAGCACGTCGGCGTCGGAGAGGTAGTTGGACTCGTACCCCCCGAGCCGGCCCATGCCGATCACCGCGAAGCGCAGGCCGGGCGGTCCGGGATGGACGGTACGGGCGGCGCGCAGCGCGGCGGCCAGCGTGGCGTCGGTGACGTGGGACAGCGCGGTGCCCACCGCCGTCACGTCGACCACTGTGGGCCGCCGCTCGCCGCCGCCGACCGGGCGCGGGGTGAGCGGCGCGAGTGAGCCGGCGCGGCTGAGCACGTCGGCGGCGGCGATGCGGACCAGTTCCCGGCGGCGCAGCGCACGGACCGCCCGGATCGCCTCGACCGGGTCGTCGTGCCGGGCAGCGGCCGCGGCGAACCCGTCGACGAGCGTCTCGCGCGGGCGCGGGGTCAGTTCGCTGTCCTCGGCGAGCAGCCGCAGCGCCTCCGGCTCGCGGGACAGCATGTCGGCCGCGTACCGGGACGAGGAGAGCACCCGGGCCAGGCGGCGCGCCACCGGGCCGGAGTCGCGCAGCAGGCGCAGGTACCACGGGGTGCTGCCGAGCTTGTCGGACACCTGCCGGTAGTTGAGCAGGCCGCGGTCCGGCTCGGGGGCGTCGGCGAACTCGTCGAGCAGCACCGGCAGCAGCGTGCGCTGGATCGCGGCGGTACGGCTGACGCCGCCGGTGAGCGCCTGCAGGTGCCGCAGCGCGCCGGCCGGGTCGGCGAAGCCGAGCACCTCCAGCCGGTGCCGGGCCGCCTCGGGCGTGAGCCGCAGCCCTTCGGCCGGGACCCGGGCCACGGATTCCAGCAGCGGCCGGTAGAGCAGTTTGGCGTGCAGCCGGCGTACCTCGGTGGCGTGGGTGACCCACTCGGCGCGGAACTCCTCGACGGCGCTGCGGCCCGGCGTGGCCACGTAGCCGAGCGCGGCGGCGAGCCAGCGCAGCGCGGCCGGTTCGGTCGGCACGGTGTGCGTGCGGCGCAGGGCCTGGAGCTGGAGCCGGTGCTCGACGGCGCGCAGGAAGCGGTAGCCGCGCAGCAGCGCCTCCCCGTCGGCGCGGCCCACGTAGCCGCCGGCCACGAGCGCGCGCAGCGCCGGCACGGTGCCCGGCACCCGCAGCGACTCGTCGCCCCGGCCGTGTACGAGCTGGAGCAGCTGGACGGCGAACTCGATGTCGCGCAGCCCGCCCGGACCGCGCTTGATCTCGCGTTCCAGCTCCTTCGGCGGCACGTTGTCGAGGATCTTGCGGCGCATGGACCGGACGTCCTCGACCGCCTCGGGGCGTTCGGCGGCGGTCCAGACGAGCGGGGCGAGCGCCTCGATCCACTCCCGGGCCAGCTCCAGGTCACCGGCGGCCGGGCGGGCCTTGAGCAGCGCCTGGAACTCCCAGGTGCGGGCCCAGCGCTTGTAGTAGGCGAGGTGGCTGGCAAGCGTGCGGACCAGCGGGCCCCGGTTGCCCTCGGGGCGCAGCGCCGCGTCGACCGGCCAGGCCACCAGCCCGCAGATCTGGATCAGCCGGGTGGCGATCTGGGTGGCGGCGGGCAGGTCGTCGTCGGTGGCGGAGACGAAGATGACGTCGACGTCGGAGACGTAGTTCAGCTCGTCGCCACCGCACTTGCCCATCGCCACCACTGCCAGGCGGGGGCGCGGCGTGCCCTCGGGCAGCTCGTCGGCGGCGATGTCGTAGGCGGCGGCCAGCGTGGCGTCGGCCAGCCCGGACAGCGCCGCCATGGTCTGCTCCAGGCCGCGCCCGCCGGTCAGGTCGGCCGCCGCGATCCGTAGCAGCGCGAGCCGGTACGCCTGCCGCAGCAGCGGGACCGCGCCGGTCATGGTGGTGAGCCGGGCGGCCACGCTCAGGTCGAGCCGCCCGTCCGCGGTGGGGGCGAGCCCGTCCGGCTCGGTGGCCAGCACCGCCCACTGCCCCGGGTTGGCGACCAGGTGGTCGCCGAGCGCGGAGGAGGCGCCGAGCACCGCGATCAGGCGGCGGCGCAGCCCGGGGTCGGCGGCCAGCGCGTCGCGTACGGCCACCTCGTCGCCGGAGCGCCGCTCGGACTCGACCAGCCGGTGCAGCTGACGCAGCGCCAGGTCCGGGTCGGCGGCGCGGGACAGCGCGGCGAGCAGTTCGGCGGCGCGTTCGTCGGCCGGCTCCTGCGTCTCGGGCCGCCACAGGTCGAGCCCGTCCGGGCCGAGCAGGTCGGCGGCGCGCGTGGCGCCGTCCCCCTCGGCGAATCCGTAGCGGGCCAGGCGCCCGCGGGCCGGCCGGGTCACCGTCAGGCCCCGAGCAGCGGCAGGCTGCGGCGCGGGTTGTCGTCGCCCAGTTCGCCGAGCGCGAGCGCGGCGAACCGGATCGCGAACGGCTGCCACGCCTCCTCGACGTCGGCCATCACCCGGTCGCAGGCGGCCACCACCAGTTCCGGGTCGTAGTCCAGCTCGGCCAGCACCGCCGAGTCGCGGGACCACTCGGCGATCATCGCGGTGTCGCACTCGATGTGGAACTGCAGGCCCCAGGCCCGGTCACCGAGGCGGAACGCCTGGTGCGGGTAGCGGGTGGACGCGGCCAGCAGCGTCGCGCCGTGCGGCAGCTCGGTGATCTCGTCGGCGTGCCACTGGAGCACGTCGGGCATCAGCGGCACGTACCGGAACAGCGGATCGTCCTCGGCGGCGTCGCGCCGGCCCACCAGCGCCGGGCCGATCTCCGGCCCGGACGGGCTGCGCTCGACCAGGCCGGCGTGCGCGGTGGCGAGCAGTTGCGCGCCGAGACAGATCGCGAGCGTGGGCACCCGCTGGCGGACCGCCTTGCGCAGCAGCCCCTCCAGCGCCGGGAACCAGGGCGCGCCGGGGGCGCCGTCGGACCCCGGGTACGCCTGCTGGTCGCCGCCGAGCACCACCAGCGCGGCGTATCCCCCCAGGTCGGCGGGGAGCGCGTCACCGGCGTGCGGACGCAGCACGCGCAGTTCCAGGCCCCCTTCGGTGAGCCACTCCCCCAGGCGGCGGAGGTCGTCGGTCGGGTCGTTCTCGATCACCAGCGCGGTCGCCACGACGTCGAGGCTAACCGGTGCGGCCGACAGGGCACGGTCCGGCAGGCCCTAGGCTCGCGATCGTGCCCGACGACTGCCTGCGCCCACCGGCCCTGCGTCCCGGCGACGCGGTGATGCTGGTGTCCCCGTCCGGACCGACCCGTCCCGAGCGGGTGGCCCGTGGCATCGAACTGCTCACCGGCTGGGGGCTGCGTCCGGTGCCCGCGCCGAACGCGTACGCCCGGCGGGGTTACCTGGCCGGCGACGACGCGCTGCGGGCCGCGGACCTGAACGCGGCGTTCGCCGACCCGGAGATCCGTGGGGTGATCTGCACGCGGGGCGGCTACGGCGCGCAGCGGGTGGTGGACCTGATCGACATGGCGGCGGTACGCCGGGACCCGAAGGTGGTGG
This sequence comes from Micromonospora sp. C41, assembly GCF_018070485.1. Classification (NCBI taxonomy): domain Bacteria; kingdom Bacillati; phylum Actinomycetota; class Actinomycetes; order Micromonosporales; family Micromonosporaceae; genus Micromonospora; species Micromonospora sp. C41. The sequence goes on along the minus strand of NZ_JAGPXP010000022.1, from coordinate 47,123 downwards.
CCGGGTTCTCCGACATCACCGCGTTGCAGTTCGCGCTCTGGCGGGGCGCCCGCCTGGCCGGGGTGCACGGCCCGGGGGCGGCGTGGCGGGACGAGCGCACCCCGCTCCGCTCGGCGGAGTCGCTGCACGCCGCGCTGACCAGCGCCGAGCCGGTGACGGTGGCGGCGGTCGAGGCGGAGGAGACGTACCCGGTGCGGGTGCCCGGCCGGGCCGAGGGCCGGCTGATCGGCGGCAACCTGTGCCTGATCACCGCGTCGATCGGCACGCCGGACATGCCGGACCTGACCGGTGCGATCCTGCTGGTCGAGGAGGTGCAGGAGCCGCCGTACAAGATCGACCGGATGCTCACCCACCTGCGTCGCTGCGGCGCGCTGGACGGGATCGCCGGGGTGGCGGTGGGCCAGTTCACCGAGTGCGCGGACGGCTGGGACACCACTGTCGTGGACGTGCTCACCGACCGCCTGGGCGACCTGGGCGTGCCGGTGCTCGGCGGCCTGCCGATCGGCCACGGCCCCGACCAGCTCACCGTCCCGGTGAACACCCCCGCGGTCCTGGACGCCACCACAGGCACCCTGACGGTGACCGCCGCCGTCCGCTGAAGCCGAGGCCGAGGCCGAGGCCCGGCGATCATGAAGTTAGCGGCAGTTCAGAGATCCACAACTGCCGCCAACCTCATGATCAACGCGGCGCGGGCGGGGTGAGGTGGGCTACCGCGCCGATCTCCAAGGCCGCCCAGACCGTGCCGTCGGGGGTGACCGTGAGGCCATGGGGCTCCGACGCGGGGGTGGGCAGATCGTGGGCGGTGATGTGGCCGTCGGGGTCGAGGTGGGCGATGCGGTTGGCGCCCCACTCGGTGAACCAGCAGCCGCCGGCCGGGTCGGCGACGATCGCGTGCGGGCGTGCCGCGCGGTCCGGCAGCGGGAACTCGTCGATCCGCCCGTCCGGCGTGATCCGGCCGACCTGCCCGGCCGCGATCTCGACGAACCAGAGCGCGCCGTCGACACCCCGGGTGATGCCGACCGGCCCGGCCGCCTCGGTGGGCAGCGGATGCAGCGTCACCGATCCGTCCAGGTCGATCCGGGCGATCGCGTTCGCCTGGTTGAGCGTGAGCCAGAGCGCGTCGTCCGGCCCGGCCGCGAGCATCGACGGGAAGCCCTTCTCGACCGGCAGCGGGACGGACGTCACCTCCCCGTCGACGCTCACCCGGCCGACCGTGTCGTCGTTCATGCCGGCGTACCAGAACGCGCCGTCCGGGCCCACCGCCAGCCCGCACGGGCCGCAGCCGGGCGGCAGCGCCACCGAGCCGGTCTCGCCGTCGACGGCGATCCGGCCGAGCCGGTCGTCGCCCGAGCGGGTGTACCAGAGCGCGCCGTCGGGGCCGCCGACGATGATCAGCGGGCGGCTGCCGGGTGGGTCGTCGCGGTAGGTCCGCACCTCACCGTCGGGGCCGAGCCGGGCGACGCCGCCGGAGCCGGCCAGCGCCAGCCAGAGCGCGCCGTCGGACCCGACCGTGATCGAGTACGGGCCGGAGCCCGGCCCGGTGAGCGGGATCTCGCGGATGGCAGGCTGTGTCATGGCGTGGCCTTTCGTCGGGTTTCGCCCAGCCTCGCGGGCGCTCCGGCACACCTGCAACACGAATAAAACGGGCCTTCCAGACGGGATTGCCAGCCTGCTGACAGGTTCGCCACGGGTTGCCCTCAGTTCCGGGGCTCACTGTCGGTGACGTCATCGCACCACCACCGAACAGGAGAATCGCATGATCCGCACGATGTCGAAGAAGCACCTGCTGGCCGGCCTGGCCGCTGCCGGCGTGCTCGGCGTCGGGATCGCCGCCCCGACGGTGGCGCTCGCCGACGACAAGAACCCGAAGCCGTCCTCGAGCGCCAGCAGCACCGACCAGGGTGACGAACGCCGCCAGAAGCACGCCGACCGGCAGGCCGAGTTCGCCGAGGCGCTCGCCAAGGAGCTGGGCGTGTCGACCGACAAGGTCACCGCGGCGCTGGAGAAGCTGCACGAGCAGCGGCAGGGCGACCGCCCGGAGCGGCCGGAGCGGCCGTCGACCGAGGACCGGCAGGCCGCGCTGAAGGAGCGCCTGGACCAGGCCGTCACCGACGGCAAGCTCACCCAGGAGCAGGCCGACGCGGTGCTCAAGGCCGCCGAGGCGGGCGTGTTCCCGGGTGGCCCCGGCCACGACGGCAAGGGCGGCCCGCACGGCGAGCGCGGCAAGGGCGGCCCGGACGGCAAGTGACCGCACGGCCACGCCGTTTCCCGCCGGCCGGCCCTCCTCGTGACCGGCGCCGGCGAGGCCACCGCCTGACACCAGGCGGGCGGGACAGAGGCGCCGCACCGGGACTCCCCGGTGCGGCGCCGGTCGCCGTCCCCGTGACACCGCGGCCGGCGGCACGGGGACGGCAGTAAATCAGCGAGCGGTCGCGTACGCCGCACAACCGATCAGTTCGAGGGAGACCTGGAGTCGCTCGAGGCTGATGTTCTTGGCGATGGTGTCCTCCGGGGTGTGGTATGGCGGCTCCAGCAGCGCCGGGCTCGTCTCACCCCGCCAGGAGAAGTTGGCGCTGGCGATGCCGACCTCCTGGAAGGACTGGTGGTCGCTGGAGCCGCGCTGCGTCACCGGCGACATCCGCGGGTCGTAGCCCAGGCGTACACCGGCGGCGGCCACCTCGTCGGTGGCCCGGTTGGACTGGCCGGTGAAGGACAGCAGCCAGTAGAGGGTGGCCGGGTCCCAGCTCGTGGCGACCATGTCGTTCTGGTACACCGCCAGGAAGCGGTCCCGCTCGGCCTGCGGGAGCTGCCGGACGTGGTGACGCGAGCCGAGCAGGCCCTGCTCCTCCGAGCCCCACAGCGCGAACCGCAGGGTGGCGTCGACCGGGATCGCCTTCATCACCCGGGCCAGTTCGAGGCAGAGCACCGTGCCGGAACCGTCGTCGTTGGCGCCGGGGGCGCCGATGACAGTGTCGTAGTGGGCGCTGACCATGACGACCGGCCCGTTCGCGCCGGACCGCCCGACCCGCTCCGCGACGACGTTGTGGGACGTCAGGTTGCGGTGCGCGACGGTGGAGATCGTGAGCGTGAGCCGCCCGGCCGCGAGCAGGGCACGCAGCCGCTCCTTCTGCGCCTGCGCGACGCCGACCACCGGGATCGGCACCGGCGTGCCCGCCGAGCCCGGCAGGGTCGGCGAGAACGCGCTGCTGCGCCGGGGCGGCACCCCGTCGGCGGCGAGGAACACCACGGCGGCCGCGCCGCGCGCCACAGCGGTGGCGACCAACTGCTCGCGCCGGGCGGCCACGTAGTCGACGAGCACGATCTGGCCGGTGACGCTCGCCGGGTAGTTCTCTTCAGCACCCGCGCCCACGTCCACCACGTCACCCTGGACTGTGGTGTCCAGCGCGGCCTGCGGGGAGGCGCCGGCCTGCCAGTTCAGGTCGGTGGGCAGCCCGGCCGGCGAGGCGAGCTGGGCGAGGAACTTGTCCGCCACCGCGAACGGCTCCAGCCGAACCTGGTAGCCGAGGCGGTCGAGCTGCTTGGCGATGTAGTCGGCGGCACGCCGCTCCGAGGCGGTCCCGCCGATACGCGGCCCGATCTCCTCGCTGAGGACGCGCAGGTGCGCCAGCGCCCGCTCGGCCGAGACCTGGGCGATGATCTTGCGATCGTCCGACGTGAGCGCCGGCTTCCGGCTGGATCCGGGGCGCTTGTCGTCGGCCGCCCAGGCCGGCGCGGGCAGGGCCACGGTGGCGGCGCCACCGAGAGCGATGGTCAGCATGCGGCGTCGGTTCACAGTGGATCCGGTGATGTCCGTGGCGGGGGAAGAGGGGTGGCCGTCGTTGGTCATACGCTTCTCCTGACTGTGCGAGCCGACCGGCGTTGGCCGTCCGACTCGGAGGATCTTGAACATAACCCGAGGTAGGGGGCGCATCCAAGATCCTCTCCGGCGATCACCGGACCCGACATCGACCGGTCTCTCGCCCGCCGTCGCTCCACGGTGGCCGGCCGCCACGGGTGGACGGACCGGGGTCAGCCGCCGGCCGGCGGGGTGAAGACGCCGAGCAGGTTGCCCGACGGGTCGCGCAACAGGGCCCGCACCAGACCGGCCGGCGTGGTCACCGGCCCCGTCACCACGACGCCGCCGGTCGCCTCGGCCCGGCGGCAGATCTCCGCGACGTCCGCCACCTCGGCGTAGAAGATCGCGTAGTTGCCGGCGTCGGTGCCCCGGATCGCGCCGCCGATCCCCCGCTCACCGCCGGCGGTCGTCTGCCGGTACGACCCGGCCGGGCCGCCCTGCTCCTCGAAACTCCAGCCGAACAGGTCGGCGTAGAACCGCTGCGCCTCGTCCGGGCGGTCGGAGCTGATCTCGAACCAGGTCACGGGCGTGCTGGACATGCTTCCTCCTGAGGTTCGCGCCGGCGGTCGGCCGGCGTCGTCAGGAATCAGCGTGGTACCGGGACACGACAGCGTCCTGTCGGTGTTTCCACAGGGATCAGACCAGCGTGAGCGGGCGCACCCGGTCGACCGGCACATCGAGGTCGTCAGCACACCACTCCCGGGTCACCGGCTCGGCGAGCGGGCGCACCGAGCGGATCCGGTCGGTGCGAAAGCAGCGCACACCGTCGCGCAGCCGGCACCAGGCGACCAGATACCAGTGCACCGAGTTGCCCAGGTAGGCCAGCGGCTCCACGTCACGTGCCGAATCGGCGCCGTCGCGGTCGGCGTACCGCAGGCGCAGCACCCGCCCGGCGGCGACCGCGTCGGCGACGACGGCCGGGACGGGCGTGCCCGGCCCGTCGCCCACCAGGTGCACCCGGCCGGCGAGCCGGTGCGCCTCGGCCACCGCGGCCGGTGGCATCACCGCGACCAGCTTGCGCAGCGCGGCGCCGGCCGCCGCGGCGAACGGGGAGCCGCCGAGCCGGTGCAGCGCGACGGCCATCGCCACCGCCTCGGCCGCCGTCAGGTTGACCGGCGGGAGCGTGCGCGCCCGGTCGACGACGTAGCCGCCGGTGCGGCCCGGCTCGGCCCAGATCGGCACGCCCGCGCCCTGCAACGCGGAGATGTCCCGCTCGACGGTGCGGGTGCTGACCTCGAAGCGGCGGGCCAGCCAGCTCGCGCTGCGCGGGCGCGGCGACACCGCCCGCAGCTCCTCGACCAGGGCGTAGAGGCGATCGGTGCGGTTCACCCCCGGACGCTAACCCGGGGGTACGACACCGCTCAGGCGATGCAGGCGCAGACGATCAGCGCGGCGCCGAAGTGGGTGGCGGCGCTGACCTTGGCGGCCGGGTGCGGCTCCTCGGCGGCGATCACGTCGCCCAGCCGACCCGGGGTGAGCAGGTCCAGCACCAGGAACGCCAGCGCCATCACCAGCAGGCCGACCAGCCCGAAGACCACAGTGGAGGCGAGCCCCTTGGTGAACGAGCTGTAGCTGGTCAGCACGGCGGTGAAGACGATGCCGGCGATGCCGAGCTGGTTCGCGGCGAGCAGCAGCGCGGCGTTGCCGTTGCGGCGTACCCAGATCAGCTCCCGCAGCTTGCCCGGGGTGAGCACATCCACGAGCAGGAATCCGGCGGCCATCAGCGCCACCCCGACGATCCCGAACACGATGCTCTGCCACGCCCCGTCGAGCAGGTCTCCCAGCACCCAACGCCTCCCCGGCTCACCCGCCCGGCGAAGGTGCCGGGACGGTGCCGCAGACGATAGCGGCACCGCGCCAGGATGATCTAGAGAGACAGGTAGCGCTGCCGCTCGTACGGGGTGACCTCGCGGCGGTACTGCTCCCACTCGGCCCGCTTGTTGCGCAGGAAGAAGTCGAAGACGTGCTCGCCGAGCACCTCGGCGACCAGCTCGGAGCCGGCCATCACGTCGATCGCCTCGGCCAGGTTCTCCGGCAGCGCCTCGTAGCCCATGGCGCGGCGCTCCGCGCTGCTCAGCGACCAGACGTCGTCCTCGGCGCCCGGCGGCAGCTCGTAGCCCTCCTCGATGCCCTTGAGGCCGGCGCCGAGCATCACCGCGAACGCCAGGTAGGGGTTGGTCGCGGAGTCCAGCGAGCGGACCTCGACCCGGGCCGAGTTCGGCTTGCCGTACGCGGGCACCCGCACCAGCGCGGACCGGTTCAGGTGACCCCAGCAGACGTACGCGGGGCTCTCGGTGATCCGGTCCGGCAGCGCCTGCGGGAACAGCCGCTTGTACGAGTTGACCCACTGGTTCGTCACCGCGGTGTACTCCCGCGCGTGGGTGAGCAGCCCGGCGATGAACGACTTGGCGACCTTCGACAGCTTCATCGGGTCACCGGCGTCGTGGAACGCGTTGCGCTCCCCCTCGAACAGCGACAGGTGGGTGTGCATGCCGTTGCCGGGCTGGTCGGTGAACGGCTTCGGCATGAAGCTGGCCTGCACACCGGTGGAGAGCGCGACCTCCTTCACCACGTGCCGGAAGGTCATGATGTTGTCGGCGGTGGTGAGCGCGTCGGCGTAGCGCAGGTCGATCTCCTGCTGGCCGGGGGCGACCTCGTGGTGGCTGTACTCCACCGAGATGCCGATCCGCTCCAGCGCCAGCACCGCCTGGCGGCGGAAGTCCCGCGCGACGGCGTGCGTGGTGTGCTCGAAGTAGCCGCCGGTGTCCACCGGGATCGGCACCGAGCCGTCCTGCGGGCCGTTCTCCAGCAGGAAGAACTCGATCTCCGGGTGGGTGTAGAACGTGAAGCCCTTGTCCGCGGCGCGGGAGAGCATGCGGCGCAGCACGTGCCTCGGGTCGGCCCAGGACGGGCTGCCGTCGGGCAGCGAGATGTCGCAGAACATCCGGGCGCTCTCGCCGCTGACGCCGCCCTCGAACGGGAAGACCTGGAACGTCGTCGGGTCCGGCATGGCGACCATGTCCGACTCGAAGACCCGGGCGAAGCCCTCGATCGCGGAGCCGTCGAAACCGATGCCCTCGTCGAAGGCCGCCTCCAGCTCCGCCGGGGCCACCGAGACGCTCTTGAGCGTGCCGAGCACATCGGTGAACCACAGCCGGACGAAACGGATGTCCCGCTCTTCCAGCGTACGGAGGACGAACTCCTGCTGACGGTCCACTTCCACCCCTCGTTACACGTACGTCCGCACCGGCGCCGGGCCGGCTCGGCCTGACCGCCCAGTCTCCACCGGGCTCGTTACGCCGACGTTACGCCCTCCCCGGCCGGCCGTCCCGCCGTGTCCGCCGCGCTGGGACGCACGGGCCGGCACGCCTGTCTGCCCCAACCGGTCGGATTCGGCCGGGAGGGCTGGGGGAAGATGAGGACATGCCCACCCTGCGTCTCGCCCTGTGCCAGGTCAACCCGACGGTAGGCGACCTCACCGGCAACGCCGGCCTGGTCCGCGAGTGGACCCGCCAGGCGGCCGGCTCCGGCGCCCAGCTCGTCCTGTTCCCGGAGCTGATGCTGACCGGCTACCCGGTCGAGGACCTGGTCTTCCGCCGCTCGTTCGTGGCCGCGTCCCGGGCCGCGCTGCACCGGCTCGCCGCCGACCTCGCCGCCGACGGCCACGGTGACCTGCCGGTCCTGGTCGGCTACCTGGACGCCGACGGCCCGCCGCAGGTCAGCTCCGACGCGGAGCCGGGCAAGGGCGCCCGCAACGCGGCGGCGCTGCTGCACCGGGGCGAGGTCGTCGCCACCTACTTCAAGCACCACCTGCCCAACTACGGCGTGTTCGACGAGGACCGCTACTTCGTCCCCGGTGACACGCTCACCGTGGTGCGCGTCGGCGGGGTGGACGTGGCGCTGACCATCTGCGAGGACCTGTGGCAGGCCGGTGGGCCGTTCGCGGCGGCGCGGCAGGCCGGCGTCGGGCTGGTGCTGAGCATCAACGGCTCGCCGTACGAGCTGAACAAGGACGACGTGCGGCTGCCGCTGGTGCGCCGGCGCGCCGCCGAGGCCGGGGCCGCCATCGCGTACGTGAACATGGTCGGCGGCCAGGACGAACTGGTCTACGACGGCGACTCGATGATCGTCGCCGCGGACGGCACGCTGCTGGCCCGGGCGCCGCAGTTCGTCGAGCACCTGCTGGTGCACGACCTGGAGCTGCCGGCGGCGGCCGGGACGCCCGGCGAGGCCGGTGGGCTCAGTGACGGCATGCGGGTGGTCCGCGGCGAGGTGGCGACGATCCCGGCCACGCCGCCCGGACCGGCTGCGGACGGCGGCATCATCGAGCCGGTCGCCGACGAGGCCGAGGTGTGGCACGCGCTGGTGCTGGGCCTGCGCGACTACGTCGACAAGAACCGCTTCCCGTCGGTGGTGCTCGGCCTGTCCGGCGGCATCGACTCGGCGGTGGCGGCGGCCATCGCCGTGGACGCGGTCGGCCCGGAGCGGGTCGTCGGCGTCTCGATGCCCAGCCAGCACTCCTCCGAGCACTCCCGCACCGACGCCGAGGACCTGGCCAAGCGCACCGGCCTGGACTACCGGGTCGAGCCGATCCAGCCGATGGTGGACACGTTCCTGGCGAACATGTCGCTGTCCGGGGTGGCGGTGGAGAACCTCCAGGCCCGGGTACGCGGCGTGATCCTCATGGCGCTGTCGAACCAGGAGGGCCACCTGGTGCTCACCACCGGCAACAAGAGCGAGCTGGCGGTGGGCTACTCGACGCTGTACGGCGACTCGGTGGGCGGCTACAACCCGGTCAAGGACGTCTGGAAGACGCTGGTGTGGCGGCTGGCGAAGTGGCGCAACGCCGACGCGGCACGGCGCGGGCAGACGCCGCCGATCCCGGAGAACTCGATCGGCAAGCCGCCGTCGGCCGAGCTGAGCCCCGGCCAGCTCGACAGCGACACGCTGCCCGACTACGACGTGCTCGACCCGATCCTCATCGGCTACGTCGACGGCGACCTGGGCCGCGACGGCCTGGTCGAGTCCGGCCACGACCCGGCCGTGGTGGACAAGGTGCTGCGGATGGTGGATACCGCCGAGTACAAGCGGCGGCAGTCCGCGCCCGGCACCAAGATCTCCATGAAGGCGTTCGGGCGGGACCGGCGGCTGCCGATCACCAACCGGTGGCGCGAGGACGGCTGACCGCTCCCCCGGCCGGGGAGTGACATCCTCCACTCCGATCTGCCCGCGGGCCGTCGCCCGGTGCGACGATCGCGGGGAACCCGGGGACCGCGTGCGCGGCCTCGAGGAAGGAGATTGTCATGGTGGAGTCCACCCCGGCCGAGGTGACGGCGCTCTACGGCGGCCCGGCCACCCGGCGGGTACGCACCCGCGACCTGATCGCCGCCAAGGAGCGCGGCGAGCGCTGGGCGATGCTCACCTCGTACGACCAGTACACCGCCTCGATCTTCGACCAGGCGGGCATCCCGGTGCTGCTGGTCGGCGACTCGGCGGCGAACAACGTGTTCGGCTACGAGACCACGCTGCCGGTGACCGCCGAGGAGCTGCTGCCGCTGGTCCGCGCCGTGGTGCGGGCCACGAAGCAGTCGCTGATCGTCGGCGACCTGCCGTTCGGCTCGTACGAGGAAGGCCCGGCGCAGGCGCTGCGCACCGCGGTGCGGTTCATGAAGGAGGGCGGCTGCCACGCGGTGAAGCTGGAGGGCGGACGCCGCTGCGCGGCCCAGATCGAGGCCATCACCGGCGCCGGCATCCCGGTGATGGCACACATCGGCTTCACCCCGCAGAGCGAGCACACGCTCGGCGGCTACCGGGTGCAGGGCCGGGGCGAGGCGGCCGAGGAGGTGCTCGCCGACGCGCGGGCGGTGGCCGAGGCGGGCGCGTTCGCGGTGGTGCTGGAGATGGTGCCGGGCGAGGTCGCCAAGCGGGTCACCGCCGAGCTGGCCATCCCCACCGTCGGCATCGGGGCCGGCCCGGACACCGACGGGCAGGTGCTGGTGTGGCAGGACATGGCCGGGCTGCGGACCGGCCGGGCGCCCCGCTTCGTGAAGCGCTACGCCGACCTGGCGGGCGCGCTCACCGACGCCACCCGCCGCTTCGCCGACGAGGTGCGCGGCGGCGATTTCCCCGCGGCCGAGCACACCTTCTGAGGGTGTAAGGAAGGGCCCCTTCTTAACGCCTGGCGTAGAGGAGGGGCCCCTTCTTAACACGCACGCGCGCCGCGCGGCGCGCGGCGCGCGGCAGTTCAGAGGTCGGTGACGCGGATGCCGGCGTGCGCCTTGTAGCGCTTGTTGATCGCGATCAGGTTGGCGGTGAACGCCTCGATCTGGTGGGCGTTGCGCAGCCGGCCGGCGTAGATGCCCCGCATCCCGGGGATCCGCGCGGCCAGCGCGGCCACCACGCCGGCCACCTCCCGGTCCTCGGTGCAGATCAGCACGTCGAGGTCGATCCGGTCGATCTGCGGGTCGGCCAGCAGCGGCGCGCTGACGTGGTTGAACGCGGCGCACACCCGGGACTCGGGCAGCAGCCCGGCGGCCTGCTGCACCGCGCTGCCCTCTGGTACGTCGAGTGCGTACGGGCCCTGCTTGTCGAAGCCGAGCGGGTTGACGCAGTCCACCACGATCTTGCCGGCCAGCGGCTCGGCGAGCGCGGCGACGGTGGCCGCGTGCCCGTCCCACGGCACCGCGACGATCACCACGTCGCTGCGCCGGGCCACGTCCTCGTTGTCGCCGCCGGAGACGACGGCGCCCTCGGGCACTCCGGGCAGGGCGGCGATCTCGGCGGCGGCCTGGGAGGCCCGCTCCGCGGTGCGGGAGCCGATCAGCACGCTCTGCCCGGCGCGGGCCAACCGGTAGGCGAGACCTCGTCCCTGGTCGCCGGTGCCACCGATGATGCCGACGGTCAGCCCGGAGACGTCGGGCAGCGTGGTCGCGTCGTAAGCCATGGGCTCATCCTCGCAAAGCGGGGCGGCGTGCGGTGCATCCCGGTGCTGTGACAATGGCCGCTGGTCAGGCCCGTTCGAAGGCGACCCGGCGCTGGGCCGGGTCGGCGACGGTGAGGCGTACCCGGACGCGCTCGCCCAGCGGCAGCTCGCCGGTGCAGCGGGCGCGGACCGGCGGCTCGTCCAGCGCGATCGTGCCGCCGGGCGGTCGGCCGGGCCGGCCGTTGCCCGCCGGGCGCGGCTCGTCGACGTCGAGCACGGCCGCCTCGAACGTCTCCCCCACCCGGTGCGCGAGCAGCACCGCCTCGGCCAGTTCCACGGCGCCGCGGCTGGCCGCGCCGGCGGTCCGGTCGGTCGTGGCCATCACCTCGGGCAGCTTCGGCAGCGCGGCCCGGACCTGCTCGGGCACCTCCCGGCCCTCGTGCAGCGCCAGGCAGACCTCGGTGGCGTAGCGGTCGGCCAGCCGCCGCAGCGGCGCCGTGACGTGCGCGTACGCGGCCGCCACCCCGCCGTGCTCGGGCTGCTCGGGCAGCTCACCGTCGAACGCGGTGTACGCGGCGCCGCGCATCAGCTCGGCGGCCTGGTCGACGAAGGCGGCCACCCGGGGCTGGGAGGTGTCCAGCCCGTCGAGCACCTGACCGACGGGGGTGCCGTCCGGCCAGGGCACGCCGAGCGGTCCGGCGGCCAGCCGCAGCCGCTGCACCGCCTCCGCGCGGGGACGCGGCATGGTGCGCAGCAGCCCGATCCGGCCGGCCAGCATGATGTCGGCCGCCGCCATCCCGGTCAGCAGCGAGATCTGGGCGTTGTGCTCCTCCATCGGGCCGGGGCCGCGCAGCACCAGCCGCCACCCGTCGCCGTCGGGCTCGACGTCCTGCTCCGGCAGCGGCAGGTTGATCGCGCCCCGGCTCAGGCCACGGGCGGTGAGCAGCGCCCCGATCTCGGGCAGCAGGGCGATCGGCTCGGGCAGCCGGCCGGCGTCGGCGTCGCGCTGCACGCCGCCGTAGTCGAGCTTGGCCCGGCTGCGCACCAGCGCCCGCTCCAGCGTGACCGCGACGGTCGCGCCGTCGGCGTCCAGGTCGACGGTCCAGAGCACCGCGGCCCGGTCGGCGTCGGGCAGCAGGCTGGCCGCCCCTTCGCTGAGCGTGTGCGGGTGCAGCGGCACGTTGCCGTCGGGCAGGTAGACCGTCTGCCCCCGGCGCCACGTCTCGGCCTCCAGGTCACCGCCGAGGCGTACGTGGGTCAGCACGTCCGCGATCGCGTACCGGACGCGGTAGCCGCCGCCGGGACGGCGGGCGAGGTGCATGGCCTGGTCGAGGTCGCGCGAGGTCGCCGGGTCGACGGTGACGAACGGGACGTCGGTCCGGTCGGCGACGGCCGGTGGCGGCGCGGCTGCGGCCGCGTCGGCCTCGCGCTGCGCCGCGGCCGGGAAACTCTCGGGCAGTCCCAGCTCGCGGCGCAGCGCGCCGAAGTCGATACGGGGCGCCAGTACGCGTCGGATCACCACGTGGTCAATCCTGACAGCGCCCCGCTCGTTCCGCCCTTCGGGGCGAGCGCCGTGTCCGTGCGGCGCCCCGCGGGAGGGCGGCGGGGGTCAGGCGCGGCGGGCCGGCGCCTTCCGGGCGGTGCTCTTGGCGGTGGTGGTCTTGCGGGCGGGCGCCTTCTTGGCCGCCGTGGTCTTCTTCGCCGTGGTGGTGGTCTTGCGCGCGGTGGTGGTCTTGCGCGCGGGCGCCTTCTTCGCCGCCGTCTTGCGCGCCGTGGGGCGGGTCGAGGCGGTGGCCTTCTTCGCCGGAGCCTTCTTCGCCGCTGTGGTCTTCTTGGCGGCGGTGGTCTTCTTCGCCGCCGCGGTGACCTTCCGCGCTCCGGTCGCCTTCGTCGCCGCCGCCGTCTTCTTCGCGGTCGTCTTGCGGGCCGGCGCCTTCTTCGCGGTGGTGCTCTTGCGCGCGGTGACAGTCGACTTCGCCGCCGTGGTCTTACGGGCGGCGGTGGTCTTCTTCGCGGCCGTCGTCTTCTTCGCCGCGGTGGTCTTCTTCGCCGTCGTCTTCTTCGCGGTGGCCTTCTTGGCGGGCGCGCTCTTGGCGGTGGCCCGGCCGGCCGGCGCCGTCCGGGTACCAGCCTTCTTCGCGGCCGTCTTCTTGGCGGTCGTCCTGGTGGTGGCCTTCGTGGCCGGCGCCCCGCGGACCGCCGACACGACCTTCTTGGCGGCCGCCTTCTTCGCCACCGCCTTCTTCGCCGGCGTCCGTCCGGCGCCGGCGCCCGAGGCGTTCGGCGACGCCTTGGTGACCGTCGTCGACCTGCCCGCGGCGGTCCTCTTCGCGGTCGTCCGTTTCGCGGCCGGGCGGGTGGCCTGCTGTGCTTCGGCCATCTCGGTTCCCTTTCCTGGGGACGTGCTCCCGCCCTCGCGGGAGCACGGATCACCTCGACGCGGGCCCTCCCGCGCCGTCTAGCGGCCCTCCCCGGCCCAACGGGCGTCCTCGGCGTCCCACGCGTCGTTCCGCTCCCGCACCGTCTGCAGGGCGTTGTCCGCGTCGGCGGCTGAGGCGTACGGTCCGAGAACGTGCCGTGCGGGACACACGTCGGCATCGGTCTCGACCCGGTGGTGTCGCGTGCACCAGTAGTAGTGCCCACCACTTCCGTCGTCGCTCATGCGATCACTGTGCACTGGTAACCGCCCGTCCGCCACCGGAACGGCCCAAATAGTCACGCTTCTCCACATTAGACCTGGTCGGGACGGTTGCGGTGGGGAACCGCGCAAGCCCGTCCTCGTCCGAACGGCGGGTACCGCCAGTGGTGCGAACCGGACAGGATCGGCGCTCGTGATCACCATGACGACGGGCACGGGGGCCTGTCCGCGCTGCGGCACGACGCCGGTGTCGCTGGACGGGGCGTTGCCGTGGTGCCCCGGATGCGACTGGAACCTCGACACCTACGACGCGCGCCGCCAGGCGCCCGAGTTCGGCTGGTCGCCTGTCGACCGGCGGACCCACCGGCTCGCCGCGCGGCTCACCCGTCAGCAGTACGCCACCCTGGTCGCCCGGTCGCTGAAGTCGACCGGGCCGGGGTTCGCCGGCCTCCTCGTCACCGGCATCTCGGTGCTGCTCCTGCTCGGTGTGGCCGGGCTCGCGGTGGCCGGCGTGTGGCTGCTGTTCGCGTACCCCTTCCCGAACCTCGCCGTGGTCGGCGGCGTGGCGCTGATCGCGCTGGCGGTGGCGCTGCGCCCGCGCTTCGGCCGGGCCGACGGCGACCTGGACGTGCTCACCGCGCAGGAGGCGCCGGAGCTGCACGCCCTGGTCCGCGAGGTGGCGTCCGCGGTGGGCGCGCCGATGCCGCACGTGATCGGCGTCGACGGCGGCATCAACGCGTACGCGACAGCGGTCGGGCTGCGCCGGCGGCGCGTGCTCGGCCTCGGGCTGCCGTTGTGGGGCGCCCTGGACGGGCCCGCGCGGGTGGCGCTGTTGGGGCACGAGCTGGGCCATTTCGTCAACGGCGACGTACGGCGCGGGCCGGTCACCCAGCCGGCGCTGACCATGCTGGGCAACGCCGCCGACCTGTTCCGGCCCCGGGGCGGCTCCGACGGCGGCGGGCTGCTGGTGATGGTCGGCGAATGGCTCGGGCGCCTGGCGTCCTGGACGCTGTCCCGGCTGCTGTTCGCCGGGCACGTCGTGCTGGTCGCCACCGCGCTGCGGGAGAGCCAGCGGGCCGAGTACCTGGCCGACGAGATGGCCGCCCGCGCCGGTGGCACCGCTGGTGCGACCCGCCTGCTGGACACGCTGCTGCGTACCGACACGGTGGCCACCGTGGTGCGCAACGCGGTACGCGGCGGACACGGGCCGGACACCTGGCGGGTGGAGACGGGGCGCGCGCTGGACGCCGCTACCGAACGGCTGTCGCTGGAACGCCAGCTCACCGTCCGGGAGGACACCTCGCTGTTCGCCACCCACCCGCCGAACGGCCTGCGGCACCGGATGCTCGGCGCGCGGCCCTGGCAGGATCCGGCCGTGACGCTCACCGAGGAACGGGCCGCGCGGATCGACGCCGAGCTGGCACGGCACTACGAGCGGGCGGGCCGGGCGCTGAGCTGGAACTCCTGACCCTTCAGGCGAGAGCCGGGACGGGCGCGGCGGCCGCCGCCGGCCGGGCCGCCGCGATCGCGTACGCCAGGACGTAGGGCGTGCACGCCAGGTAGAACATCGGCTCGACGAGCACCCGGTCGGTGATGAGGAACCGTTCCCAGCCGGTCGGCCGGGGCAGCCCGAACGACGAGTCGGTCCAGCAGGTGAACAGCCACAGCGGCGCGGAGATCCGGTCCACCGAGTCCGGCGGCAGGCCGTCCGCCACAGGCGCGCCGGCCGGGATCGAGGTGACCACCGCGAGCACCACCGCCGCGTCGGCCGCCACCAGCGCGCCGAGCAGCCCGGCCAGCCACGCGGCCCGGACCCGGCCCCGGCGTGCCAGCGCCCCGGCGGCCCACAGCGCCGCGACCAGCAGCGCCAGCCAGAGCAGCACCCCGGGCACCTTCTCCCCCACCCGGCTCTCGCCCCGGGCGGCGAGCAGCGCCGACGTGGCGGTCACCGTCGCGGCGATCGGCAGCACCACGCCGAGCGCGGTGGGCAGCGCCCCCACGCGTACGGTCCGGCGCGCGGCCCGGGCGACGACGAGCGCGAGCGCCACGCCGAGCAGCGCGGTGAGCGCCGACCAGGCCGGCAGTTGCGCGGCGGCGCGCATCTCCAGCCACCCGTGCGCCAGGGCCATCGCCGCGGCCGCGGCCACGAGGACCGCGAGGCAGGCCGGCGGCGCGAACAGCAACACCCCGGCGGTACGCGCCACCCGCCGGGTCACCACGCCGGGTCCGCGCCGGCACGTTCGGCGGGTACGAGGGCACGCAGCTCGGCCAGCGCCAGCCGGGCCGAGCGGATGCCCTCCCTGGTGAGGCGGTAGTAGCGGCGGGCCGGGCGGCCGGCGGCGACCGGGTCGACGGCCTCCCAGTCGGCGGTGAGCCAGCCGGCCGCCTGGAGGCGGTGCAGCACCGGGTAGAGCGTCCCGCTGGGCAGGCCGGTGAGCCGCATCAGGTCGAGGCCGTAGCGCGGCGCCTCGGGTTCGGCGAGCAGCGCCGAGAGCACCTTCGCCACCGGGATGGTCAGTCGCACAGCGGCACTCTATCGGAACTCTACATAGCATGGATGCACCGTCTTGCCGGGACGGACGGCGATCGGCGATGGACGGCGTGGTCCCTCCCGCGGGACCGGTGGCCCGTCCGGAGGGCCCGCTCAGGTGGATCACCGGTGGTCCGTGTGCACCTCGCGCCTCCATATGCGAGCCTCGACGGACGAATCCGCTGTCGCGCTTCCAGCGGACAGCGGCCCGAGTTGGGGAGAGAAATCGTGGGCAACCTTGACATCGCGCTGAAGAACGCGATGAACATCGACGGCGCGATCGGCGCCGCGCTCGTCGACTACACCAGTGGCATGACCCTCGGCGTCGCCGGTGGCACCGGCGAGATCGACCTGACCGTCGCCGCCGCCGGCAACACCGACGTCGTACGCGCCAAGCTGCGCACCATCGAGATGCTCAAGCTCGACGACGAGATCGAGGACATCCTGATCACGCTCGGCAGCCAGTACCACCTGATCCGCCCGCTGAGCAACCGCACCGGCAAGGGCCTGTTCCTCTACCTGATGGTCAGCAAGAGCCGGGCCAACCTCGCGATGGCGCGGCACCAACTGCGCACGATCGAGGAGAGCCTGGAACTGTGAGCCGGGTGGACGACCTCCCCCGCCGTACGCGCCCCCAGACCGGCACCCTGCCGCCACCACGCGCGCTTCCGCCCTCGCTGGCCGGCAACCCGACCCTGCCGTACCCGGCCATCGCCCAGGAACTGTCCGCGCTGCGGTTGCAGATCCCCGGCGTGCACGGGTGCGTCCTCGGCGGCGTCGACGGCCTGCTCGTCACGCACAACCTGCAGAACGGCGCCGACCCGGACGACCTGGCCGCGCTCGCCGCCACCACGTACGGGCTCGGCCGCCAGGTCGGGCTCCGGCTCGGACA
Source organism: Micromonospora sp. C41 (assembly GCF_018070485.1). NCBI lineage: Bacteria > Bacillati > Actinomycetota > Actinomycetes > Micromonosporales > Micromonosporaceae > Micromonospora > Micromonospora sp. C41. The sequence goes on along the minus strand of NZ_JAGPXP010000022.1, from coordinate 30,285 downwards.
GGGCGACTTCCAGCAGTCCACGGTCCGCAACGCGGGCGGCTACCTCAGCGTGTACGCGATCAACGGCCAGGCCCTGCTCGCCGTGGTCGGCACGGACAGCATCAACGTGGCGCGCCTGCACCTGCACGCCCCGACCACCGCGGCCAAGCTCGCCGAGCTGCTCGACGGGGTCAGTCCGACCACGTCCTGACGTACGCCGGCCGCTCGGTCCCACCCGTCCGAACCGAGCCGGCCGGCGTACCCCAGGTTCGGTAGCTTGTGCGCGGTGGTCGCCCGCTCCGGCGCGGCCGTCCCGTGCGCGGCGGTCCCGTGCTCGGCGGGTCAGACGCCGAAGCGGCCGGCCCACGTGGTCACGTCGGCCACCGTGGCGTTGCCGCCGCAGACCACCAGGCCCAGCCGGGCGTCACCGCCCACCCGCTCGACCACCCGGCGGGCGGCAGGAAGCAGACAACCGGCGGCCGGCTCGGCCCACACCTTGGCGTGCTCGGCCAACTCCAGCGTGCCCCGCACCGCCTCGGCGTCGGAGACCACGAGGACGTCGCTGACCAGCGCGGTCACGTGGTCGTAGGTGAGCTGGGAGACGGTCGGCGCGCTGAGCGTGGTGACGATCGACGACAACGGCACCTCGACCGGGCCGCCCTTCGCCAGGGCCTGCGACATCGCCTGCGCGCCCTCGGTCTCCACGCCCCAGACGCGTACCCCCGGCCGGCGCGCCCGCAGCGCCGCCGCCACGCCCGAGATCAGCGCGCCCCCGCCGATGCTGACCAGCACGTCGGTCAGCTCACCGGCATCCTCGGCCAGCTCCAGCCCGACAGTGCCCTGCCCGGCCAGCACGATCGGGTCGTCGAACGGGTGCAGCAGCGTCACACCCTCGTCCCGCAGCCGGTTCATCAGCGCGAACGCGCCGGCCATGTCCTCGGTCAGCCGCACGTCCGCCCCGGCCGCGCGGGCAATCTCGACCGCGCGGGCAGGCGCGCTGCGCGGCATCACCACTGTCGCCGCCACCCCGAGGGCGCCGGCCATCACCGCGACCGCGATGCCATGGTTGCCGCCGCTGACCGCCACCACTCCGGCCGCCCGTTCGGCGTCGTCGAGCGCGAGCAGCTTCGCCGCCGCGCCCCGGGCCTTGAACGATCCGGTACGTTGCAGCAGCTCCAGCTTGGCGGTCACAGGTACGCCGAGCAGCTCGGTCAGTCCCGGGCTGGGCAGGGTCGGCGTGTGCACCACGACGTCGGCGATCCGGTCGGCGGCCGCCTGGATGTCCGCAAGCTCGATCACCACCGCAGCGTGCCACAAGCAACCCGCCGGCTTTCCCCCCGCCCTTGCCCGCTCTCCCCGCCCTCCCCGTCCCCCCACCTCTCGCTCTCCCCGTCGATCTTGGAGTTGTGGTGCCTGCCGAACTTCGCGAAACGGGGCGTTGTGGGCGCCACAACTCCAAGATCGGTGGGAGCCAGGTCGAGCACCTGGGCTCGATCACTGTCACGGGCGGGTGGCGGCCACCTCGGCGTCGCTGCGCAGGATGCAGAACTCGTTGCCCTCCGGGTCGGCGAGCACCACCCAGCCGGTGCCGTCGGTCTCCCGCCGGTCGGCCACCACCGCCGCACCCAGCCCGGTCAGCCGGGCCAGTTCCTCGTCGCGCGTCCCATCGACCGGGCGCAGGTCGAGGTGGATGCGGTTCTTGACCTGCTTCGCGTCCGGCACCTCGATGAACAGCAGGCGGTGCCGCCCGCCCCGCGAGTAGATCATGCACTCCTCGTGGCCCGGCTCGTTCGGGTCGTCCGGGTCCTCGCGGTAGTCCAGAACCGATGCCCACCAGCGGGACAGGGCGTAGGCGTCGGCACAGTCCACGGTGGTGTGGGACACGTAGGAGGTCACACCTGATCATCGCAGAGTGGCACGGGTTGCAGCACTGGCGGCCATGGCGGTTGGCGACGAGCGAGGACGTGCTACAACGCACTCATCCCGAGGATGCTGGGAGGACCGGCAATGGCGAGCCCGTTCGGCCGACGGGAACTCAAGTTGGTCCTGGCGGTTGTCCTGGGCACCCTTCTGGTCGGCGGCGGGATGCTGCTCCACGATCGGCTGAGCACGGCGATCGACGAGCGGGTACTCGCCGGCGCCGAGACGACCGGCCAGGTGGTTCACGTCGAACGGTTCAAGATCAGCCGATCGTTCGCCGCCACGAGGCTGACTGTGGACTACACGTTCGACGGCATACGGCACCGGAAGCGGTTCTCCAGCGAACTCGACGAGAGTGAGTTCCACGTCGGGGACGTACTCGATGTACGCGTCGACCGGACGGATCCGACCAGGGCTGCCACGCCTGACGGGTACGCGACGGAGGATCTTCTCCTGCAGGCGCCGACCGTGCTGGCAGGCCTGGGCCTCGCCGTGATCGCGATCTCGCTCGCGCTGCTCAGAAGAGATCCCCCACCCCACGAATATCCTCGCTGAGCACGGATCCCGATGGGCGGAACCGGAACTACTACCAGCACAAACGCCCCGAAGCACGCTCCCGCTACAGCTCGCCCGCTGCGGCTACCAGGACCACCGGGCCGTGGGTGTCCGACACCCCGACGCCGACACAGATGCTCCGATCTGCAAAGCGCCACACAGCCACATCCGACATGACGCCGAGAAGGAACCCGGGAAGTTCCGGAACGCTCTCTCCCCGCACCATGAGATCCATGTACGGCCGTAGGTCCACGCTCTCGGCTGGTCCCCACAGCCGGCTCAACGCCTCTTCGAGAGAGGCGCAGTCCTGTTCGAAGCGCTCCAGGACCTCAAGAACCTGCACGTTGTCGTCGAACTCTTCGGTGACACTCAGATACAGAGCCAGGAAGTCGTATCCCACCACGGGTAGAGCAGCGGGCCCGGGACTGGGTGGAGGTTGCGTTGCGAGGTCGAGCGTCCGCAGTTCGAGCACACGCCCCACGCAGTCAGCGAGATCCACAGCCGGCACTGTAGGCGAGAACTTCAGGGGCGGTGAGGGGCAGTAGCGGAGTGCGCAGCGGGCACGAGGGGCAGCCGCGCAGAGATCCGCTTCAGCGCTTGGCCTTGGTTCGTTACGCGTCAGCCCACCGTGCCTATGCGTGAACACTTGCTCAGAGCCTCGCGCTCCCAGTCGCTTCCTACGAGAGCGACGGGGTAGCTGACCCTTCTGCCTTGCTTGTCATCGGTCTCGACCGACAACCCTAGCGGCAGCGGCTCTCGCTGGAGGCGTGCGACCGAGCAATCGAACCACAGCTCGACCGCGAGCTGACCGGTGCTGCCAGGCGGTAACAACCGGGGCGATCCGATGCTGTGTATCACGACGCCCGGCCTCTTTGCGTGAACCCGACGAACGGTGATCGGCCCGGGGCCGGCGTTGGCCAACGCCAAATACCCGGACAGTCGGACGGGTCCCGCGGAGGCCGCGCTTCCAGAGTCGGCCGATTGAGGGAAGGCCACGAATGCGACCACGGCGTTCCGCTCCCGCTGATCACGCGAGTCCCGCAGTTGGCTGACACCGAAGCCGCCAAGCACAACGCCGACCACGAAAGCGGCGACGAGCCGCAGGGTCATCTTCTGTCTGACCACGAGACGGTCGTGGACGGTGGTACCCGACTCCGCCGACTGGTGATTGTGCTCGTCCAGGTCGATCACTGCATGCTCCGCGACATGGACGTCAGCCTAGGTCTCCTCACGCCAGCAGGTCGCCCGGCCGTAGAGCCGCCCTAGAGCCAAGGCCATCCGCAGACGTCAATCAAGCCCGAAAACGACGGACAGACTGACATCGCGGGACCAACGACAATCACCAACACCGATCGATATCCCGGCATACGCCGAGGTCGCAGCCTTAATCGAAGCTGCGAACTGGTGGGCGACGGACGAGTCGACCTGTACGCCGGATTCTGTGCCCGGCACGCCCGTAGACGCACCGGCGGCGGCCATCCATCTCGGCCTGCCGTTGCCGGCAGGCTCCAGCGGCCTACCCGCAGACATCGGGCGGGCAGCCCTCAAGCGTCTGCGCGGGTCGTCATCTTGCGGTGACGGCCCTTTCTTGGCCTTGCTCCGGGTGGGGTTTACCGAGCCACCCCGGTCACCCGGGGTGCTGGTGGGCTCTTACCCCACCGTTTCACCCTTACCGTCCCGTTACGGGCCGGCGGTCTGTTTTCTGTGGCACTGTCCCGCGGGTCACCCCGGGTTGCCGTTAGCAACCACCCTGCCCTGTGGAGTCCGGACGTTCCTCGGCGACGGGCCGGAGCCCGTCGACGCGACCGCCCGGTCGACTCGTCCGTCGCGCTCTCATCCTAACGACGCACCCGCCGCGCCCATTTCCCGCCCACCACCTCGGGGAGGTGCCGGCATCAACCGGCTCTCGATACAGCCACCTCCCCGAACCGGCGCGATGCGCGTTCGCCCGCCCGACCGACTAGCCTCGGGGGACCATGGATCTCTCCGACGCCGCGCTCCTGCTCGCCGCCGGTCTCGCCGCGGGCACAGTCAACGCGGTGGCCGGAGGTGGCTCGCTGATCACGTTCCCGGCGATGATCGCCACCGGTCTGCCGCCGGTGGCGGCGAACGTCTCCAACTCGGTGTCGGTCTTTCCCGGGTACGTGGCAAGCGTGGCGGGCAGCCGGATGGACCTGCCGCGCGGGCGGCAGCTGTGGTCGCTGCTGCCGACCGCCGTGCTCGGCACGATCGCCGGGTGCGCGCTGCTGCTGGCCACCCCGGCTCGGGCGTTCGAGCTGGTGGTGCCGTTCCTGGTGCTCGGCGCTACCGCCGTACTCGCGTTCCAGGGTCCGCTGCGCCGGCTGGTCGGCCATCCGGAACGGCTGGGCGCGCGCCGCCGTACCGTCACGGTGCAGACCATGGTCGCGCTCGGCACTGTGTACGGAGGCTACTTCGGCGCGGCCCTCGGGGTGATGCTGGTGGCCGGGCTGGCGCTGGTGCTGGACGCGACGCTGGCCCGGGTGTCGGCGGTGAAGAACCTGCTCTCGGCCGTGGTGGGGTTGACCACGCTGGTGGTGTTCGCCCTGTTCGGCCCGGTGAACTGGGCGGCGGTCGCGGTGGTTGCGCCGGCCACGCTGTTCGGCGGGTACGCGGGCGCGCGGCTGGCCCGCCGGCTTCCGCAGGTGGTGTTGAAGACGGTGATCGTGGTGTTCGGCACGGCCATCGGGTGCTACCTGCTGTGGCGCGCGTTGACCTGACGCCGCCCGGGCAAGACCGGAGCGTCAGTACGCCTCCCCCACCGGCTCCTCCGGGGCGTGCTCGGCACGGCGGGCGGCCCGGTTCCAGATGACCCGTTCGCCGTAGCCGGCCGCCATCAGGTGACCGAACGCCAGGTAGACCAGCACACCGGCGGCGAGCACCGCGAAGCCGACCCAGAACGGCAGCGCGAGGCCGTGTTCGGCCAGCTTGCCGGAGATGATCGGCGCGGGTGCGGCGGCGCCCCAGCGGACCAGGTTGAATGCCCCCGTGGCGACGCGCCGGTCGGCGGAGCCGAGCCCGAGTGCCAGGTCGGTCAGGTTGGCGTTGGCGAGGCCCATGAACAGGCCGGCGACGACGAGTACGACGAGCGACATGGCGGTGCCGGTGGAGGTGGCAAACGCGACCATGCAGGCCAGCAGGCCGAGCAGGGCGACGCCGACGGTCTGCACCGCGCCGATGCGGTGGGCCAGCCGGTGCCCGATGAGCAGGATGCCGGCGGCGAGGCCGAGGCCCCAGCCGGTGAACGCCAGGCCGAGCGGGATGACGTCGAGGCGCAGGAACAGCGGCGTGTAGCCGAGTACGACGAAGAAGACGAAGTTGTACGCGGCGGTGACCACGCACAGCGTCACGAACGCGGGTTTGCGGTAGGTGGCGAAGATCTGGCCGACGCGTACCGGTGGTTGCTTGTTCGCCGGTTCGCGCAGCTTGCGGGCGGCTACGCCGAGCGCCAGCACCATGAACACGCCGCAGACGAAGAACGGCAGCCGCCAGCTCACCTCGCCGAGCAGGCCGCCGATGAGCGGGCCGACGGCGAAGCCGAGCCCGAGGGCGGTCTCGAACAGGCCGACCACCCATTCCCTGTCGTTGGCGAGGTTGACCAGCACCACCATGGCGGTGGCGAAGAACATCGCGTTGCCCAGGCCCCAGACGCCGCGCAGCACTGAGAGCTGCACGATGTCGTTGCTGAAGGAGGCGAGGATCGCGGCGAGGCCGACGACGGAGACGCCGGTGACGAGCACCGGTTTGAAACCGAACCGCCCGCTGGCCAGCGTAGCCGGGATCATGCCGACGGCCATGACCGCGATGTACGCGGTGAAGAGCAGCTCGACCTGCCAGGCGGTGACGCCGATCGCCTCGCCGATGGCGGGCAGGATCGGGTCGACGACGGCGATGCCGGCGATGGCGAGGAACGCGACGAGCGTGGTGGCGTAGATGGCACTGCGGTTGGGCTCGGATCGGCGATCCACTCCGCAACCTCCCAGATAGCTGTATCGTACAGGTAATTTTCTTGTATCATACAGCTATGAGCGAGGACGTCCACGGCACCGAAGTCACCCTCGGCCGGATCGAAACCGAGGTCGCGTTGCTGATGCGGCTCGGCGAGGCCACCCGCCGGGGCACCGGCACGATGGAGCACCGGCTGCTCGACCGCGCCGCGTACGTGATCCTGCGCCACCTGGACGCGGCCGGCCCGCAGAACGTCTCGGCGCTCGCCGCACGGCTGAGCCTGGACGGCTCCACAGTCACCCGGCAGGTCTCCGCGCTCCAGCGCGACGGCCTGATCTCGCGTACCCCCGACCCGGCCGACGGGCGCGGCACGGTGATCTCCGCGACGGCGGCCGGGCTCCAGCGGATGGCCGCCGTCCGGGCGGCCCGCACCCGGCTGTACGGCGACATCCTCGCCGCCTGGCCCGAGGCGGACCGGGAGACGCTCGCGGACATGTTGCACCGCCTCAACGAGGCGCTCGACGCGCGCACCCGCCGCCGCTGAGGGTGTTAGGAAGGGCCCCTTTCAATGCACGAGGCGTTAATAAGGGGCCCTTCCTTTCATGCCACGGGCTCGCGGGCGGCGTCGGCGGAGGGCGTGACGCGCGGGTCATCCTCGTCGGCGAAGTAGTCGTCCGGCGTGGTGTGGTCGGGGCCGTCGGCCACCTTCGCGGCGCGCAGCACCAGCGTGAGCAGCGCGGCCACCACCAGGTTCACCAGCACCGCCACGATGCCCACGTAGATGGTCTTCGGCGTGTCGAAGCCGAACTTCTCCAGCGGGAACGCCGACCCGGCGAAGTGCTTCTTGCCGGTCGCCGGGTTGCCGATCTGGTAGAGCATCCACATGCCCAGGCCCATGCCGGCGGCCCAGCCGGCGATCAGCGCGCCCCTGTGGAACCAGCGGGTGTAGAGGCCCAGCGCCACCGCCGGCAGCGTCTGCAGAATGATCACGCCGCCGATGAGCTGCAGGTCGATGGAGAACTGCGGGTCGAGGAAGACGATGCAGGCCACCGCGCCGACCTTCACCACCAGCGAGGTGATCTTCGAGACGTTCGCCTCCTGCGCCGGGGTGGCGTCGCGCTTCAGGTACTCCTTGTAGATGTTGCGGGTGAACAGGTTCGCCGCCGCGATCGACATGATCGCCGCCGGGACCAGCGCGCCGATGCCGATGGCGGCGTACGCCACCCCGGCGAACCAGTCCGGGAACTGCTGGTCGAACAGCAGCGGCACGACTGTGTTGCCGTCGGTGGTGCCCTCCTTCGCGCCCGGCAGCGGCTTCACGTTCGCCGCGATGGCCATGTAGCCGAGCAGCGCGATCAACCCCAGCAGCAGGCTGTACGCGGGCAGCGCGGACATGTTCCGCTTGATCACGTCGCGGTTCCGGCTGGCCAGGACACCGGTGATGCTGTGCGGGTAGAGGAACAGCGCCAGCGCCGAGCCGAACGCCAGCGTCACGTACTGGATCTGGTTGTTCTGGTTGAGCAGGATGCCGTCGCCGGGCGCTGGTGACGCCTGGAACTTCGCGTCGGCGGCGTCGAAGATGGCGCCCCAGCCGCCGAGCTTGTACGGCAGCCAGATCACCGCGACCAGGATCACGATGTAGATCAGCGAGTCCTTGACGAACGCGATCAGCGCCGGCGCGCGCAGCCCCGACTGGTACGTGTACGCGGCCAGGATCGCGAACGCGATGATGATCGGCAGGTGCCGGGCCAGCGCGCTGTCCCCGGTCACGCCCATGGTCTTGAGCACCGCCTCGATGCCGACCAGTTGCAGCGCGATGTACGGCATGGTGGCGACGATGCCGGTGATCGCGACCAGCAGCGCCAGGATCGGCGAGCCGAACCGGTTGCGGACGAAGTCGGCGGGGGTGACGAAGCCGTGCCGGTGCGAGACCGACCAGAGCCGGCACAGCACCAGGAACACCAGCGGGTAGATGACGATCGTGTAGGGCACCGCGAAGAAGCCGGCCGCCCCGGCCCCGAAGATCAGCGCCGGGACGGCGACGAACGTGTACGCGGTGTAGAGGTCACCGCCGACCAGGAACCAGGTGATCCAGCCGCCGAAGCTGCGCCCGCCCAGCCCCCATTCGTCGAGGTGGGCCATGTCGGTCGGTCTGCGCCACCGGGCCGCCACGAAACCCATGGCGCTGACCAGCAGGAACAGAAGCGTGAAGACGATGATCTCGGTGAGGTGGTCCCGCCACATCAGTGGTCACCCCGCTTCTTGGTCATCTGGTAGACCAGCGTGGTGGTGCCGACGCCCAGCAGGATCCAGGCCAGTTGCAGCCAGTAGAACCGCGGGAACCCGAACAGCCGGGGTGAGTCGGCGTTGAACAGCGCCGGGATCAGCGGCACCACGATCGGGATGAAGAGCAACCAGTTCCAGGGACTCTTGTCCTTCGCCCTGGATCGCGCCGTGTCGAGCGCCTCCGGTTCCGGTTCGGACATGTGACACCCCTCCGGGCATTCGTAGCGGGCCATGTGACGGCCGGAGGCTACGACCCTGTGACGGGGGTCACGTCCGATCGGGTGATGTCGATGCGCCAAACGGCCGCCGGCATGCGCCGAACGGCCGTCAGACGTCCGTGAGGTGCGAGGTGTCGTTCACCGAGCGGACCGCGACGCCGCCGTCCGGGTACAGGTCCAGCACCGAGATGCCCGCCGTGTCCAGGTAGAGCCGGTGCAGGAACGCGTCGCCGGCGGCGAGCGCGTCGCGCAGCACCAGCTTGATCGGCGAGACGTGGGAGACCACCACGACGGTCTCCCCCGGGTACGCCGACCGCAGCCGGTCGACGGCCCGCCCGGTCCGCTCGGCGACCGCCACGAACGACTCGCCCTGCGGCGGGGCGACCCGGGTGGAGGCGAGCCAGGCGTCCAGTTCCGCCGCCCAGCGCTCGCGTACCTCGGCGAACGTGTGCCCCTCCCAGACGCCGAAGTCGCACTCGATCAGGTCGTCGTCGGTGCGTACCGGCGGGTTGCCGACCCGCGCGGCGATCGCCTCGGCGGTGGCCGTACACCTCGACAGCGGGGAACTGACCACCGCCGCGACGGACGGCGCCAGGGCGGCCACCCGGGCTGCGGTGGCCCGGGCCTGGGCCCGGCCCCGCTCGGTCAGCGGCACGTCGCCCCGGCCGGAGTAGTGCTTGCGCACGGTGCGCTCGGTCTCGCCGTGCCGGACCAGGATCAGCCGGGTGGCCTCCTCGGTCGGGCGCGGCTCCCAGGAGGCGGGCGTGGTGGCCGGGTCGGTGCCGGTGGCCCGGACGAGCGCCGCCTCCCGCGCCTCGGCCGCCGCTTCCGGCGCGGCGCCGGACGCGGCGGCGTCCATGGCCGCGTTGGCGAGCGCGTCGGCGTGCCGGTTGCGCTCCCGGGGGATCCAGGTGAAGCGTACGGCGGTGAACCGGCCGACCAGCCCGGCGGCCTGGGCGGCGAGCGGGCGCAGCCCGGGGTGCTTGATCTGCCAGCGGCCGCACATCTGCTCGACCACCAGCTTGGAGTCCATCCGCGCCTCGACCTCGGCCGCGCCCAGTTCGGCGGCGGCCTCCAGCCCGGCGATCAGGCCCCGGTACTCGGCCACGTTGTTCGTGGCGGTGCCGATCGACTCGGACCGCTCGGCCAGCACCTCGCCGGTCTCCGGGTCCCGGACCACGGCGCCGTAACCGGCCGGGCCCGGGTTGCCCCGGGAGCCGCCGTCGGCCTCGATCACTACCGCGCGCACCGCCACGGCGGCTACAGCCCCGACTCGTTGGTCCGGACCATGATCCGCCGGCAGTCCTCGCAGCGGACCACGTCGTCCGGGTCGGCCTTGCGGATACGAGCCAGGTCGGCGCCGGACAGGTCCAGCCGGCAGCCGCCGCAGCGGCCCCCGGTCAGCAGCGCGGCGCCCAGCCCGGTGTCCTCACGGATCTTGTCGTAGAGGCCGACCAGGTCCGCCGGGAGGTCACCGGCGAGCGGCTGGCGGGCGGTGCGCTTGAACTCCTCCTCCTTGGCGATCTCGGCCAGGGCCTCGTCGCGGCGCTGCTCGGTCGCGGCGCGGCGCTCGCGGGCCTCGGCGAGCCGGCTCTCGATGCCGTCGAGCACGCCCTGCGCGGTCTCCCGCTGCTCCATCAGCTCCAGCTCGGCGTCCTCCAGGTCGCTCTGCCGGCGGTTCAGCGAGACCAGCTCGTGCTGGAGGGCCTCCAGCTCGCGGGCCGGGCCGCTGCCCGAGGCCAGCCGGGCCTCGTCCTTGCTCTTGCGCGCCCGCACCTGGTCGACGTCCTTCTCGATCCGGGCGATGTCCCGGTCCAGGTCGTCGACCGCCACCTGGGCGCGGACCCGCTCGTCCTCCAGCGCGGACAGCTCACGCGCCAGGGCCTCCAGCTCGGCGCGTTCCGGCAGGCTGCGGCGGCGGTGCGCGAGCTGCGCCAGCGCGGTGTCGATCGCCTGGAGGTCGAGCAGGCGGCGCTGCACCTTCGGGTCAGCCTTCACGTCGGGGCTCCTTGTCGTCCGGCCGGGGCGCGGCGGCGTGCACGGTCCACGGGTCGGTGTCCAGGTCGGACACCACGGTCTCGACGCCCAGCGCGCCGGCCAGGTGGGCGGCCAGGTCGTCCAGCCAGGGTCGCTCCGTCGCCCAGTGGGCGGCGTCCAGTAGCGCCGGGCCGCCCGCGGCGAGGTGTTCCCCGGCCGGGTGGTGACGCAGGTCCGCGGTGAGGAACGCGTCCACCCCGGCCGCGGTCGCCTCGGCGAGGAAGCCGTCCCCCGAGCCGCCGCTGACGGCGAGGGTACGAACCATACGCCCGGGATCCCCGGCGGCGCGAACTCCCCAGGCGGTGACCGGGAGCACGGCGGCGGCCAGCCGGGTCAGCTCGGCGAGCGTCATCGGGCTGGGCAGCTCGCCGATGCGGCCGATGCCCCGGCCGGGCCCGGCGGCGGGCGAGCCGGGGCGGGGCGGGTGCAACGGGCGCAGCCCGGTCAGCCCGAACCGGGCGGCGAGCGCGTCGGACACGCCGGGATCGGCCACGTCGGCGTTCGTGTGCGCCACGTACAGCGCGACGTCCGCCTTGATCAACCGGTGCACGATCCGGCCCTTGTACGTGGTGGCGGCCACCGAGGAGACGCCCCGCAGCAGCAGCGGGTGGTGCGCGACGATCATGTCCGCGCCGGCTTCGAGGGCCTCGTCCACGGTTTCCGGGACCACGTCCACCACGCAGGCGATCCGGCGTACCGGGTGGTCGGGCTCACCCACCACCAGGCCGACCCGGTCCCACTCCTCGGCCCAGGCGGGCGGGTAACGGCGGTCCAGGGCGGCCACCACGTCGGCGACGGTTGTGCTCACGGGCGGCCAGCTTACCGGCGTCCGGGCCGCTACACGCCGACCGCCGTCGGGCGTGGCTCCCGGGCGCGCCGGGAGCCACGCTCACACCGTCAGCCGACCGGGGCGACCGGCCGGTCCGCGCCGCGCAGGGCGGCCAGGCCGGCGTCCCAGGGGAAGGCGTCTGCGCGCCGCTCCCCCGTGCCGGGCGGATGCAGGCGTACGACGTGGTCCCCGAAGACCACCCGGACGCCCCACCCGGCCAGCCGGTCGAGGCTGGCCCGGAACGCCGGGTGCCCGGCCATCGCCTCGTTCGTGTACGGGACGGCAGCGATCGGCACCCCCATCCCCTGCGCCTCGACCAGCAGGCCGAGCGCGAGGGTGTCGGTGATGCCGACCGCCCACTTGTTGATCGTGTTGACCGTCGCCGGGCACACCAGCATGGCGTCCGCCGGTGGCAGCACGTCCAGGTCACCCGGGTTCTTGTAGTGCGTACGGACCGGGTGGCCGGTCTGCCGGGCCAGGGCCGCCCGGTCGACGAACTTCGCGCCGTCGGGCGTGGTGACCACGCAGACCGTCCACTCCTCCCGCTGGGCGAGGTCGACCAGCCGGCCGACGTGACGGGCCAGCGGCGAACCGCAGGCGATGACGTAGAGCACCCGCCGGTGCTCGCTCGCGGTCTCCGGACCGCTCATACTCCGACTCCCATGTGCTCAGCCAACTCCGCGATCGGCTGAGGCGGCGCACCACGTGTGCGACGGAGAATCTCGGACATCAATTCGTGCGCTATCGGCCGGCACCGGATCTCGGACGGCGCGAGCCGGTCGCCGCGCAGCAACATGTCCCCCGCGCTCGCCACGTCGCCGATCTGCGAGTAGCCCCGGGCCAGGTCGAGCAGGTGGTGCGCGCGCCGCTCCGGCAGCAGCGCGTTGAACGCGGGCTCGGACAGCCGCAGGTGCGTCTCCACCGCCCGGCCGCCGTCACCCAGCTCGACGGCCGCGGCGGCGCGGTGCAGCTCCAGGTTGGTCGGGCCGAAGGAGGTCCAGTAGTGGTTGTGGTCGCCGCCGAGCAGCTTGGCCGCCTCGTCGGCGCCGGCGAGCAGGTCGTCCACCGTCGCCGAGTCGCCGATCCGGGCGGCCGCCATCGCGCCCTGCAGCAGCAGCATGCCGTAGACGGAGAGCCGTTCGGGCCGGACGTCGTTGTCGCCGCCGGGCGCGAGCCGGCCGGCGATGCGCACGTTGAGCTCCAGCGCGGGGCGGGGACGGCCCATCGCGACGAGCGCGTTGCAGACCCTCGTGGTGGCGATCCCGGCCAGCAGCGGGTCGTCGGCCCGCTGGGCCACCGCCATCGACCGGTCGGCGGCCAGCCAGGCGAGGTCGCACTCGCCGAGCTTGCGCAGCACCGAGGAGGCGATCTGGTAGACCTGCCCGAGCAGGTGGGCGGCCTCGCGTACCTGCTCGTCGGCGGCGTAGCCGGCGTCCGCCGCCTGGGCGTCGCGCAGCAGCTTCGGCAGCGCGCGGGTGAGCATGCCGTACCGGCCGTACTGGTAGGTCAGCCAGGCGTGGTTGACGGCCTTGCGCATGTCGGCCAGTGGCGGCGGGAAGGGCGCCGCGTCGAAGTAGGCGCTCATCGAGTCGTACCGTTCCAGGGCGGTGCGGATCTCCTCCACCTCGACCTGGTCGATGCAGTTGAGCGCGTCGGTACGCCGTTCCGGGTCCTTGCCGTGCAGCAGCTGCACGTCGATCTGGAGGATGTCGGCGATCTCGTAGAGGACGGAGAACTTGTCCAGCCGGCGGACGCCACGCTCCACCTTGTCCACCCAGCTCTTGGACTTGCCGAGCCGGTCGGCGAAGACCTGCTGGGACATCTTGCGCCGGCTCCGCCAGTACGCCACCCGCCGGCCTATGGGTAGTTCGTCCATCCCTGCTCCCTCCCCCTCACGGCGCCGGCCGGTCCCCCCACGTCCCCCAGGCTTGCCCCGATCGCACAGGTTGTGCGTCCACCGACCAGCCAGTTCTCGTAGTTTTCGTGCAAGTTGCACCGACCGTTAGTCACCACAACGAGCGTGAGTTTCGGCAGTGACGGCTTTCGACGTGTGGCATGTGGACGGTTTCGCGGGACGAGAGGGGATGTCAGACATGTGGAGGAATGTCCGGCCGCGCGTCGCTCATCTGTCCCCGCTGGAACGGGTCCGCCTGCGCCGCGTCGCGGTGCGGTACGCGCTGCACGGCTGGCCGGTCACGCCCGGCGCCTGCCTGGCCAACAGCCGCTTCGTCTGCGGCCGGGCCGGCTGCCCCACGGTGGGCTGCCACCCCGCCCTGGAGGACTGGGAGCACGCCGCCAGCACCGACCCGGCCCGGGTGGCCACCTGGTGGCGCAGCCGCCCGCACGGGGTCCTGCTGCCCACCGGGCGTGCGTTCGACGTCCTGGAGGTCGCCGCCCACCTGGGCCGGCAGGTGCTGGACGCGGTCGCCACCCATCCCGCCGGCTTCGGCGTACGCGGACCGGCGCTGGTCACCCCGACCGGTCGCTGGATGTTCCTGGTCCGCCCCGGTGACCCGCTGCGCCCGGAGCTGGAGCACTGTTTTCACGTGGTGCGGCACGGACCCGGCTCGTGGATCCCCGCGCCGCCGACCCGGCTGCCCGAGGGCACGGTGCGCTGGGTGGTCGCCCCGGAACAGGCCCGCTGGCAGCTGCCCGACTCCTACCTGGTGCAGAACGCGCTGATCGCCGCGTTACGGGCGGCGGGCGTGACGCTCGGCGCGGACCTGTTCCCCGGCCACCTCCCGCTGCCCCGCCGGGGCCGCTGACCCCCGGCTACGCCCGGACGGGTGGCCGACAGCGACCTCCCCGGCACCGGAGTCGTTGGACCTGGCGAGGGCGCGTGCGCGCCAGAGCGGGGGTTTGAGGATGTCCAGGGACGACGCTGCCCGCCACACCGGCGGCACCGAGCCGGCACGGCCCCGCCGCCGTGTGCACCCGTGGGCCTTCACCCGCCCCCTGGGCGTACGCCCCGGCCGCCCCCGCCCCACCGGCTCCCGCCCCGCCATCCTCCACCGCCCCCTCCGCTGACCCCCGACGCCCCGTCCGCACGGACGCACCCTTTCCAACGCACCGTTGATCATGAAGTTAGCGGTGCGACACGCCGGGCTCCGGTGCCGCTAACTTCATGATCGGCGGGGTCAGGAGCGGGGTCAGGTGGGGAGGGTGGGGAGGGTTCGGGAGTGGTGGAGGTGGGCGGTCTCCGTGACCACGGCGTGCTGCCAGGGGGACGGCAGGTGGTCCAGCCAGGCCAGGCCCGGCTCGCCCATGGCCACCGCGGCTGTCGCGTACGCGTCCGCCACGCCCAGGTCCGGGCCCGCCACCGTGACCGACCGCAAGCCCTTCGCCGGTACGCCCCGGCGCGGGTCCAGCACGTGGTGCCCGCGCTCGTACACGCCGGAGGTGGCGACCGCCAGGTCGGTGCCGGTCAGCACCAGACAGGTCGCCGCCGCGTCCCAGGGATGCCGCACCCCGATGCGCCACGGCTCCCCCGCCGCGTCGTGGCCGCGTACCCGCACGTCGCCGCCCGCGTTCACACAGTGGTTCGGGGCACCGGCGGCCACCAGCCGGTCCGAGGCGACCTGCGCCGCCCAGCCCTTCACGTAGCCGGACGGGTCGAGCCGGCCCGTCGCGTACGCGTCGAAGAACCCGTCGGTGGCGGTCCACAGGTCGGCGCAGGCCGCCAGCACGGCACGCAGGTCGGCCGAGGCGTCGGCGGGCCGCAGCTCGCCCCGGTCGACCCGGCACACCTCGCTGTCGTCCCGGTACGTGCTGAACCGCGCGTCCACCTCGCGCAGCCAGCCGAACGTGTCCTCGGCCAGCTCGTGCAGGGTCCCCGGGGGCAGGTCGTCGGCCAGGTCCAGGCTGATCGCCGTACCCATGACGTGCTCGACCCGGCGCAGGCCGGAACGAACCGTCACGCCTTGTCCAGCGCGGCCTGCAACGACTGCTTGTACGCGGTGCTGGTGTACGTGGCCCCGGAGACGGTGCTCAGGTTGGCGCTCTGCCGGGCCACCACCTCACCGGACGTGCCGCTGTAGCGGGCCTGCACGTCGTCGCTGCGCTGCCCGGACTGCCCGCCCAGCGGCAGTCCGATCGCCGTGGCGTCGACGATCCGGCTGCCGCTGAGCGTGATCCGCACCTGCAGTGAGCCGTACTCGTAGGTGACCGACGGCCCGGTCACCGTGCGGGTGGTGACCTTCGGCGCGCTGGTGGTGGTCCGCGGCGCGGCGGGTGCGGTGCTGGTACGGGTGCCGCCCCGGCTGGCCGGGCTGCGGTCGGCGGACGCCTTCGGGGTGGGCTTCGCCGAGGCGCGCGACGACGGCGTGGCGCTGCCGGACGCGGCGGCGGTGGGCGACGGCGGCTCGGGCGCGGCCGAGCCGCCCGGGGCGACCGGAGCCAGCGCCACCGGCGCGTCCGGCAGGGTCTGCCCACTGCCCGGCGCGCCCTTGAGCACCACGAGCGCGGTGGTGCCGGCGGCCAGTCCGGTGATCGCGAGGAGCGCGCGACGCATGGTGGTGCCTTTCCTACAGCTCGAACGCGGTCAGGTGGATCTGGCGGCGGGGCACGCCGGCCGCGCGCAGCGCGGCGACCGCCTCGTCGACCAGGCCGCCCGGGCCGCACAGGTAGACGTCGCGCCGGGTCAGGTCGGGCACCAGGCGGCGCAGCCCCTCCGGGTTCATCACCTGGCGGGGGCCGGGGTCGTCACGGCGGCCGACGACGTACCAGACGGAGGTCTGCCGGGCCTGCGCGAGCCAGTCCAGCTCCTGGTGCAGCAGCACGTCGGCCGGGGTGCTCGCGCGGTAGATCAGCGCCGCGCCGGGCGGCAGCTCCTCCAGCATGGCCCGCAGCGGGGCGATGCCGCTGCCGCCGGCGATGAGCAGCGTCCGCTCCCGGGTGCGGTGCGCGGCCGTGAACGTGCCGGAGGGACCCTGCGCCCAGACCCGGGTGCCCGGCGTCAGGTCGCGCAGCTCGGCGGTGTACCCGCCGACGACCTTCACCGTGATCCGCAGCCACCTGTCGTTGCCGGCGGCGGAGACGGAGAACGGGTGCGACTGCCACCAGCAGCCGGGGTTGAGGAACCTCCAGCGGAAGAACTGCCCGCCGAGCAGGTCGATCTGGTTGAGCCGCTGCCCGGTCAGGTATACCGACACGGTGTCCTGGCTCTCCGCCACGACGTCGGCGACGCGCAGCCGGTGCCGCAGGTTGAACGCCAGCGGCGCGAGCACCCGGCCCCACACCAGCGCGGCCACCACCAGCACGTATCCGGCGATCCAGCCGGTACGCACCAGGCCCGGCTGGTGCAGCTGCGCGCCGTTGCTGAACTGGTGCGCGTAGCCGAGCAGCAGCGTGAGGTAGCTGGCCGCGTGCAGCAGGTGCCACAGCTCGTACGGCAGGCGGCGGCGCACCGCGCGTACCGCGGTGACCGCGACGGTGACCAGCACGCCGGCCGCGGCGAACGCGGTGATCATGTCCTCGTAGTCGGTCAGCAGCACGCCGACCTCGGCGAGCACCGAGTTGCGCTCCTGCCGGGAGTAGCCGACCACCAGCAGCGACATGTGCGTGAGCACCGCCACCAGCAGCGTCGCGCCGAGGTCCCGGTGCAGCCGGGAGATCCGCTCGCCGCCGAGCGCGCGTTCCAGCACGCCGAGCCGGCTCATCATCAGCACCTGGACCAGCAGCAGGTAGCCGGCGATCAGGCCGGTGATCCGGCCGCCCGCGGTGAGCAGGTCGGCGGTGTCGGTGAGCGACCCGGCCGGGGTGTCCAGCCACCACGGCACCACTGCGGCGACCAGCCCGAGCCAGAAGAGCGCGGCGAGCGTCCGCCGGGCGCCGGGTCCGCGGCGCGGACGAGCCGGGGGTACGGGAGCAGCCGGACGGCCGCCGTACGGGGCGGAGTGCCCGGTACGACGGCCGGCGGCGCGGGTTTCCTGGTACGTCACGCGTAGATCTTGACCGGGGTGAACTTCTGCCGGGGGAAGATCTTGTCCACCTCGGCGTTTGTCAGGCCGAAGCGGCCCTGCGCGACCGATCCGTAGACGTTGAACATGTTGTTGTACTCCGGCACGTCGCCGCTGTCCAACTTGTCCAGCCCGTTCCAGGTGCCGAGCAGCGAGCTGGCCAGTTTGCGGCCGGACAGCACGGTGACCACGCCGCCGTGGCCGTGGTCGGTGCCGCCGCCGTTCGAGGCGACCCGGCGGCCGAACTCGCTGGACACCATGATCGTCACGTCCGCCGCCTGGTCGCCCAGGTCGGTGAAGAACGCGGCCATCGCGGCGGCCAGCTCGTTGAGCCGCCGCCAGAGCTGGCCGCCCTCGCGGGTGCCCTGGTTCTCGTGGGTGTCGTAGCCGCCCATGCCGACGGTGGCCACCCGCACGTTCGCGCCGCCCTTGATGAGCTGGGCGAGCTGCTTGAACGAGTTGCCGACGCCCCGGTACTCGACGCCCTCGGCGGCGGCGTACGGCTTGGCAGCGAGCTTCTGGGCGGTGGCGAGCGCGCCCATGCCCTCGATGACCGCCTCCTCCACCGGGTGGTTGATGCCGGTGAACAGGCCGCGGATCGCCTTCTCGGTGGCCGCGCGGAACTTGTCGTCGCCGTTGAGCCGCAGGTCGCCGACGCTGTTGAGGGAGATCGCGCCGTTCACGCCGACGAGCGAGCGCGGCAGCGTGCTGCCGATGCCGACGCTGCGGAACGCGGTGCCCTTGCCGAGCGCGTCGACCAGGCTGTCCAGCCAGCCCCGGCCGCCGGTCTCGCCGGGCAGGCCGCCCAGGTTGCAGGCGTCGGCGGCCTGGAAGTGGCTGCGGGACAGCCGCGGGTCGGACGCGGCCGGCACGAAGCCGAGCTGACCGGCCTTGAGCCACTTCTCCAGCGGCGCGAACGCGCTGGTCAGCTTGAAGCCGCGGGCCAGCGCCAGCGAGTCCTCGCCGAGCAGCAGGTCCGGGCGGGCCTTGGTGAGCACCGGGTCGCTCGCCGGGGCGACCAGGCTCAGCCCGTCCAGCCCGCCGTAGAGGAAGACGTGGATCAGCGTGCCGGTCTTGGTCGCGGCGAACGACGCCGACGTGGTGACGAACTGGGCCGTCGCCAGCGCGGTCGCGGTGGCCGCGGCGCCCGCGACGAAGGTACGGCGGGTGACGCCCCGGCCGTCCTGCTGTGCCTCCTCGATCTCCTCCAGCCGGCGGTACCGGTCGGCCTCGGCCGCGCTCTCGGCCGCGACGATGTCCGCCTCCGCGCGCAGCAGCGCCTCGGCCGGGTTGTCGGCCAGCCGCCGCAGGTCGGGGCATTCGGGGTGCAGGGGGTACGGGTTCACGGTCATCTCCATCGAATGCCTCACCGGAGGTGGTGCTGGGGGGACGCGAGGATCGTCCGCGCGACAGCGGCGATGGCCCCGTTGAAGGTGGCGTCGACCTTGGCGCTCTCGGCGACCCCGGCCACGGCGAGCACGAGCTTCTTCTCCTTGGCGCTGAGCTTCTGGTGCACCAGCCGCTGGGCCAGCGCGTCCACGTACGCCCCGGCGGTGGTCGGCGGCTTCGCCACCAGCTTCTCCGGCTTGGCGAACGTGAACTGCTTGCGGTAGCCGGCGATCAGGTCGCCCGCCTCGTTCCAGCCGTCGATCATCGTGCCGGCCGAGGTCCAGGCCAGGTAGACGTCGGCGTAGCCGTCCGGGGTGGGCTTGCCCATCGGGTACTGGCCGAGTTCGCGCATCTTGTCCTGGATCTGCCGCAGGCCCTGCGCGAACGGGGTCCGCCGATTGTCGCCGGAGTAGCCGGGGGCCGCGTCCGGCGAGACGCCGAGCGCCCGGTACGTGGCGACCAGGTACTCCATCGGGCGGCGTACCTTCTGGCCGACCGCGGCCCAGAACTCCGAGGAGCTGAACAGCGTCGCCAGCACCGGGCGGATCTGCCCCTTGTTCGTGGTGTACGCCTTGGCGAGCCGGTCCACCACGGACTTCGGCGGGGTGTCGGAGACGAACCGGGTGGCGAGGTTCTGCGCCACGTACCGGGCGGTCGACGGGTGCGTCGCGATGTAACGGATGTACGAGTCGATGACCTTGTCGGCGGCCACCGGATCGTCGGAGTTGTTGGCGTGGCTGAACCCGAGGATCTTCACCTTGCCGAGGTAGTGCCGCTCGGCGAAGAACTTGTACTTGCCGTCGGCGACACCGCGTCCGGTCTGCAGCAGCGCGGCCTGGCGTACGTCCTTCTCGGTGTAGCCACCGTCGACGCCGACGGAGTACAGCTCCAGGTTCTCCCGGGCCAGGTTCTCGTTGACCGCGTCCTTGCGCGAGTCGACCTGGTTCAGGTAGAGCAGCAGCGCCGGGTGCTTGTTCGCGGCGACGAGCATCTCCGGGTAGCTGCCGAGCGCGTGCTTGCGGATGACGTCCCGGTCGAACGCGTTGCGGTAGTTCTCCCCGCCGTCGAAGTCGGCGGCGACGTGCAGGAAGTCGTTCCAGAAGTCGACCATCACCTCGAACAGCTGCCGGTCCGACCAGATCTGCCGGGCGATGGTGGCGTCCACCGTCTCCCGGGCCGGGTCGACGCCCTTCTCGTTGAGCTGCTCGCGCTGGTCGCGCAGCTGCGTCGGGCTGAGCTTGAGTGACTGCAGCTCGGCCAGCTTCAGCTCGGCCTTCGTCGGGGCGATCTTCTCCGGTTCGAGCTGCTGGCGCAGCCAGTCGTCGATGCCGAGCCGCTTGATGTCGGCGAGCATCTTCGGGGTCGCGCCGAACGTGGTGCGGGTGGCGAGGTGCCGGATCGGATCCTTGGCGAGCACCGTCTTCACAGTCACCTTGGTCGCCTCGGCGGCGGCGGCCGGGCTGCCGTAGAGCCGGCCGCCGGTGGGCGCGTTGCGCTTGAGCGCCTCGCCCGCCCGGGAGCCCATGTAGCTCTCGTTCTGCTCGGTGTAGGTCCGCACGGTGCTGGGCTGCTGGCCGCTCGGCCGCGCCGCGTTGCCGTCGGTGGTGACGGTGCCGGTGGCGTCACCGGCCGCTGCGTCACCGGTGAACAGTCCGCGTACCTGCGGAGACAGCGCGAAGGCGGCGCCACCGGCGACGACCGCGGCCCCACCGAGGGTGGCCAGCGCGCGGCGGCGACCCCGGTTCGGCGGCTCGTCGCCGTCGTCGTCCAGCGTGGGCAGTCCCGGGCCGGGCGGCGGGCCGTACCCGCCGGCGGGCTGGGCGTAGCCGCCCTGCTGGGGGAAGCCGCCCTGCGGCGGGTAGCCACCGGCGGCGGGGGCGAAGCCGTCCGGTCCGACCCACTGCGGGCCCGGCGCGGGGGCGGGGTGAGCGCCGGCGTACGGCGCGGCGTGCGGGTCGCGGTACCCGTCCGGATGGGGGTGCTGGTATCCGTCCCAGCCGCGGTCGTCCCGGGGTCGACGCGGTGGCACGTTCAGGTCGGCCATGTACCTATCCCGTTTTCTTCGAGTGCCGGCACGCCTGCCACCCGGGGGGTCGGGTGGCGCAGGGGCGGCGACGGTTGCCGGAGAAGTTGCCTACGGGAAAGTAGCCAGGCCGTCCCGGCCGCTCAAGGCACGCCGGACGCGCCCGTGAGCGCACTTAAGACGGTGCTCAGGCCCGCCGCGGAGGACCCGGCGGGGCGGCGAGTGCGCGGCGACGTCCGGAGCAGGGCCGATCCGGTCACGCACCGCCCGAACGCGAGGTTTCGCAGCCCGGCGACGCCGCCGGGGGCGTTCACCGCCTCACCGAAACTTAAGGTACGGATAAGCCTGCGCTGAGAACCTCGTTCCGCCTGTCCGGTCCGGCGAAACAGCAGCAGCGGCGGCGCGTGACCGCCCTCCGATCCGGGTATGCCGCCGAACCGCTGAAGCCGTGAGGGGAAGGCACCGCCATGCTCAGCCAAGAGGATCAGCGCAGGTTCGAACAGATCACCCGCCGTCTGCGGGAGAGCGACCCTCGGTTCTTCGCCCGGTTGGACAGCCGGATAAAGGGACGCCGGGGCCGGTACATGATGCTGCTGACGATCGTGCTGTGGGCCTCGCTACCGGCGATGACAGTACTGGTCGGACGGCTGGCCGGGGCGATCTGCGCGGTGGTGCTGGTCGCCAACGCCGCCGTGATGTGGCGTTTCCGCCGCCGATTGCTGTAGGCGTAAGGAAGGGCCCCTTCTTAACGCCTCCGGTAGAGGAAGGGCCCCTTCTTAACGCGCGCCTTCGGCGCGACCGAACTCCGTGGGCGACGCGCCCTCGGCGCTGCCGAACTCCCGGTACGCCCGGCGCAGCCGCTCGGCCAGGCCAGGCCCGCCGATCGCGGCACCGGGCGACCCGAGCTGGCGCAGCAGCAGCTCCGGGCCGGTGGCGAGCGTGGGCGGCCGGTCCGGCAGCGCCACCGGCGCCAGCCAGAACCGGTCCAGCTCCTCGTCCGGCTCGACCGCCGGCAGCCCGGCCAGGGCCCGCGCCGCGCCGACCACCGGCACACCCGTCGTCGCCGCCGGGTCCGGCCCGGCGCCCGGGACCGATGCCGCGCCCGCGCCGAGCACACCGCCGTCCGCCACGGCGCCGCGCAGCGTACGCAGCCGGTCGAGCAGTTCGGCGCGGGACCGGCCACGCCAGTGCAGCAGGTGGAACGGGTCGGCGTCGAACGCCTCGGCGAGCAGGTAGAACGTGGCCGCCAGGTGTTTGCACGGCACCGCGAAGTCGGGGCAGCCGCAGCTCTGGTCCAGCTCGTCGATCTCGGCCGGGAACAGCGGCGCGCCCGCCCCGGCGAACAGCTCCTCCAGTTCGGCCGGCAGGTCACCGGCGAGCAGCCGGGCGCTGAAGAACGCCTGCCCGGCCAGCTCCGACTCCAGCCGCCGCCACACCTTCTCCGGGTACGCGGCCAACCCGATCCGCACCGGGTAGGGGCGCGGCCGGGAGCCCTGCACCTCGGCGGTGACCTTGCCGGGCGACACGTCCAGCCGGAGCACCTGCCCCCGGCGCGCGTACGCCCGGCCGCGGGTGAGCCGGGAGCCGAGCGCGAACGACTCCAGCACCTCCACGAACCGCCGGGACCACCAGGACTGCCCGATCGCGCCTCTGGTGCTGCGCGCCCGCAGGCCACCCTCGACCCGCAGCGGCGGCCGGTAGTCGTCAAAGCGGGGGCTCACTCGACCACCGCCCCGGACTCCAACGTGAACAGGTCCCGCAGCGTGTCGGTGGACAGCTCGGTGATCCACTGCTCGCCGCTGCCCACCACGGACCGGGCCAGGCTGCGCTTGTCCGCGATCATCGCGGCCACCTTCTCCTCGACGGTGCCGGCGCAGACGAACTTGCGTACCTGCACGCGGCGGCGCTGTCCGATGCGGAACGCCCGGTCGGTGGCCTGGTCCTCGACGGCCGGGTTCCACCACCGGTCCACGTGCACCACGTGGTTGGCGGCGGTCAGCGTGAGACCGGTGCCGCCAGCCTTGAGCGACAGCACGAACAGCGGCGGCCCCTGCGGCGACTGGAAGCGGGTCACCATGGCGTCCCGGTCGGCCTTGCCGACGCCGCCGTGCAGCAGCAGCACCTCCCGGCCGGTACGCGCCGACAGGTGCCCGCGCAGCATGCCGCCGAACTCGGCGTACTGGGTGAACAGCAGCGCCTTCTCCTCCGCGGCGAGCACCTCGTCGACGATCTCGTCGAGGCGTTCCAGCTTGCCGGAGCGGCCGTCCAGCGCGGAGCCGTCGTGCAGCAGCTGGGCGGGGTGGTTGCAGACCTGCTTGAGGCGGGTCATGGTGGCCAGCACCAGCCCGCGTCGTTCGATGCCGTCGCTGGACTCGATCTTCGCCATCATGTCGTCGACCACGGCCTGGTAGAGCGCGGCCTGCTCGGCGGTGAGGTTGCAGACCACCTCCATCTCCAGCTTCTCCGGCAGGTCGGTGATGATCGTCGGGTCGGTCTTGAGGCGGCGCAGCACGAACGGGCCGGTGATCCGGCGCAGCCGCTCGGCGACCTCGGCGTCGCCGTGCCGCTCGATCGGTTCGGCGAAGCGCTTGCGGAACGTCGCGGCCGGGCCGAGCAGCCCCGGATTCGCGAACTGCATGATCGACCAGAGGTCGGCGAGCCGGTTCTCCACCGGCGTACCGGTGACCGCGACCCGGTGCCGCGCGGGCAGTGACCGGACCGCCTCGGCCTGCCGGGTGGCGGCGTTCTTGATCGCCTGCGCCTCGTCCACCACCACCCGGTGCCAGTCGACACCGGCCAGCTCGAACGCGTCCCGGGCAGCCACCGAGTACGTGGTGAGCACCAGGTCCGCCTCGCCCACCGCGGTGGCGAAGCCCTCGCCCCGGGCGCGCTCGGCGCCGTGGTGCACGTGTACGCGCAGGCCGGGCGCGAACTTCGCCGCCTCCCGCTGCCAGTTGCCGACGAGCGACATCGGGCAGACCAGCAGCGTGGGCCCGGCCTCCGGCGGGTCACCGGCGAGCAGCGCGAGCAGTTGGACGGTCTTCCCCAGCCCCATGTCGTCGGCGAGGATGCCGCCGAGCCCGAGCGACTGGAGGAACGCCAGCCAGGCCAGCCCGCGCCGCTGGTACGGCCGCAGCGTCCCGGTGAAACCCGGCGGCGGGTCGGCCGGGGTGAGCCGCCGTTCCGCCTCACCGGCGAGCAGTTCGCCGAGCGCGCCGTCGGCGACCACGTCCAGCACCGGCAGCTCACCGGCACTGTC
This sequence comes from Micromonospora sp. C41, assembly GCF_018070485.1. NCBI lineage: Bacteria > Bacillati > Actinomycetota > Actinomycetes > Micromonosporales > Micromonosporaceae > Micromonospora > Micromonospora sp. C41. Next base: position 5,867 of record NZ_JAGPXP010000022.1, on the reverse strand, counting down.
GTCACCGGACAGTCCCATCCGCAGCAGGTCGGCCACCGTCAGCTCGCCGGAGGAGCGCAGCAGCTTCAGCCCGGCCTCCAGCCGCTGCGGGTCCAGCTCGACCCACCGGCCGCGCAGCCGGACCAGCGGCGACTTCAGGTCGGCCAGCGACGCCAGTTCCTCGGCGGTCAGCGGCTGGTCGCCGAGCGCCAGCTCCCAGCGGTAGTCGACGAGTGCGTCCAGCCCCAGCTTCCCGGCGCTTGTGGCCACCGCTCCCGGCGCGCTCCGGCTGCGCGCCCGCAGCCGCGCGCCGAGCCGCGACGAGGAACGCCGCCACCACGACGGCAGCAGCACCCCGAACCCGGCCGCGTGCAGCACCGGCGCGCCCTCACGCAGGAACCGGTGCGCGCCGTCGGCGTCCAGTTCCATGCCTTCCGGCGCGGCGGTACGCAACGCGGCGTCCACCTCGGGCCACAGCCGGCTGGCCCGGCCCAGCTCGGCCAGGAGCGTCTCCTGCGGCTCCACGCCCCGGGCGGCCAGCGCCGGCGCGGGCCGCTGCCAGATGTGCGCGGCGTCCACCACGAGCCCCGGCTCGTCGGCCGGGTGCAGGCCGAACTCGACCCGCCAGACGGCGTCCTCGACCAGCTCGGCGACCGGGTCGACGTCCGGCTCGACCAGGCGGAACGTGGCCCGTACCGCGCCGCCCGCGGCGTCGCGCTGCCAGGCGTCCAGTTCGTCGCGCAGCGTCGCCAGCGCGTCCGGCTCGGCGGGGAACGCCCGCTCCGGGCCGGTCAGCGCGGCCAGCCAGCGCGGCACCGCGCCGACCGGGCGCATTCCCCGGTGCAGCCGGGTGTCGGCCAGCGCCACCCGGGCGGCGGCGTCGACCAGCGCGTCCAGCGCCTCGGCGACCAGCTCACCGGCCCCGATGTCGCCGGATCGCCCGGCCCACGCGCCGCCCGTCGGTTCGCCCGCCCGGCTGCTGTCCCGGACGGACCCGCTCGGCGAGCGCCCGCCCGGCATGGGCTCGGCGGCGTCCGTCCGCACATCCGCCGACGCCGGGGCGGCGGCCCCGCCAGGGCCTTCGCCCGCACCGACCGACGCCGCTGCCGGGCCCCACGGCTCGGGCCGCCATTCCCGGGCGGCGCGGGCCGCCGGCGGCAACGCCGTCGCCAGGTCGCGCGCCCAGCCCGCGTCGGTGCCGGTGAGCAGCGGCCGCCAGAGCGCCCACCCGGTCGCCACGTCGTCCGCCCCGACGGCCCGCAACCGCCGCCCGGCCCTCGCGCCGGAGGCCGCCGGTGACCGCCGCGCCGAGGCACGCCGGCCGGTCGCGGCCGGCCCGCCGTCGGGTCCACCACCACCGGGGTACGCGTCGAGCGCGACCGGCAGCAGCCGGCCGCGTGCGACCAGGTCGGTGGCGAAGTCGGCCAGCTCGCACAGGTGACGCAGGCTCGCCCCGACCGGGCCCGGCGCCGGCACGCGCAGCAGCTCGTACGCGGCGTCCGGGGCGTACCCCAGGGCCGGGACCCGCCATCCGGCGCGGGTGACCGGGCCGCGGACCGGTTCCCCGACGGTGGCCCGGATCAGTTCCGGCGAGTCCACCGGCGAGCCGGCGCGGGTCGGCAGGTCCAGCAGGACGGAGACCGGCTCGCCCGGCATGCCGTCGAGCGCGGCGGCGAGCGTGGCGTGGTCGGCGGCGAACGGGTGCGGGCGCTCGCGCGGGACGCGGCCGGGCCGGCGGGGCCCGCGCGCCGGGCGCGTGCTGTCCTCGGCCCACAGGGCGAGCCCGCTACCGGGCAGCCACAGCCCGTGGATGACCAGCACTGCTCCCCCTCGCCGACGCCGGGGCCGGAAGACGGCGCCCGGGGAGTCAGGATAGGCCGCCGGGCGTCGCTATCGTCGGCGCCATGGTCGACCTTCTCGTGCTCGGCGGGCTCGGTGTGGACGTCCGCGTCCAGGTGCCCGCGCTGCCGCCGCCCGTCGCCGACTCGCTGCTGGTGCCGCCGATCGACATGCGGATCGGCAACACCGGCGCCGGGGTGGCGCTGGCCGCGCACGCGCTCGGCCTGCGGGTGGCGCTCGTCGACGTGCTGGGCGCCGACCCGGCAGGTGACGTGGTGCGGGCGGCGCTGGCGCGTACCTCGGTGCGGTCCACGCTCGCGGACGCGCCGGCCGGCACCCGCCGCTCGGTGAACCTGGTCGACCCGGCCGGGCGGCGGATGTCGCTGCACGACCCGCGCCCGTGGTCGGGGCCGGCGCCGTTCGCCGACGCGGAGCTGGCCGCGCTCGTGGCCGAGGCGACCCACGTCCACCTGTCGATCATGGATTGGGCCCGGGACTCGCTGCCGGTGCTGCGCGCCGCCACGTCGGTCTCCACCGACCTGCACGACTGGGACGGCGAGAACGACTACCACCGTCCGTTCGCCCGGATCGCGGACCTGGTCTTCGTCAGCGACAGCCGGCTCGGCGAGCGGGCCGCAAAGGAGGCGGCCGAGCTGGCGCCGCGCACGGTGCTGGTCACCGGCGGCGCGGCCGGCGCGACGCTGCACACCCCCGGCGCGCCGCCCGCACACGTGCCCGCCGCCACCCCGCCGGGGCCGGTGGTGGACACCAACGGCGCCGGGGACGCGTTCGCGGCCGGGGTGATCGCCGCCCGGCTGCGCGGCGCGGACGTGCTCGACGCGGCCCGGTACGCCGCCCGGGTGGCCGCCGCGGCCTGTACGCACGACGGGATGGAGTATCCGGACGGGCTGCTCCCCCGGGCCTGAGGCGTCAGATCGCGCCGGTCTCGCCGTCGGTCAGCTCGCGCAGGATGTCGGCGTGCCCGGCGTGCCGGGCGGTCTCCTCGATCAGGTGCACCAGCACCCAGCGCAGCGACACCTCGCCGAGTTGCGGGTGCGGCACCACGTGATCGAGGTCGAACCGCGCGGCGACCCGCCGGGATTCGTCGCAGGCCGCCTCGTACGCGGCGGCGAGCGTCTCGACCGTGTCGCCGGGGCGCAGCGCGAAGCTGGCGTCGGCGTCGGCCTGGGAGGTGAGGTAGACGTCGCCCGGCTCGGGGGCGAACAGGCGGCGGAACCAGTTCCCCTCGACCACCGTCAGGTGCTTGAGCAGCCCGGCCAGGGTGGTCAGCGAGGGCACCAGACGCCGGCCGGCGTCGGCGTCGGTCAGGCCGCGCACCTTGCGCAGCACGGTGCTCCGGTGGAAGTCGAGGAACGCGTCGAGGATCGCCCGTTCGCCGCCCGTACGGGCGAGGACCGGACCGAGAGTCGGATCGATCGTCGGGTGCGCCATCCCCGGACCCTAGTACGCACGGTGCCCGGTTCGCTGCCCCGCGTGATCCCCTGCGCGGGCGGGCCGGCCGGGGCAGGATGGGCGCATGGCTTCCACGGTGCAGATCCCCCTGGTGGGCGGCGCGGCCGACGGCGAAACCGTCACCGTCGAGCTGGACAGCAACGGCCGTCCCCCGCTGACCCATCACCACCTCGGGTCCAACGGGCTCGCGGAGGCACAGATCTACGAGCTGGAGTCGGACGCCCAGCCGGGCCGGGAGTGGGTCTACGCCTGGCGTGGCCCGGCGGTCTGACGACCCGGCTCACACCGCCGGGGTCAGGGACCGGGCCCGGATGCTGTCCAGCACGCTGCGGGTCACCTGCGAGGTGCCCCGCGCCTGCTCGCAGACCTCCGCCACCCGGCGCGCGGTCTCGTCGGCCCGCGCCGCCCGCTCGTCCCACAGCCGGTCCACCTCGGCCAGCAGCGGGCCCTCGACCTCCCGTTCCACGCCGCGCAGCGCCGGCACGCCGAGCCGCTGGGCCAGGTCGAAGACCTTTCCGGCGTACGGCAGCGGCAGGAACGGTGTGCCCATCATGGCCGCGAAGATCAGGAAGTGCAGGCGCATGCCGACCGCGAGGTCGAAGTGGCGCATCAACCCGAGAATCTGCGCCGGACGGTAGTCGCCGTGCAGGATCCGGCCCCGGTCGGCGGCGGTCATGTGCGACAGCACGCCGTGCGAGTGCCGGATGTCGTCGCGTTCCATCGGCACGAACAGCACGTGCGCGTCGATCCGGTGCACCAGGAAGTCACCGATCTGGGCGAGCAGGCGGTGGTAGCCGTCCACGTCGAGCCGTTCGGCCGCCCGGCCCGGCTCGCGCACGCTCAGCCCGACCAGCCGGGAGTTGGCCGGCACGCCCTCCTCACGCAGCCACTGCTCGGGGAACTCCTCCGGTTCCAGCAGGAACGCCGGGTCGGCGGTGACGGTGATGGGATTGATCAGACCGGCCTCCTCCAGCACCATCCGCGACTCCTGGTCCCGGACGGTCACCTCGACCGCCTGCGCGAGCGTCTCGCGCACCATGCCGCTGTCGAGCGTGTCGCTGAGCGGGCCGACACCCACCGCGTACGTGAGCAGCGGCAGCCCGCGTTCCTGGGCGACCCGGACCACCCGCAGGTAGCGCCGGGCCTCCTTGTCGTAGAGGATCCCGCCGCCGCCGAGGATGAGCAGGTCGAGCTGGTTGAGCACCGGGGACGAGTCGACGCGGCTGACGCCCTCCCACGGCACCGCCTCGACCTCGGGGTGGGCCAGCGCGGTGTGCGCGGGGTTGCGGGAGAAGACGATGATCCGGGCGTTCGGCTCGTGTCGGCGCAGATCGTCCAGGAGACCCGTGAGGATCGCCTCGTCGCCGAGGTTGCGACCGCCGTAGGAGCCGAGCACGCCGATGGTCAGTCCGGTGCGTTCCCTCATCCGTTGCTCCTTCCCAGGGGTGTCCGCGCCAGCGTTCCCGCTGGCCGCCCCGGGTTAACGCACGGCGAGGAGACTCAACGGGTGGCGTCGCCGACCAGACGGGAGACGAGGTCGGAGACCACCTGATCGGTGTCGAACCCGGCGTCGATCGAGGTGGTGAGCAGGTCGAGCAGGAGCCCGTCGACGGCGTAGTGCAGCAGCGCCACCTCGTACGCCCCGCCCGGTAGTCCGGCGGCGAGGTGGTGGGCGACGTCGTCGGCGTACCCCCGGCGCAGCACGCCGCCGAGCGCGGACCGCAACTCGGGGCGGCGGGCGGCCTCCAGCCGCAGTTCGAACAGCGCGCGGGTGAGGCCCGGCTCGCGGGTGGTGCGCGCGACGATGTCGCGCAGGTAGTCGGTCATCAGCGCGAGCGACGGCTCGCGGCGGCCGAGGTCGGCCAGCACGGCCGGGTCGGGCGCGATCCGGTCGAAGATCCGTTCGGCCAGGCCGGCCAGCAGCGCCGCGCGGGACGGGAAGTAGTTCGAGGTGGTGCCGGAGGGCACGCCCGCCTCGGCGTCGACCGCCCGGTGGGTCAGCCCGCGCGCGCCGGCGTCGGCGAGCACCCGCAGACCGGCGTCGGCGAGCAGGGTACGGCGTTCCGGGTTCCTGGCCACGCGAACACAGTAGCAACAACCACGACAGGTGTTGTAGATTCGCCACTGAACCACGACAGCCGTCGTGGATCACCTCGGACATCGGAGCCGGTTTGCGCAAGCTCGTGTATTTCGTCGCCAGCACCCTCGACGGCTTCATCGCCGCGCCCGACGGGTCGTTCGACTTCCTCCCGCTGACGCCCGACCTGGCGCCCCACCTGGTGGCCGAGTGGCCCCAGACGCTGCCCACGTTCGCCCACGCCCAGCTCGGCATCGACTCCCCGCCCGCCGGCCGCTTCGACACAGTGCTGATGGGCCGAGGCAGCTACGAGCCCGGCCTGAAGATGGGCGTGACAAGCCCGTACGCCCACCTGGAGCAGTACGTGTTCAGCCGCTCCCTGCCCCCTGCCGACTACCCGGACGTGAACGTCGTCGCCGGTGACCCGGTGGCCTTCGTCCGCGAGCTGAAGACACAACCCGGGCGCGACATCTGGCTCTGCGGCGGCGGGCAGCTCGCC